>JAQSWN010000234.1 GCA_029266615.1 Polyangiaceae bacterium
GAGGGTTACTTACTCGTCGCCGACGGCTACGAGATCTGCCGGTTGCACTCGCGTGAAGGTGGGCGGCGCGAACGTCGGCGACTTTTCGTCGATGACGACTTGCAGCTTCTTGTAGGCGGGAAGGCCGGTGCCGGCCGGGATGAGGCGGCCCATGATGACGTTTTCCTTGATGCCGCGGAGGTCGTCCGTCTTGCCGCAGATCGCCGCTTCCGTGAGGACCTTGGTGGTCTCTTGGAAGGACGAGGCGGAGATGAACGACTCCGTGCTGAGGGACGCCTTCGTGATGCCGAGGAGCATGGGCTCCGCGATGCTGGGTTGACCGCCGCGTTCCATGATTCGGGCGTTTTCACGCTCGAATACGTACTTCTCGACTTGCTCGTCGACCAGGAAGTTGGTGTCACCCACCTCCTTGATGCGTACACGGCGCAGCATTTGCCGCACGATGCACTCGATGTGCTTGTCGTTGATGGTCACGCCCTGCAGGCGGTAAACCTGCTGGATTTCGTTGACCAGCCAGGCCGCGAGCTCCTTCTCGCCTTTGACGCGAAGGATGTCGTGGGGGTTGGCGGGTCCGTCCTGCAGCGGGTCGCCGGCGCGCACGTGGTCGCCCGGCTGCACCTGGATGTGCTTGCCCTTGGGGATCAGGTACTCGCGCGCCTGGTCCGGCATCAAGCCGCCCTCGGTGGAGAACGGGGTGATGAGCACCTTGCGCTTGCCCTTGGTGTCCTTGCCGAACGAAACCACGCCGTCGATCTCGCTGATGATGGCGTGATCCTTCGGCTTGCGGGCTTCGAACAGCTCGGCGACGCGGGGTAGCCCTCCGGTGATGTCCTGCACCTTCGTCGTGTCGCGCGGCATCTTGGAGATGGCCTCGCCGGGGCTGATCTGCTCGCCTTCGAGCGCGACGATGTTCGCGCCGACGGGGAGCAAGTAGCGCGCGTCGAGATCCGTTCCGGGCAGCTTCACCGCTTCGCCCGTCTCCGGGTCGATGATGCTGATGCGCGGGCGGAGATCGGCGGCGCGCGACTCGATGACGATCTTGCGGCTGAGGCCAGTGACCTCGTCCACCTTTTCCATCACCGTGACGCCTTCGACCAAGTCGCCGTACTGCACGATGCCGCCCACCTCGGTGAGGATGGGCGAGGCGAAGGGGTCCCACTCGGCAACGACTTGACCAGAGGTCACGCGGTCGCCGTCGGCTACCTTCATCACCGCGCCGTACACGAGGCGATGGTGCTCGCGCTCGCGTCCGGTGTCGTCCATCACGACGAGCTCGCCGTGACGGTTCATGACGACGATGGTGTTGTCCTTGCGTCGCACCAGTGAGGCGTTGCGCAAGTTGACGACGCCTTCCGTGCGCGTCTCGAGCGAGCTTTGCTCGATCTTGCCGCGCGCGGCCGCACCACCGATGTGGAACGTACGCATCGTGAGCTGCGTGCCCGGCTCGCCGATCGATTGAGCGGCGATGATGCCGATGGCCTCACCCATGTTGACGCGAGAACCACGGGCCAGGTCGCGGCCGTAGCACAGGGCGCACACGCCGCGACGGGTCTGGCAGGTGAGCACGGAGCGGATGACGATCTCTTCGATGCCCGCGTCCTCGATGGCGACGACGTGGGACTCTTCGAGCTCGGTGCTGTTGGCGACGATGACCTCGCCCGAAAGCGGGTCGACGACGTCTTCCAGCGCAACGCGGCCG
The DNA here is from genome assembly GCA_029266615.1 of Polyangiaceae bacterium. Classification (GTDB taxonomy): domain Bacteria; phylum Myxococcota_A; class Polyangia; order Polyangiales; family Polyangiaceae; genus PMG-095. Next base: position 1,700 of record JAQSWN010000234.1, read on the forward strand.
AGGATGCGGTCGCCGAGCGGTTGGATGACTTCGCCGGCTTCTTCGAGCTTGGTGACGCGGATGCCGTCCAAGGTGCCGCAGTCGAACTCGGCCACGACGGCGTCCTGCGCGACGTCTACGAGACGACGCGTGAGGTAACCGGAGTTGGCCGTCTTCAGCGCGGTGTCCGCGAGGCCCTTACGAGCGCCGTGGGTCGAGATGAAGTACTGCAGAACCGAGAGGCCTTCGCGGAAGTTCGCCGTGATGGGGGTCTCGATGATCTCGCCGCTCGGCTTGGCCATGAGACCGCGCATGGCGGCCAGCTGGCGCATCTGCGCGGGGGATCCACGAGCACCGGAGTCGGCCATGATGTAGATCGGGTTGAAGCTAGACTCTTCCGAGGTCTCGCCCGTCTCCGGATCCTTCATCACTTCTTTGCCGATGCCGGCCATCATCTCTTCGGCGACGCGGTCCGCGACGCCAGCCCAGATGTCGACGACCTTGTTGTAGCGCTCGCCGTCGGTGATCAGACCTTCCTGGTACTGATCGACGACCTTCTCGAGCTCGGCCTGCGCCTCGTCTACCAGCTCCGGTAGCAGATGTCGATGAGGTTCGAGAGGGCCTTCTTGTTCAGCACCTTGTTCGCGAAGTCGAACGGGATTCCGTCCGGCAACACGTCGCTGATCAAGACGCGACCGACGGTGGTTTGCACCACGCGCGTGCGCTCGTTGCCCTCTTCGTCCTTGTCGACGATGCGGACCTTGATCGCCGCGTGCAGGTGCACCGTGCCGTTGTCGTAGGCCATGCGCACTTCGTCCGGCGAGGCGAACACGCCGCGGAGGTAACCGCTGAGCCCGTTCTTCTCGTCGTACTTGAGCGTGCCCTCGCGGTAGCTTCCCTCCACGAAGCGGCGCATGCGCGTCGCGTAGTAGAGCCCGAGCACGATGTCCTGGGTCGGATTGATGATCGGACGGCCGGACGCGGGCGACAGGATGTTGTTCGTGCTCATCATGAGCACGCGCGCTTCCATCTGAGCTTCGATGCTCAGCGGGACGTGCACGGCCATCTGATCGCCGTCGAAGTCCGCGTTGAAGGCGGCGCACACCAGCGGGTGAAGCTGGATGGCTTTGCCTTCGATGAGCACCGGCTCGAACGCCTGGATACCCAAGCGATGCAGAGTCGGCGCGCGGTTCAACATCACCGGGTGCTCGCTGATGACTTCGTCCAGGATGTCCCAAACCTCGGGACGCTCCTTTTCCACCATCTTCTTCGCAGATTTGATGGTGTTGACGTAGCCGCGCTCTTCCAGCTTGTTGTAGATGAACGGCTTGAAGAGCTCGAGCGCCATCTTCTTCGGAAGACCGCACTGGTGCAGCTTCAACGTCGGGCCGACCACGATCACGGAGCGACCGGAGTAGTCCACGCGCTTGCCGAGCAAGTTCTGGCGGAAGCGACCCTGCTTGCCCTTGAGCATGTCGCTCAGGGACTTGAGGGGGCGCTTGTTCGGACCGGTGATGGTTTTGCCCCGGCGACCGTTGTCGAACAGCGCATCAACCGCTTCTTGCAGCATGCGGCGCTCGTTCCGGATGATGATTTCCGGCGCGTTGAGCTCCAGCAGGCGCTTGAGGCGGTTGTTGCGGTTGATGACGCGACGGTAGAGGTCGTTCAAGTCGGAGGTCGCGAAGCGACCGCCGTCGAGCGGAACGAGGGGGCGCAGATCCGGCGGCAGCACCGGGATGACCGTGAGCATCATCCACTCCGGGCGGTTGCCCGAGCCTCGGAATGCTTCCACCACCTTGAGGCGCTTGGCGTACTTCTTACGCTTTGCCTCGCTGGTGCTGGTGCGCATCTCGTGGCGGAGCTGCTCGGAGAGGCCGTGCACGTCCACCCGCTTGAGCATCTCCAAGACGGCTTCGCCGCCCATACCGGCCTCGAACGCGTCGTCGCCGTACTCCTCCAAGAGTTGCGCGTAGCGCTCCTCCGAGAGCAGCTCGGCGCGCTCGAGCTGAGTCGCCTTCGCGTCGATGACGATGTACGCCTCGCAGTAGAGGACCTTTTCCAGGTCCTTGAGCGTGATGTCGAGGATGTTACCGATGCGGCTCGGCAGGCTCTTGAGGAACCAGATGTGAGCGACGGGCGTGGCGAGGGAGATGTGGCCGAGGCGCTCGCGACGCACCTTGGACTGAATCACCTCCACGCCGCACTTCTCGCACACGATGCCGCGGTGCTTCATGCGCTTGTACTTGCCGCAGATGCACTCGTAGTCCTTAACCGGCCCGAAGATCTTCGCGCAGAACAGGCCGTCCCGTTCGGGCTTGAAGGTTCGGTAGTTGATCGTCTCGGGCTTCTTCACCTCGCCGTTCGACCACTCGCGGATCTTCTCCGGAGAGGCGAGCGAGATGCGCATGGCCGAGAAAGAAAGCGGATCCTTCGGTTTTTCGAAAAAGGAGAAAATATCTCTCATGTTTTTTCCTCAGTTCCGCTGACTTCAGTCTTCCGCCGCGGTGGCCACGGGCTGGCTACCGGTCTCGACGAGCTCGACGTTGAGACACAACGACTGGAGCTCTTTGATCAAAACGTTGAAGCTCTCGGGCAAACCTGCTTCGAGCTGGTACTCACCCTTGACGATGGATTCGTACATGCGCGTGCGGCCTTGCACGTCGTCGCTCTTCACGGTGAGGAACTCCTGGAGGGCATAGGCGGCGCCGTACGCCTCCATGGCCCAGACTTCCATTTCACCGAGACGCTGACCGCCGAACTGCGCCTTACCACCCAGCGGCTGCTGGGTAACGAGGGAGTACGGCCCGATTGAACGAGCGTGGATCTTGTCGTCGACCAAGTGGTGAAGCTTGAGCATGTACATGATGCCCACCGTCACGTCCTGCTCGAAGGGCTCGCCGGTACGACCGTCGAACAGAATGGACTGTCCGGAGGTGGAGCGACCTGCCAGCTCGAGCATTTCCTTGATCGTCTTTTCCTGAGCGCCGTCGAAGACGGGGGTGCCCATGAACAGACCGCGACGCATTTTCTTCGCCAAAAGAGCCAGGTCGCCTTCGGGCACGGCCTTGATCACCTTCTGGAACTTCGGATCCTGCGCGTTGATGTCGAGGATGCGCTGGCGGAGCTTTTCTCCGCCGAACTTCTCCTCGATCGCGATGTCGATTTGACGGCCGAGCTCGCGGGCACCCCAACCGAGGTGCGTCTCGAGAATCTGACCGACGTTCATGCGGCTCGGCACGCCGAGCGGATTCAGGACGATGTCGACCGGGCGACCGTCTTCCAGGTACGGCATGTCCTCTTCCGGGAGAATCCGGGAGACGACACCCTTGTTACCGTGGCGACCGGCCATCTTGTCGCCGACCTGAAGCTTGCGCTTGATGGCGACGTACACCTTCACCATCTTGATCACGCCGGGGGGCAGCTCGTCCCCACGCGACAGGCGATCGATCTTGTCGGCGAAGTGCTCCTCGCGGCCCTTGAGCATGCCCTCCAAGTCGCTGAGGAGCTGACGAATCTCGTCTGCCGTCTCTTCGACCGGGATCTCGCCCCAGTACTTCTGCGGGATCTGCTCCAGCTCGGCGTCGTTGAGGACCTGGCCCTTGTTGAGGAGGACCTTGCCCTTGTCGTCCACCAGCTTGCCCGCGGTGGTCTTGCCGCCGAGGACGCGCTTGATCTTGCGGAAGTACGAGTCGCGGAGGATCTTCATCTCCTCCTCGCGGACGCGCTCGAGCTTCAGCTTCTCCGTGTCTTCGATCGACTTCGCGCGCTCGTCCTTGTCGGTACCCTTGCGCGAGAAGATGCGAGCGTTGATCACGATGCCGCTGACGCCCGGGGGCACCTTCAGCGAGCTGTCTCGAACGTCCCCGGCTTTTTCGCCGAAGATCGCGCGGAGCAGCTTCTCTTCCGGGGAGAGCTGGCTCTCGCCCTTCGGAGTGATCTTGCCGACCAGGATGTCGCCCGGCTTCACCTCGGCGCCGATGCGCACGACACCCGCGTCGTCGAGGTCCTTGAGGGCCTCTTCACCGACGTTGGGGATGTCCTTGGTGATTTCTTCTTTGCCGAGCTTGGTGTCGCGGGCGACGCACTCGAACTCCTCGATGTGAACCGAGGTGTACACGTCGTCTTTCGCGATGCGCTCCGAGACCAGGATCGAGTCTTCGAAGTTGTAACCCTGCCAAGGCATGAACGCGACGACCACGTTTTGGCCGAGCGCGAGCTCGCCCATGTCGCAAGCGGGGCCGTCCGCGAGGACCTCACCCTTCTTGACGTGCTCGCCACGAGCCACGACCGGCTTCTGGTTGTAGCAAGTGCTCTGGTTGCTGCGCTGGTACTTGGTGAGCGGATAGATATCCGGCACCTCGTCGCCGTCGCCTTCGGCCGCGCGCACCACGATGCGCTCGGCGTCCACGCTGACGACCGTACCCTCACGCCGGGCGATGACGCACACGCCCGAGTCCATCGCGACGCGACCTTCCATGCCCGTGCCGACCAGCGGCGCTTCCGTCCGGATGAGCGGAACGGCTTGGCGCTGCATGTTGGCACCCATGAGGGCGCGGTTGGCGTCGTCGTGCTCGAGGAACGGCACCAGGGCCGCGGCCACCGACACCATCTGGTTCGGTGCCACGTCCATGAGCTGGATTTGGTCCGGAATCGTCATCCGGAAGTCGCCGTTCAGACGCGCGGGCACCAAGTTGTCCTTGAACTTGCCCTTGTCGTCCATGTTCGCGGCGGCGGCGGCGATGTACTTGCCTTCCTCCTCCAGCGCGCTGAACCACTGCACCTCTTCTTGCACGCGACCGTCGGCCACGTTGCGGTACGGCGTCTCGACGAAGCCGTACTCGTTCACGCGGGCGAAGCAGCTGAGCGAAGCGATGAGGCCGATGTTCGGACCTTCCGGCGTCTCGATCGGGCAGATGCGGCCGTAGTGCGTGGCGTGCACGTCGCGCACCTCGAAGCCAGCGCGCTCGCGGGTGAGACCACCGGGCCCGAGCGCGGAGAGGCGACGCTTGTGCGTCACTTCCGAAAGCGGGTTGGTTTGGTCCATGAACTGCGAGAGCTGCGAGCTACCGAAGTACTCCTTCACCACCGCGCCGACGGGCTTCGCGTTGATGAGGTCGTGCGGCATCAGCGTGTCGATTTCTTGCGACACGCTCATGCGCTCCTTGATGGCGCGAGCCATGCGCACGAGACCGATGCGGTACTGATTCTCCATCAGCTCGCCCACCGCGCGGACGCGGCGGTTACCGAGATGATCGATGTCGTCCACCGAGCCGCGGCCGTTCTTGAGCTCGATCAGGTGACGCACGGTCTCCTGAATGTCGCTCGGGGTCAGCACCGTGGCCTCGAGGCCCGGGCGCTGATCTTCCGGCATGTCGCGGTAGAACTTGTAGTTCAGCTTCAAGCGACCGACCGCGGAGAGGTCGTAACGCTCCGGGTTGAAGAACAGGTTCTGGAACAGCTGCTTGGCCGTCTCCAGCGTGGGCGGATCACCGGGGCGCAGGCGCCGGTAGATTTCCATGATCGCGTCTTCGGTCGTCTTGACCTTGTCCGCGATGAGCGTGTCGCGCAGGTACGGACCGACGTTCAAGCCGTCGATGAACAGCACCTTGAACTCGGGGACGCCGGCTTCCTTGAGGCGGTCGAGCGTGACTTCCGTCACTTCCTCGTTGCACTCCAGGAGGACTTCGCCGGTCTCCTTGTCGATCACGTCCTCGCCCGAGACCTTGCCGATGAGATCGGTGGGCTCGTTCGGCAAACGATCCAGCTGAGCTTCCTTCAGCTTCTTGATCGCGGCGCGCGTGAACTTGGTGTTCTTCTTGACGACGACTTCGGTGCCGACCTTGATGTCGCGCGTGGCGCGCTGACCGGCGAGCAGGTCGTACTCGATGGACTTCGAGAACTTGCCGCCCTTCTCGATGTACACCGTTTCGGTGTTGTAGAAGTAGTTGAGCAGCTCCTGGGTGCTGTAACCCAGGGCGCGCAAGAGCACCGTGGCGTGCATCTTCCGGCGACGGTCGATGCGCACGTACATGATGTCTTTGTGGTCGAACTCGAAGTCCAACCACGAGCCCGAGTACGGGATGACGCGGGCGCTGTAGAGCAGCTTGCCCGAAGAGTGCGTCTTGCCCTTGTCATGGTCGAAGAAGACGCCCGGGCTGCGGTGCAGCTGGGAGACGACCACGCGCTCGGTGCCGTTGATGATGAACGTACCGGTCTCGGTCATCAGCGGAATTTCGCCGAAGTAGACTTCCTGCTCTTTGATGTCGCGCACGATGCGCTCGCCACCCTCGCGGGTGTCGTAAACCATGAGCTGAGTCGTGACCTTGATCGGAGCGGCGAACGTCATGCCGCGCTGGCGGCACTCGTCGACGTCGTACTTCGGCTTTTCGAGATTGTACGAAACGTAAACGAGCTCGCTCGTACCGTCGAAATCCTTGATCGGGAAGACACTACGAAAGACCTCTTCGAGGCCCATCTCTTTCCGCTCTCGCGGAGACACGTCCGTCTGCAGGAACTTGTCGTAGCTGCTCTTCTGAATGTCGATCAGGTTCGGGATATCGACGATCGAGTCAACACGACCGAGGTTCGTGCGATGTCGAAAATTCGACTGGACCTTGGACGCCATATGCGAATCCTCCAAAACGCGCAAAGCGGGCCGAGCGGACACTTCCGCCGACCCGCGCTTGCGCTAGCTAACCACGCGCGCTTCCGAAACACCCCGACCCGAAGGCCAGGAAAATAGCAGCTGACTGCCGACGAACCGAGTCGATTGACCAAACCCCTCCCGCTGACGCCGCAACCGAACCACCTGCCAAGCTCAGGTTCTGGCGAGGCTTGGACGAGGAGCGGAGCGGAGCGTACTTGAGTACGCGAGCACCGGACCGGAGTCCAAACGAAGCCCGAACCTGAGATCGGCGGGTGTGGCTACAGGTAGACAGGAGGGTGATGGTCAATGGGGGTCTTACTTGACCTCGACCTTGGCGCCCGCAGCTTCGAGCTTCTTCTTGATGTCTTCGGCCTCTTCCTTGCCGATGTTCTCTTTGATCGGCTTGGGAGCACCTTCGACGAGGTCCTTGGCTTCTTTGAGGCCGAGGGCCGTGATCTCGCGGACCGCCTTGATGACGTTGATCTTGTTCGCGCCGCCGTCGGCGAGCACGACCGTGAACTCCGTCTTCTCCTCGACCGCAGCCGCCGGAGCAGCACCGCCGCCGCCGCCGCCGACCACAACCGGAGCGGCGCTGACGCCCCACTTCGTCTCGAGCTCTTTCACGAGCTCGGCGATCTGGATCACCGGGAGGTTGGAGAGGAAGTCGACGACCTGGTCACGAGTAATTTCAGCCATTTTAGAACTCCTGCAAACTTAAAATCTTTTTGGGGAAACAAATACGGGTGAGACAGGACAGGGCGGTTATTCGCCACCGTCCTTGCGGCGCTTCGCGTCCAGAACGCCGACGAGGTCGCGTCCGGGAACGGTGAGCAGCCTGACGAACGTCTGGGGTGCGGCGAGCATCGTTGCGAGCAACATCGAGCGGGCTTCGTCCTTGCTCGGCAAGGTCGCGAGCTGGTGTTCGACTTGCTTGGAGTCGAGCACTTGGCCCTCGAGCAGCCCGGCCTTGACCTTGAGCTTCTCGTTTTCCTTGGCGAAGTCTTTGACGACGCGAGCGGCGGCGCTGGGCTCTTCGTAGCTCCACGCCACACCGGTCATGCCGCGGAGGACGGTCTTGAGACCCTTGCTCCAGGCTTGATCGGCGAGCGCTTGCTCGACGAGCTTGTTCTTCACCACCTTGTACTCGATGCCCTTTTCGCGGAACTTGTCGCGAAGCTTGGACACCTCTTCGACCGTCATCCCGGTGAAATCCAGGAAAACAGCCGAGCTCATGCGGTCGAAGCGGGACTTGATGTCCTTGATCGCCTCGGCTTTTTGAGTGCGTTCCATCAGGCGTCCTCCTCGTTGGAAGCGACGACCGTCGAGGTATCGACGCGAACGCCCGGGCTCATCGTCGTGCTCAGCGTGATGCTGCGCATGTAGATGCCCTTGGCGGTCGACGGCTTCTTGGCGAGTAGCTCACCAATCAGCGCCATCGCGTTCTCGGTCAGCTTCGCCTGGTCGAACGACTTGCGCCCGATTCGGCAATGCACGACGCCGGCCTTGTCTACGCGGTACTCGACCTTGCCAGCCTTGGCTTCCCTGACGGCGTTGCTGACGTCGAAGGTAACCGTGCCGACCTTGGGGTTCGGCATGAGGCCACGCGGACCGAGGACACGACCGAGCTTACCCACCGCGCCCATGAGGTCAGGCGTGGCGATGACGCGGTCGAAGTCGAGAAAGCCTTCCTGGACCTTGGCGACCAGCTCGTCGCCACCGGCAACGTCTGCGCCTGCGGCCAGGGCTTCTTTCTCTTTGTCACCGCGCGCGAACACGAGCACGCGCACGGTCTTGCCGGTGCCGTTCGGAAGCACGATTGCTCCGCGCACCATTTGATCGGCGTGCTTCGGGTTGACCCCGAGGCGCACCGCGACGTCGACGCTTTCGTCGAACTTAGCGAAAGCCATTGACTTCACCAGCGCGACGGCCTCATCGACCGTGACGCGCTTGGATGGGTCGCGCTTGGCTGCCGCTACCTTCCGGTTTTTTGTTTCTTTCACTGCCATTGGGTTCGTCTTTCGACTCCTGGACACGGTCGGAAACGCCCCCCGCAGGGAAGGGCGCCGCCGCACCAGTAACTCTTCAGCTGATCGTCACGCCGATGCTCTTGGCCGTACCCGCGATGCTGCGAGCGGCGGCTTCGAGATCCGTCGTGTTCATGTCTTTCATCTTCTCTTTGGCGATCGCGCGGATCTGATCCATCGAGAGAGAGCCGACCTTGGTCTTGTTCGGCTCCTTGGAGCCCGAGCCCGGCTTCTTCTGCGTCGCCAAGCCGAGGGCCTTCTTCACCAGCACGCTCGCGGGCGGCTGCTTCATGATGAAGGTGAACGAGCGGTCCGCGTAGACCGTGATCACGACCGGCAAGATCGTGTCGCCCAGCGGTGCGCTGCGGGCGTTGAAGTCTTTGCAGAACTGCATGATGTTGACGCCGTGCTGGCCCAGGGCGGGACCGACGGGCGGCGACGGGTTGGCTTTACCAGCCGGCAGCTGCAGCTTGATGTAGGCGTTGATCTTCTTTTTGGCGCTCATGACGGTGTGTCCTTGCGAAGCGTTTGGAAACTACCCAATCGGGTAGGTCCTCAGCGCTTCTCCACGTGTGAAAAGTCGAGCTCGACGGGCGTGGGGCGCCCGAAGATGCTGACCATGACCTTGAGCTTCTGCTTGTCCGGCTTCACTTCCTGAACGGTGCCGGAGAAGTTGGCGAACGCGCCGACCACGACGCGGACCTCGTCGCCTTCGTTGAACTGGTGACGGGGCTTCGGCTTGACCGCGCCCTCACCGATGCCCTTGCGGATGTCCTCGATATGAGGCGGCTTCACTTCTTGCGGCCGGTTGTTGCCGATGAAGCCGGTGACCTTGGGCGTGTCTTTGACGATGTGCCAGGCGTGCTCGCTCATCTCCATTTCCACGAAGATGTAGCCGGGGAAGCTCGTCTTGGCCTTCACCCGCTGGCGGCCGTCCTTGAGCGTGTCGGTCACTTGCTCGGACGGGATGAGGATTTCCCCGAACTTGTCCTCGAGGTGGAACTGGCGGATGCGCTCTTGAAGCGCGCCTTTGACCTTGTTCTCGTACCCCGAGTACGTCGTCACGACGTACCACTTCTTGCCGGGAGTTGAGGCAGCTGCTTCCATTGCTCAGGCTCCGTACACGAGGGTGGTCAAGAACCCCCAGATTTTGTCCAAGATGGTGACGTACACGGTGGCCAAGGTGCTGGCGACCACGACGACGAGGGTGCCGTTCATGACCGCTTCACGGGTCGGCCAGGTCACCTTCGACAGCTCCGCCGCAACCTCGCCGGCCCAAGTCCGCACGGACTCTTTGCGGTAGGATTGCACGACCACGAGCGTCCCGATGCTGGCGCCGGCGACGAGCGAGTAGGTCTCGCGCTGCTCTTCCGAGAAGCCCACGAGCTGCGGCACGGCGCGCACGGCGTCCGGCCAGGCCGCGAGGCTGTTCCACGCCATGCCGATGGTCTTGGCGGAGAGATAAGCCGCCAGGATGCCGGCGACGAAGAACGCCGCGTGCACGTAGCGATCCGATCCGAACGACGTGGCGACGCTGTCGTCCTCTTCGCCGCTCTCGGTCCCCTCGGGCGCGCCTTCCACGGCCGAATCCGACGCGGTCGCCAGAGCTTCGCTGGGCTCGCTGGACGAGGCTTCGCCGTCGACGCTTTCTGCGTCCTTCAGCTTCTCGTCTTTGTCGTCGGTGATGGCCATCTTGCGTTTCTTCTTCTGCGAATTCTGCGAGGACCGTTACTGGGCAGGGGCGGAGAGGCTCGAACTCCCGGCCTGCGGATTTGGAATCCGCTGCTCTACCAACTGAGCTACACCCCTAAGGTTTGCTGCGACGGCGCGTCGCGCGGCTACTTGCCTTCGTTGTGAACCGTGTGCGCGTTGCAGGTGTTGCAGAACTTCTTCAGCTGAAGAGGACGACCGCCGTCTTTACGGGCCTTCGTCGTCTTGTAGTTGCGAGCGCTGCAGACACTGCAGCAGAGGGCGATGGGGATGCGTTTGGTGTCGGGCACGGGTCACAATCGAGAACCGAGGGGGCGGAAGTGTGACCGGCCGGGCAGCAACGCGCCACCCGGCCATGTAAACACCCGAAATTACTCGATGATTTTGGTAACGACGCCGGCGCCGACGGTCTTACCACCCTCACGGATGGCGAAACGCATCTGCTCCTCGAGGGCGACCGTCGTGATCAGCTCGACCTCGACCGTGACGTTGTCGCCCGGCATCACCATCTTGATGCCCTCGGGCAGCATGACCGAGCCGGTCACGTCCGTC
>JAQSWN010000235.1 GCA_029266615.1 Polyangiaceae bacterium
ACGACGCTTTCGTTCCCCACATCGTGAGCGCAGTGGCGGGGGTCGTTCAGCGCGTGCGCTCGAGCCCCGGTTCCAAAATCGCAGCTCCGTGAAGAGCGCGCGCGTCGCGTGCGCGCTCCGATTTCCTGGCCGCGCCTTGCACCAGGCGCAGGCCGCGCCTATCCTCCAGCCGCTCTCCGAGCAGCCCCATGCAACCCGCGCCAGATCAAGAAGAAAACGAGAGCCAAGAGGGCGGCGGCAGCCCCATCAATCTCGAGGTCGTGCGCAGCTTTCTGACGTTCGCGAAGAATGCCATCGCCGGCCACAAGTTGCTCGTCGCGTCGGTGGTCGTCGTCGGCTTGGCGCTAGCGGTGGCCGCCGCAAAGTACGCCCCCCCGACCTTCCAGTGCCAGACGGAGATGATGACCGTCTCCACGGGCGTGCTCGACTCGGATCGAGGCCAGCAGCCCTTAGCAGGCGCGGAGGGCATGATCATGAGTCATGACAACCTGGAAAGGTTGATCAAGGACATCGACCTCAAGAAAAAGTACAGGGAGCGTCGCCCCCCGCTGCTCGCTTTCAAGGATCGCTTGATGACGTCGGTATTCGGGCCCATGAGCGACAAGATCCTGACCGGGGTTCTGATCGGAACGCTCGGCACGCGCGTCAGCGCCGAGGTCAAGAAGGACACGCTCATCATCAGCGTGCAGTGGACGGACGGGCAGACGGCAGCCGAGATCACCGAGGCCTTACGGGAGAGCTTCTTGCGCAGCAGGCACACCGCAGAGATGTCGGCGTTCCAGGACAAGATGGCGATCTTGGACTCGCACGCCGCCGCCATGCGCGCTGAAGTGACGGATCTCGCGCAGCAGATGAAGGAGAGCCTCGCCAAGAAGAAGGACGAGCTCAAGGCCGAAGCAAAGGCAGCCAAAGCCAATGGCGTGGAAGCTGCGCCGGCCAAGCGCGTCGTTTCCGTTCGCTCGAAGCCCGCGAGTGACGCGCAGTTGCCGGAGCTTCGCGAACGCCATGCCGCGCTCAAGCAACAGCTGACGTCCGCCGAAAACGATCGCAGCGGTCGAATTCGGGACGAGCAGGCAAAGCTGAACGAGCTGACGATTCGGCTCACGCCGTCGCACCCGCAGGTGATGACCCAGCAAGAGCGAGTAGCGGTGGTGTCGCAGGTCTCTTCAGAGCTAGCGCTGCTACGCAGTGAGGTGGCGGATCTCGAATCGCAGATCCGCCAGCGCGAATCGATGCAACAGCAGCCCTCGTCGCTGATGGCGAGCAGCATGGGTGGCGGGGCCGTGGGGAGTGAGCCGTTGCCGACGGACATCCTCGGCTTGCTCGACGAGCGCGACGCCGATCCGGCTCTGGCCGCCCAAGTCTCGGGCGCGGTGGTCCGCTACGGTTCTTTGCGTGATGACATTCGCGGCGCCAAGCTCGCGCTGGACACGGCCCAAGCCGCGTTCAGTCGCCGCTACCAGGTGACCGTGCCCGTCGAAGCGCCAACCTCACCCATCAAGCCCAAGCGGCCAGTGATTTTGGGGATTGGCTTCGCGCTGTCGCTGCTCATCGCCTTCGTGTTGCCCATCTTGCTGGAGATCCGACGTGACGTCGTCGTCGAGCGCTGGCAGGTGAACCAGCTTCAGCTACCGGTTCTCGCCGTGCTCCGACTGCCGCCGGACGGCAGCAAAGACAGAAAGAGTTAAAGCGACCTGCTCACGGGCGGGCGGGCCCGCGAGACGCGAGGCCTAGCCTAGCCCGTCGCCAACAGCAGCCCACGCAACTGCTCGATGCTGCGCGCGCCCAGCAAGCTGACGCTGACTCCGGGAACCGATACGGGGTACTGGAGCGCCCGGCTCAGCACCGTCTGCCCGCTCGTTTCAGCGTCCTGGCGCAGTTGGGAGAGCTGGCGCTCTCGGTGCTGCTCCTGCTCGGGCGAGTTGCAGTAACCCTTGAGATCAATCTCAGCCGCCGGCTTGACGAGGAGCCCGTTGGCCAGACACTCGCGCGCAATCCCACCGACGCCCTGCCGCAACGCGGCGGGAAATAGCTGCTCGGCCCCTGCCTGTTCGAGCAAGTTCAACGTGAATTGAATCGAAGCGACGCCGGGGTACCGGAGCGCGGCCAGCCCGGCCTCGATGCTATCGACCGCGACCCCAAAATACCGAACCTTGCCGACGCGCTGCAGTTCCTCGAGCGCCGGCAGCCATTCGCCCCGCTCCACGACCTCGACGGGAGGACTGTGCAGCTGGAGGATATCCAAGTGATCGGTCCGCAGCCGGCGCAGGCTGCCTTCTACCGCCGAGCGCAAGTAGTTTGGCGAGAAGTCCTGAGACAGCGCGCCCCGACTGCCCGATGGCAATTGGTCGCGCCGAATCTTCAATAGCCGAACCAGAGGCCGAAGGAGTGGCTTTACCCGAGCCGCCCATCGCCGCCGAGACGGCAGGCTGTAACCGGCCTTGCTCGCAATCACGATCTGGTCGCGCCGGCCCCGAAACACCTGACCAATGAGCGATTCACTTTCGCCTTGGCTGTACATGTCCGCGGTGTCGAAGAAGGTGATCCCAGAGTCGAACGCAAACCCCAGCAGGTCCACAAACCCCTTCGCGTTACCCTGGAAAACGCCGCCAATCCGCGCGCAGCCAAGGCCGAATTCGGATACTCGCAGTGACGTGTTTCCAAACGCCCGAAGCTTCATCGCGCGAACTATCGCACGGCCCGGCTCGCTGGAGGACGATTCTGCGCCGCCTGGCCCGCGAACCTAACGAGCTGCGCGTCGCGTCGATCGAGCGCTCCGGGACGAGTCGATGGTATACGCCGGGAGCGTGGAAAAGGCTGACGATCGAGTCGTAGTGATTGGCAGCGGCCCCCCGGGCGCAGCGGCAGCGTTGTTCCTTGCCCGCGCTGGGCTACGAGTCTTGCTACTGGAAGCGGGCCTCCAATCGGGCGCGCGAGGGCTCACGGTTCGCGTGCAAGGTGTGACTGTCGCGAAGCGCAAGGGAACGCTGCGCCAGCGAGACGGCGTTCGTCGCACCGGCGATGCGAACGCGCAGCTCTTCGAGGAGCTCGCGCCCGGTGGCCTTTCCAATCACTGGAGCTGCGCCGTACCGCGCTTCTCCGCCGAAGATTTCGATGACGCGGCGCGGGGGGGCGAAGCTCACACCTGGCCCGTCACCTACGCCGACTTGGCGCCTTGGTACGATCAAGTCGAGCCGCTGCTGCACGTTGCGGGGCCGAGCGAGAGCACCCTCCAGCTCCCGGCGCCTCGAGCGCGACACTGGCGAAAGCTGGCGAATGATTGGGCGCCGATGACCGAGCTCGCCCGGAGTCATGGGCGCAGCCTGGTGGCGATGCCGTACGCCTACGGCGCGGATACGACGTTCACCCGCAGCGGGACCCCCTTCAATTCCTTCGTGCGCTTGATCGAGCCGGAGCTGGGCCGCGGCAAGATCGAGGTGCGTTTCGGAGCCCGCGCCGCGGGCGTCGAGTGGTCAGCCAGCAAGCGCCGCGTCGAGGCGGTAACGTACCGCGACCCATCGGGCGTCGAGGGTCGCGTCCCGTGTCGCGCGGTCGTGGTTGCGGGCGGCGCCCTCAACACGCCCCAGGTACTGCTGCAATCCAAGAGCGCCGATTTTCCGGACGGCCTCGGCAACACTCACGGCGTGCTCGGACGCTATCTGCACGACCACCCGCTGGCGAAAGTAGTGATCGACGTCGCTCGTCCGATGTCGATTCATCCGGCGGCGTACCTGACTCGACCCGAGCTTTCTCGTTCGAAGGTCCCGCTCTACGCGGCGGCATGCATGCAATGGTGCAGCGCGAGTGACCTCGCCAAGAGCGTGCTCGCGCGACACCCCAAGCGCCTGCGCACGATTGGTTTCAGCGTGTTCGGGACGATGGCGGCAACGCGCGACAACTACGTCGCGCTGGACGAGACTCATCGCGGGCCCGACGGCACCCCGGGGCTGGAGTTGCACATTCGTCACCCCGCCGAGGCGCTGCCACCGCTCGAAGAAGCCCGCGACGCCATGCTCGCTCTCCTCACCGCGGCCGGGCTCGATCCCCAAATGCGCGTGTGGAAGGTCGAAGATGCGGGCAACTCGAATCACTACGGCGGCTCCTGCCGGATGCATGCCTCTCCCGAGCTCGGGATGGTGAACGCCTTCGGCAGGCTGCACGCGGTCGCCAACGTGGCCGTGGCAGACTCTTCGGTATTCACGACGACTCCGGAAAAGAACCCCGTGCTCACGTCGATGGCCCTCGCGGCCCGGGCTGCTGACCGCTTGGCCCAAGACCTGAAGAGCGGCGACCTGTAAGCCTTGCCATGAGAATCCTTTTCGTCACGCCGTTTTTGCCCAGCCCTCCTCGCTTCGGGGGGCAGCGCCGACTCGACGGTTTGATGCGCAGCTTGGCCAAGAACCACGAAGTCTCGCTGATCTCGTTTTCCGCGACGGACGAGTTCCATGACATGTCACTCGAGGCCTCGCGCGAGTACTGCAAAGAGATCGTGACATTCCCGAACATGGAGTTCGTCGCGCGTCGCGACAAGCGCCTATTGCAGGCGCGCTCGCTGGTATCGACGCACAGCTTCGAGCACTTGCTGGTCGCGAGGCGCTCCGAGTTCTTGGCGCGGCTACAACAGCTCGTGGACAGCGGGCGCTTCGACATCGTGCAGGTCGAGTTCGTGCAGATGGCAGCGCTCAAGTTCGAGTTGAAGGCCGGCCGACGCCTGCGCACGGTGCTGGACGAGCACAACATCGAGTTCGACATCGTCAAGCGGACCGCGGGTGCGGAGGTCAGCGCGGCGCGCCGCCTGTATTCGGCCGTCGACTGGCGCAAGCTAAAGCGGGAAGAGACCGCCGCGTGGCGCTGGTTCGACGGCGTCACCCTGACCTCCGAACGCGACGCGGCCATTCTGTCGGAGCTCGCGCCCCGCACTCGAGTGTCGGTGGTCCCCAACGGTGTCGACATCCACCTATTCACGCCGTCTTCGACCGAGCCCGAGCCCGACACGCTGCTGTTCTTCGGGGCCATGAATTACTACCCGAATCAAGACGGCCTTACCTATTTCGTCGAGCAAATCTTCCCGTTGATCTTGGCGAAACGGCCGAACACGAAGCTGCGCGTCGTCGGGCCCGCGCCCGAGAGCGTACGACACCTGCAAAGCGCCAACGTGGAGCTGACCGGCTTCGTCCAAGCCGTAGAACCGTACATCGATGCGGCCAGCGCCGTTATCGTACCGCTGCGATTGGGCGGCGGGACTCGGCTCAAGATCGTCGAGGCAATGTCCAAAGCCAAGCCGATCATCTCGACTCGAGTCGGCGCCGAAGGCATCGACGTGGTCAACGGCGAAAGCGCGCTCTTGGCCGACGACCCCGCAGGCTTCGCGGCCCACGTCGAGAGCGTGCTCGCGGATGCTTCGCTCGCCAAGCGGCTAGGGGCCGCCGCGCGCAGCTTGGCGGAGACGAGCTACAGTTGGCCGGCGTTGGTGACCAGCCTCGAAGGCTTCTATCAGAAGCTGCTCAGCGCACCGCCGATGGGGGCGTAGACTCGTAGCGGACCGAGAGCGGACCGGGTTCTCCGTCTTCGCTCAGGTCCCGCTTGACTCGAGCCGGCACTCCCGCGACCAGCGTGCGTGGTGGCACGTTCCGGGTAACCACCGAGCCGGCCGCGACGATGGAGCCTTCGCCGATGCTGACTCCTGGCAGCACCGTGCACCGCGACGCCAGCCAGCAACCGTCCTCGATCACGATCTCACCGAAGTAGCTGAGCCCGGCGCGCAAGGAAGCCGGACCCACCGCGTGATTGATGGTCAAAAGCGAAACGTCGTGGCCCAGCCGCACCCGGTTGCCGATGCGGATCGGCGCACCCAGATCGACGTGCAAGCCGCCCGTCACTAGCGTGCCTTCGCCAATGCTGAGCAGCTCGCACGGGTTGCCGTGCCCGGTGACGCGAACTTTGCCCTGCACCAGAGAGTGGGCGCCGATCTTCACACCCGCCGCGCGCAGCATGACCGTGCGGGTTCGCGAAAAGGCCGAGCTGGGGAGCGCCTCGGCGAGGTGCGCGAGAGCTTGGCGCGACACGATCGGCTCGATGTCTTCCACGGCCGCTCGCACGAGCCGCGCGAGCAACGAGCGGTTCGAAGGTAAGTCCACTGGGCTCACTGATGGGTATTGCATCGCCGGACCTTGCTGCTCCGTGTTTAGCACGTGCGCCAGAATGCTACTTGGGTGGCGGCGGTGGAATCGAGATTCCTTCCGACTGAATGATGATAGACCCAACGAACTTCGCCGAGCCGATCATGCTGATGGTGCGCTTCGCCTCGCTCATCCGCATGCGATCGAGCAATACGCAGAGCAACACGCTGTCTGCGTCCTTGGCGATGGAGCTGGTCGTCGGATTCTGACTCGCTCCCGACAACGCAATGATCACACGCTCGCCACCGGCGCGACATGCGCGGACATCTGCCAGAAAATCATTGAGCTGGTTGAGCGGAACTTGCGTGCCGTCCGCCACCATAATCGGCGTGCCGACGTGGCTCATCCCCGTGCGAGAGAGGGTTATCGCCAGTCTCAACGTGAAGTTGTCGGGGGCGCCGTCGCTGGCGGGCATCAACGCCAACGTGCGCCACGGCATGCGGTCGAGAGTCAACCAGAGGCGCTGCCAATCGGGATCCGCCCAGGTCTGCTGCGGGTGGCCCAGCGCGGTCGACTCCGACCTCGTGATGCTCGTGTTGGGCGGCTGCTGGTGGTCGTTCAACGATCTCTCCGGGCTAACCATAGGCGTGAAGATGAGCAATCGCCACCGTCTACGAACGGCCGCCCACTGATCCGCGCCCGCAATCAAGGGCCGAACAATCAGCGGTCGCGGTGGCCCGCGCGCCGATTGCAGCAATGCGAGATTTGCCACGGCACCGCCGTCGGCCGCCCGAGCCCGACAGGGGGCGGCGGCGCATCAGTCCACGACGATGACGTCGCCGGAGCGGAGCGGAAACGTCGCCGTCCCGCCCTCGTTTCGAACCAGCTGCTCCCACTTGAAACGGATGCGCTTGAAATCCGGAAACTGGCGCAGCACGAAGATCCGCGAGCTGTCGGCGTAGTCGTTCAGGCCGCCAGATTTTGCCAACGCATCCACCAGGCGGGCGGGCGGATCCATCGTCAACGTACCCACCGTCCCGACCTCGCCGACCACGGTAACCGTGATCGGATGAGCTTCGTTGACGTTGACCGTAACCCGCGGCGTGACGACGAACTGTTTCAGTCGCGTCTCAATCTCCTGCGATAGCTCGAGGGGGCGTTTGCCCGCGGCGACCACCTCACCGAGCAGCGGCAACGCGACCTTGCCGTCGCTACGAATCCGGACGTCACCGGACAGGCCCTCCTGCTCGTAGACTCGGATGCTGATGGCGTCGCCGACGCCAATCACGTAGTCCCCACCCGCGGTTCCTCGCTCGGAAGTGGGCAGCTCGCTGTACCAAACGTATTGGCCCGGCCCGGCGCAGCCGCCAAGAGGCAGCAAAAGCAAGCTCGCGCTCAAGAGCCAAGCTCGCCCTAGGGTACGAAAATTAGAGCTGCTCGACTTCGGCCACATCACGTTGGCCGCATAGTAGCTCGCCGTGTCAACGCGCCGCAAGGCTCGCCGCCAGCACGAAACACCGGCGTCGGCCCGGCCCCCAAGCTAGCCAATAGCCAAGCTCCTTGGGCTTCGGCGTACTTGCCGCGCGCGCGTCGTTCCCGTACACCCTCCGGCAAACGTGATCGCGATTGTCGACCTCGTCCTGCTCGCGCTCGGCGTACCCTTGCTACTCGCGGCGGGTTACCTGCTTTTGGCGACGCTGCTCTCCGCACGGCTACGCGTGCCGGAATCGCTACCCCCAAGCCGTCGCTTCCGCTTCGTCGTGCCTGCGCACAACGAGAGCGCGGGTATCGCGGAGACAGTGCGAAGCCTGCTCGCCGTCGACTACCCGCGCGAGCTGTTCGAGGTCGTCGTCGTAGCGGACAACTGCACGGACGACACGGCCGCCCAGGCGTCGGCCGCCGGAGCCACCGTCATGGTGCGGAATGACGTGGAGCGGCGAGGCAAAGGTTACGCGCTCGACCACGTGTTCTCGAGCACCCCGCCCGAAGTGGACGCCGTCGTCGTTATCGACGCCGATACGCTGATCTCGCCCAACCTGCTGCGCGCGTTCGCCGCCCGACGTGACCTGGGCGCGCGCGCGGCGCAGGCGGACTACGCCGTTCGCAACCCCAACGCCGGGTGGCGCACGCGGCTCATCGCGATCGCGTTCGGCAGTTTCCACATCGTTCGCTCCCGCGCCCGGGAAAGGCTCGAAGTATCGTGTGGCCTTCGCGGCAACGGCATGTGCTTCAGCACCGAGCTCTTGCGAGAGATCCCCCACCGAGCTTACTCGGTGGTCGAGGACGTGGAGTACGGGGTGCGCTTGGGCGAGGCAGGTTATCGCGTGCACTACGCGGACGAGGCCCATGTCTACGGCGAGATGGTGACGAGCGCCGCCGCCGCGAACACTCAGCGCCGCCGCTGGGAGGAGGGCCGCAAGCTGCTGGTGAGCCAACACGCCCGCCGGCTACTGCGCACGAGCTTCTCGCAGCGGAGCCCGGTGCTCTTCGATTTGGCGATGGATCTGCTCGTGCCCCCGCTGTCGCGCATCGTCGTTGGACTGGTGCTGTGCTGGGTCATAGCGCTGACGCTCCACCTGACGCTTGGAGTCGGGCAGGTATCCCTGGCGGCGTTCGGGCTCGCGCTCGGCGTCGTCGCGGCCTACGTGCTGCGCGGTTGGATGGTGTCCGGCACCGGCCTGCGCGGCCTGCTGGACCTGGCCCTGGCCCCCGTCTACATCGTGTGGAAGGCGACGCTACGCTTTCGCAGACCAGCGCGCGCGACCTCCGAGTGGGTGCGTACCGAACGTGAGAAGCCGTCAAGTTAAGCCCGGGGGATGTGTCGTTGGCTCATCGTCACTGCTCCTGCCCAAGCTGCCCGAGCGGCACGGCCGGGCGTTCCAGTGACAACGCAATCGGGGTGGCATCGTTGCCGAAACAATGCTCAAGAGAATCCGCCCCCTCCGCTTCGTAGCCGTCGTATAGGCTTTCTTGGAAAACCGCTGGCTCCGCCGGCGTGTCCTCGCTCATGAAACCGATGTTCTTCGGCGACTCGCTGCGAAAACTTTATGGGGTGTACTACGCGCCGACTGGGGCAAAGCGCCGCAGGCACTCCGTGCTGCTCTGTTACCCGGGCGTTCAAGAGTACGGCACGTCCCTCTGGGGTTTTCGTCGGTTGGCCGCGATGTTGGCGCAAGACGGGCACCATGTGCTGCGCTTCGACTACTTCGGCACGGGTGATTCGTCCGGGGACGTCGAAGACGCATCGATTGGGGTTTGGCGCGACGACATTCAGCAAGCCGCGGCCGAGCTGCGGGACCTCTCGGGCGCGCGCCAGCTTTCAGTCGTCGGCAAACGCCTGGGCGCGGCTCTCGCGGCGCAAGCGTGTTCAGCAGGCGTGAGCGCGGAACGCTTGGTGCTTTGGGATCCTGTCGTGAGCGGCCGTGACTACGTCGCGGAGTTGGAGATGTGGGACGAGCGACGCAACCTGCTGCTGCTCCACAAAATCCGTCCCAGCAACGGCCGCCCTGAGCTGCTGGGGTATCCATTTCCCAGCGCGCTCCGCCGCGAGCTCATGAGCGTAGACCTCACGAGCGAGGCGCCTAGGACTCCCAAACGGGTGGTGATTTTTGCGGGCGAGCAGCGCGCGGCTTACAGCACCCTGAGAAACGCCTACGTCACGCGGGGCATTCAGAGCGACCTTCGCTACGTCACCGAAGGTGACCCGGGCGAGTCGGTCGCTGGTGCCCAAGGGCGCGCGCAACTCTCGGGCTCGATCTTGTCGGAGATCGCAGCGGAGCTGGGAGAGGTGATAGCCGCATGAGCTCGACCGAACGAGTCTTTGCTTTTGGTCCTTCCGGCACGCTGAACGGGGTACTGAGCGAGCCGGCAGCGGGGCAACGGATCGCGGGCGCACCCGGGATCTTGTTCTGGAACGTGGGCACCAACCATCACGTGGGCCCCCATCGAGTGTTCGTCGACTTGGCGCGCCGTCTGGCCAAGCTGGGCTTCTCCAGCCTGCGCTTCGACACGTCTGGGCTGGGAGATAGCGCGGCCGCTCGAGACGACACTCGTGCCGACACCGAGCGCAACATCGCCGACGTGCGCTCTGCCATTCAGGCGCTGAAAACCCAGCGCGGATTGGAACGATTCGTGCTGGTTGGCTTCTGCTCGAGCGTCGATGCGGCCCACGCGGTGGCCGTGTCGGACCCCGAGGTGGTGGGTGTCGTCTACCTGGAGGGTTATCAGTTCCGCACGCTGCGCTTTTACCTGCAGTACCCGGCCCGGCTACTGGAGCGGAACCGCTGGGAACGCCTACTTCGCCTGAAGTACCCGAAATTCTTCGGTGAGCCCGAGACCCTGCACGATCGCAGCCTCGATCCAGAGACCGTCTTCGTGCGTGACTACCCCACTCCGGCGCAGCTCACGCAAGACATTCGCAAGATGGCGGC
>JAQSWN010000236.1 GCA_029266615.1 Polyangiaceae bacterium
GGGACTAGGACGGGGACTAGGACTAGGACAGGGACGCGGACTAGGACGGGGACTAGGACTAGGACAGGGACGGGGACTAGGACAGGGACGGGGACGGGGACTAGGACAGGGACAGGGACGGGGACTAGGACAGGGACGGGGACTAGGACAGGGACGGGGACTAGGGCAGGGACAGTTCGGACTAGGGACTAGGACCTTGGACGCCGCTGGGACGGGGCAGCGTTGTAAGCGTTGTAGTAGGAGAGGGGGACGGCGGTGGGGCTGCTCGGGTGAGCTGATGGTGGCGGCGTGCTCGGCGGCGTCCAGGGGCTGCGCTCGCGCTGCGCGCGACGCTCGCTGGCGCGAGCGCCCTGGACCCCGCCTGCGCGCGCCGCGTTGGCGGGCTCGCGTTCGCAGGGAGCGGCGCAGAGAGCGAGAGAGAAGCAGATGAGCTTGAAAGTTACCGAGATGAGCTTCGAACTAATCGACAAGCTACGGCCGCTCATGGCGTCAATCCGGCGGAAGGATAAGTCGCTGGCGGACCAGCTGGCACGGGCAGCAAACAGCATCGCGCTCAACCTGGCCGAAGGAGAGATGTCGGACCCGGGGACGCAGCGTTCGCGCTTTTTTTCGGCGGCGGGAAGCGCGAACGAGTCGCGTGCGGCGTTGCGCTTGGCCGTTGGCTGGCGGCACATACAGCCGGCGGAAGCGGCTGAGGCTCGCGCGCTGCTCGACAGGATCCTCGGCATGTTGTGGCGGCTGACGCAGCGGTAGAAGGCGATCGCGCCGGGGCGCTCGTCGCCCTGGCGCTCGAGCGCATCCGAGCTGAAGTCGAAGCCGAAAGCGAAGCTCTAGGAGTCAAAGCGGTATCGGAGCTCCAGGAGTCGAAGGCGGAGCTTTAGGGGTCGAAGTCGAGGCCGAGATCGAGTTGGTCTACTGGGAGGCCAAGCGCTCGTCCGGATCCTCGTCGGAGTCCTTGTCGGAGTCCTCGTCCGGAGTCCTTGTCGGAGTCCTCGTCCGGAGTCCTTGTCGGAGTCCTCGTCCGGAGTCCTCGTCCGGAGTCCTTGTCCTCGTCCGGTCCTCGTCGGAGTCCTCGTCGGAGTCCTCGTCCGGAGTCCGAGTCCCGGTTGGACGCCGACTGCGACCGTGTTGCATGTGCACGTTCTGAGCGTACGCTGCGTCGTGGGCGTCGCGTCTGCATCGCGTCTGCGTCGCGTCTGCGTCACGAGTGCCAAGCGTCGTCGAGTATCCGCGCGGAGGGCGGGCGGCGCGCGCGGGTCCGGGCGGGAGCGCGATCAGCGACGGGCGGCGCGGCGGGGGGCGGCGACGGTTTCGCTCGGGGCGGTGCGGAGGAGGTCGCGGGCGAGCGCTAGCGCGTAGGCCTGACGCGCCGTGAGGTAATCGAGCGAGACTCCGAAGTGGCAGTCGAGCTCCCAGTCGACGACGCCCGGTACCTCGAATTCGATGTAGCGGCCGGGGAGGGTGATGGCGACGAGAACTTTGGTGCCTAGCTCCGGCGGGCGCGGGGAGGTGAGGCGGAGGGTGGAGGCGCCGAGCTCGATGAGCGCGGCTCGGCCGAGCTGTTTGTGATCGGCGCCGAGCAAACGAACCATGGTGCCCGGAGTGACAGGGGCACGATCCGTTTTGAAGAAGACACCGCTCACGTGACGAGCCATGTCGAACGCAATACCTGAGGTTTACTCTCGCGTGAGTAACTATTCGGCTTCACTAAGCGTCATTTGGCGCCGACGCTCCCGCTGATCGCGCCATTGTCGGACGGTCGTAACGCAGCCGAAATACTTACGGCACATTTCGAAACGGGGCGGCACCGTTTCTGCCTCGGTGACGTGGGTGACGTCGGTGACGTCGGCGGCGTCGGTTCCTCGTTCGTGAGCCAGCCCGGGCGGTCGGTGGACTGTTGTTGGGTCGTCGGTCGGCGGATGGCGGGTGGCTCGCCGGCGACGAGCGGGGTCTGATTCGCGTCAGCTGCGCTGGTGGCACTGACGGTCTAGGCGTACGCGAGGATTGGGGTCTAGGCGTGCACGCGGGGCGCGACGGGCGGGCCGCGGCGTAGGTTGAACAGCCCGTCTCGGTGCGGCGGCTCGAGTGAGGTGCTTGACGAGGTGCAGTTTGCTCGGCACTATGGCGCGCATGGATGGGCGCGTCGTTGGTAGTCGTTCTTACGCCGAAGGCGTGGGGACGCGCGCGCGCCACATCGGCCGCGCTACCTAGGCGGCGCGGGCTCAACGGCTCGCATTGAGCCGCCTGGCTGATGGCCACGGCGGCTTTTTAGCTTTTGTGATCGGTGGGTTGGTTATCGGGTGAATTGGAAGGGGTCTCAGATGAATTCAGTGTCACGTCCTCGGGTGCTATTGGTTGCCCTCGCCAACTGGATTGGCGGGCCGCGTTTGCCTCGCGCGTTCTCGCGCGCCGGCTTTCACGTCACGACGTTCGCGCTCTCCGGGCTGCTCATCTTGCGCTCTCAGGCGGCGGACGAAACGGTGCTCTTGCCTGAAAAGGTCAGCAACGACGAGCTTTTGGCGGCGCTGCTCGCCGCCATCGAACGCACGCAGGCGGACATCGTCGTTCCCACGGACGAGAGCAGCGTGCTGGCCCTCCACGCCGTCGTCGCCATGGCGCGGGAGGCGGGCGTGAACGACCAAGTGCGGCGAGCATTGGCCGCATCCGTGGGAGACGCCCAGGGCGTCGTCACGGTTCGGAGCCGCAAGGCCCTCGCGGAGCTGGCGAGCTCGCGTGACGTGCGGACTCCAGCGCACTCCGTTGTGCGTTCCGAGGCGGACGCGCTGGCGTTCGCGTCGCGGCACGGTTACCCGGTCGTGCTCAAGGAGGAGGACAGCGCCGCCGGTTTCGGCGTGTTCATCTGTAAGGATCAACGAGCGCTGGAGGCGGCGGTACGCAAGTCCGCGCAAAATCCCAACGTTTTCGGGCAAGGGCTCTTGGCGCAGACCTTCATCGCCGGCCGCACGGCGATGCGCGTGGTCGTCGCCCAGGCAGGCCAGGTGCTTGGCGGGCTCTCGGCCGTCAAGCTGGAGACATGGCCGAGCGCGACCGGGCCGAGCACCTGCGTGGAGCTCTTCGAGCACGCGGAGATGAAGGCTTCTTGCGAGTCCATCGTGGCTGCGCTGGGCTACAGCGGCTTCGCCAGCCTCGACTTCATGGTGGACGCCGAAGGCGGCGCGCATCTCATCGAGCTCAACGCGCGTCCGACTCCCATCACGCACTTGGGAGAGCGCTACGGCGCTTGTCTGTGTCGTCACCTCCACGGCGCGCTCACCGGCAACCCGACCACCGCGGGTGAGCCGCGCGGGTTGCCCAGCCGGGTCGCGCTGTTCCCGCAAGAATGGGTGCGAGACCAGAGCAGCGAGCACCTGCGCGCGGGCGTCTACCACGATGTGCCCTGGGACGAGCCAGACCTCGTGGAGGCCTACACGACGTTCGGGCGCGGGCAGATGCGCTTCATGTCGTATCGCTTCCTCGACGTGCGAAACGAGGACTTGCGGGCGAAATTGGCCGAGCTCGAGCGCTCCGCCTGACAGACGACGGACCAAAGATGGCAATTAGTATCGCGTGTGAGGGGCTCCACAAGAGCTACGAGCGGCGGGTGCGGAAGCCGGGGTTGCTCGGCGCGGTGCGGGGCCTGTTCACGGCCGAACGGCAAACCGTGCCGGCCGTGCAGGAGCTGAGCTTCTCGATTGGTCAGGGGGAGCGCGTCGGTCTCATCGGCGAGAACGGCGCTGGCAAGTCGACGACGCTCAAGATGCTCACCGGCATTTTGCTGCCGACGAGCGGCCGCCTGGAGGTGCTGGGGCTGGATCCATGGCGCCAACGGCGGCAACTCGCGGCGCGCATCGGGGTCGTGTTCGGGCAGCGCCCGCAGCTGCTCTGGGACATCCCGGTACGGGAGACGTTCACGCTGCTCAAAACGATGTACCGCGTGGACGACAAGCTGTTCCAAGCGACTTACGCGGAGGCGGTGAAGCGGTTGGAGCTCGAGCCGCTGCTCGGTGTGGCGGTTAGAAAGCTGTCGCTCGGGCAGCGGATGCGCTGCGATTTGGCGGCTTCCTTACTGCACGCACCCGCGATCGCGTTCTTGGACGAACCCACCATCGGGCTGGACGTATCGGTCAAAGAGCAGGTGCGCGAGTACGTAGTGGAGATGCAGCGCCGCTTCGGCACCACGCTGCTCCTCACGACGCACGACCTCAAAGACATCACGGAGACGTGCGATCGCTTACTCTTACTGGATCGCGGGCGGCTCCTGTTCGACGGCTCGCTGCGAGACTTCGAGCGGAAGTTCGCGACGGAGCGGCGCATCTTGCTCGAGCTGGACAAGCCGGTGGCGGAGTCCTCCGCCGCCGAGCTTTCTCGCGCGCTTGCGCCGCTCGGCGGCGAGCTGGTGGAGCACCACGGGCACCGGGTGGTGGTCAGCTACCAGCGTGAAGGCGCCGCGCCCGCGCTCACGCAATGCCTGCTGAGCTTGCTCCCGGTGTCCGACATCGTGCTCGAGAAAGCGGACATCGACAGCATGGTGGCCAGTATCTATCGTCGCGGAAGCGCGGAAGCGGGGGCCGCGTGAGCACGGGGGCGTATTCAGGAGAGCTGCGCGCGCAAGCGGCCCTATTCGTGCGGTCCGTGCGTACGAGCTTCGCCTACAAGCCGGCGCTCGTGCTCGGAATGCTCACGGTCGCGATCGCCTACTTGGTACCGATGCTGGTGTGGCGCCACGTTTACCAAGCGCGCGGGGACACGTTGGCGGTGCCGGCGAGCCGGCTGTTTCCGTACCTGCTCCTCGCCGCGTCGCTCAACACCTGCTTCTTTCTAGGGGTCGAGTCGCGCATTGGGCAGCGCATCCGCCTGGGGCTGATCGCGACGGACTTGCTGCGCCCGGTGGACTTTCAGCTCACGCAGCTGAGCCAGGCGCTTTCGGACGTGGTCCTGAACGTGACGATGGTGCTGCCCTTTTTGGCGCTGGCATACTGGCTCTGGGGTGACGCGGCGTTGCCCCGAAGCGGCTGGAGCCTACTCGGCTTTTTCGCGAGCAGCTTTTTGGCGCTGCTCATTCATTTCGCGCTGTCGTTCATCTTCGTGCAAGCCGCGTTCGTCACGTTCAGCAACTACGGCATCTTCGTGGCGAAGTCTGCGCTACAGCAGGCGTTCTCCGGGCTGTCGGCACCGCTGGCCCTGTTTCCGCCGAGCCTGCGGGCGGTCGCGGAGTACCTGCCGTTTTGTCACACGATTCACTCACCGGTGTCTGTCTACCTGGGGTCCATCTCCGGCCCGGCGTTGGGGCACGTTCTGCTCGTGCAGGCGGCGTGGGCGCTCGGGCTGTTGCTCACGGGGCGAGCGCTGCTGTCGCTGTCGCTGCGCTACCTGGAGATTCAAGGTGGCTGAGCGGCGCCGTGCTCTCGACGAGGTGCGCGTGTACCTGCAAGCGTACAGCGTGTCACTACAGGCCAAGCTGGAATACCGAGCCGATATGGTCGTGGGCGTCGTCACGTCGATGATGCTGCAGGCAGCGGGATTGAGCTTGCTGTGGATCGTGCTGCGCGCCTCCCCCAGCTTGGGAGGGTGGACGGCGCCGCAGGTTTTGTACCTCTTCGGCATGACCGCCGCTTGCCTCGGCGGATCTGAGCTATTTTTCAATCAAATTTGGGTTTTGCCGAGCGCGATCGTGATGGGCGACCTCGACCGACTGCTCACGTACCCCGTGCGCGCGTTGCCCTTTTTTCTGCTGACCCGGCCGGAGCTGCACGCCTTCGGTAACGTGCTCACCGGCACTTCCTACGTCGTGGTCTCGCTGTGGTGGCTGCACGCGCCGTGGTACGTGTGGCTCGCGGCGCCGCTCTTCTGGTTGTGCGGCATGCTCGTTTACACTGCCGTGCTGGTGTGGTTCGGCTGCCTCTCGTTCCGCTTCTTGGGCCCACACCTCTCGAGCATGATGGTCGCGCACAACCTGCTCCAGGCAACGCGGTACCCACTCGGTGCGTACCCGCGCTGGGTGCGTCTCGCTCTTTTGGTGGTGCTTCCGTTCGGCGCGTTCCACTACGTACCGGGCAGCGTGTTCTTCGGCTACGGCGCGCCGCTCATCGGGCTCATCGGTGCGCCAGTCGCGGCTGCCGTCACCATGTGGCTAGCTCAGCGCGCCTGGGATCTCGGCCTTGCCAGTTACGAAAGCACCGGCTCCTGACGTGCGGGAGCCCCAGACTGAACAGGAGGCGTGAGAAGGGAGTCAGGAGCGAGACAAGCGGACGAGAAGTAGGGGGCTGCCGCCGTCGGCGGGTGGAGTGCGCACTTGCTCCACCGTTTGGGAGGACGTGGGTCGTCAGAGGCAAGACTTTGCTGCAGCAGCTTCGTAGGGCAGCTTGCGAGACATCTGGGATCGCGCATGCGTCGTTGGGGGGCGCCTGCTCACCGAGTGGTCGCCTCCTTTCGTCCACGTCCGCCGACCGGCGCCGCCAGAAAGTGACGAAGCGAGCGACGTGTGACAACCGCGCCACGAACCCCAAAAGCTCACGCTCCCGTGGCTCCCTTTCTCCTCCCTCCTGTGAAGTCTCGAGGGCACCGAGCAGGAGAGTCGAGTCGACAGGAGGCGGGAGTCGGGGAGCGAGAGGAGCAACCAGAGATGCGGGGGCTCGCGCTGCCGCCGTCGCAGGTGGAGTCGCACCGGCTGTTGACTACGGAGGGGCACGGATGTCAGAGGTTGCGTGCAAGCAAGACCGCGCGTCGAACCCTCAAATCTTGCTCCCGTGACTCCTTTTATACTGACTCCTGCGAAGTCTCGCTTCGTCAAAGAGACGCGCGTGCGCGGTGAGGGAGACGGCCGGTGACGGGCGTGGTTGAGCTGGGGCGCCGCGGGGTGAGACGGACGCGCCCTGCTACGAGGTGGCGATCCCAACCCGCGGCGCGTTAGCCGAAGGCGTGGGCCGAGAGCTCCACCCCCATGAACGTGTCGTGGTAGGGGACGCGGCCTCGATCGGAGCCGGCCGCGCCCGCGATGACCATCAGAGGGAGCAGGTGCTCTTCGCGTGGGTGCGCTACGCGCGCGGCGGGGGCGTTGGCCCAGTCTGCGAGGCGAGCTTCGCGCTCGGCGGGATCGCGCGGCGTGGTGTCGCGCAGCCAGGCGTCGAATGCCGTGGAGGCGGCGCGGCCTTGGGGGCCGAAGCCGCGCATGTTGTGGAAGGTCATGCCGCTGCCGATGATGAAGATGCCTTCGTCGCGGAGGGGGGCGAGAGCGCGGCCGATCGCGAGGTGCTCGCGCGGGTCCAGGCCGGCTTTGAGCGACAGCTGGACGGTGGGGATGTGCGCGTCGGGGTAGGTGAGCTTGAGCGGCACGAAGGTGCCATGGTCGAAGCCGCGGTCAGCGTTGGCGGCGCTTTCAATGCCAGCCTCGCTGAGGAGCTCACGGACGCGGGACGCGACGGCGGGGGAGCCGGGCGCGGGCCAACTGAGGCGGTACGATTCCTCGGGGAAGCCGTAGTAGTCGAAGAGCAGTGGCGGCTTGGCGCCTGTCATGACGGTGGGGACCGCTTCCTCCCAGTGGGCGGAGACGACCAGGAGCGCGCGCGGCGGAACGGCGGGCATGTCGCGCACGCTTTCGAGGTAGCGCGTGAGGGCCTGCTTTTCCGGCTCGCTACCGATGCCGAGCTTCACGAAGGGCCAAGGACCGCCGCCGTGGGGCAGGAAAACGACGGGGAGGCGGGGGGACGAGCTGGGCATGCCGTGAAGATACGTCCCGGCGCAGAACACACAATACGTTCGCTGATAGTGGAATTGTTGCTTTGGAAGCAACAATAAGGGCGTGCCGCGCTGCGCGTTGCTGCTACAACCCGCCCGCGCCCAGCTTTCGCGGTCCGCCCTCGCGGGTCCCGTCGCCACGCTGCAGCCGCGCGCCAAGCAATGTCAGAAGAGCTCGAGCCGTCGTCTACCCCTGTCCCCGATCTTACCGATCTGCTCGGCCCCGAGCTGGCATCGGCGTTTGCCAAGAAAGGCTACTCGACGCTCACGCCCGTGCAGCGCGCGGTCCTCTCGCCCGAGAACGAGGGGCGCGATTTGCGAATCAGCTCCCAGACGGGGTCGGGCAAGACGCTCGCCATCGGGTTGGCGCTCAGGCAGGCGGTGACAGGTGAGCTCGCGGATTCACCCATCGCGCGACCGCTGGCGTTGGTGATCGTGCCGACGCGGGAACTGGCGAAGCAGGTCAACGATGAGCTTGGCTGGCTGTACGCGCCGCGCAAGCTGCGCATCGCTTCCGTGACGGGCGGTACCTCGTACCGCGACGAGCACCGGATGTTGTCCTCGCGACCGGCGGTCGTCGTCGGCACGCCTGGACGGCTGCTGGATCATCTGAACCGCGGCGGCATCGAGGCCGGCGACGTGCAAGCGGTGGTGCTGGACGAAGCGGACAGAATGCTCGATCTGGGCTTCCGCGACGAGCTGGAAGCGATTCTCGAGAAGGCGCCGGAAGGGCACCTCACTCATCTGGTGTCGGCGACCTTCGCGCGGGACGTGGCGGCGCTGGCCGACCGCGTGCAGGCCAACCCGAAGCGCATCGAGGGCACGCCGCTCGGCACCGCGAACCGCGACATCGATCACATCGTGTACTTGGTGAACCCATCCGAGCGTGTGGACGCGCTGATCAACGTGCTGCTTCACCATCCAGAAGAGCAGACGCTGGTGTTCGCGCGCACGCGTGCGGACGTTTCGGAGATCGCCCGGGAGCTGCAGCAAGCCGGCTTCGCCAGCGGATCCATCTCGGGCGAGATGGATCAGAACGCGCGCAACCGCGCGCTCAGCGCCTTCAAGCGAGGCGATATCCGCGCGCTGATTGCCACGGACGTGGCCGCGCGCGGTATCGACGTGCAGGACATCGCGCGGGTCATTCAGGTGGATCCGCCCACGGACCCGGACACGTACACGCACCGCAGCGGCCGCACGGGGCGCGCGGGCCGTAAAGGCGTGAGCGCGGTGTTGGTCGCGCCAGCGGGCCTGCGCCGTGCGACGGCTTTGCTGCAGCGGGCGCGCGTGCAGTTTCGCGTGGAGCCGATCCCGACTGCGGCCGCGATCCGCGAGGCACAAGACGCCCGTTGGCTGACGGAGCTGATGCAGGGTGATCAGCGTGAAGTCTCCGAGCGGGTGCGAAAGCAAGTCGAGCGCATCGTCGAGGCAGGCCTCACGGAGCGCGCGCTCGCGCAGCTCATCATCAGTATTCGGCGCGCGACGGGTGAGCCGCGCGAGGTCACCCCGCTCTTGCCGGAGCTCAAAGGTGGCAAGCCGCAACGCCCGACGCGCTTCGACGACCGACGTCCCGAGCGGCCTCGCTTCGATTCGGAGCGCCCTCGCTTCGATTCCGTGCGTCCGCCATCTCCCCCGCGCGGCGGTGACGACGGCGGCGATTGGGTGCCGTTTCGAGTGTCTTGGGGCGAGCAACAGGGCGCCGATGCGAGGCGCTTGGTCGCGATGCTGTGCCGGCGCGGTAATATCCGCGGCTCGGACATTGGCGCGATCCGGGTGTCACGCACGAGCTCGACCGTGGAGGTATCGGGCGCGGTGGCGCGCGGCTTCGCAGACGCGGCGCGCGAGCCCGATCCCCGCGATCCCCGCGTCATGATCACGCCGCTCGGTGCCGGCGGCGGTGGTGATGGCGACGGCGGCTCCGACGTCGAGCCGCCGGCGGAGGCGCCGCGACGGTCCCCGCAGCGGCCGCGCGCCGACGTGCCGCCCTCGGAGCACCGCCCCCCTCGCGCAGCGCGGTCGTTCGACGAGCCTGCCCCTCGCGCGGCGCGTTCGTTCGACGGTCCGCCGCCTCGCGCAGCGCGTTCGTTCGACGGTCCGCCGCCTCGCGCAGCGCGCTCGTTCGACGGTCCGCCGCCTCGCGCGGCGCGTTCGTTCGACGGTCCGCCGCCTCGCTCAGCGCGTTCGTTCGACGGCCCGCCGCCTCGCGCGGCGCGTTCGTTCGACGGTCCGCCGCCGCGGGCGAACGCGTCCTCGCCGCGAGCCGCCGCTAAGCCGTCTCCGGCGGCTGCTGCGAAGCCGGCGCGCGACACCGCGCCGAAGCGACCCGCACGCCGCGTCATCGTCGATGCACCGGCGCCGCGCCGCCCCAAGAAGAAGTAGCTCAATCCGTGCGGAGCGACACACCGAGCGCGGAGCCGGCCGCGCTCAGCGCTCACTGTCCAGGTGCTGCATGTGCGCCGCCTGGTAGCGGTCGCCTTGCACGCCCGAGTCGTTCACGAGCGCTTCTACGCGCGCCACGTCCTCCGCGGACAAGGTGGCGCTCGAAACCGAGAGCGCTTCGTCCAGCTGCTTGCGAGTGCGCGCGCCCAGCACCGGCACGACGTGTTCGCCCTTGGCCATGACGTAAGCGATGGCGAGCTGACTCGAAGTCAGCCCGCGTGACTCGGCGAAGCTTGCCAGCGAGTGCACGAGCTTGCGGTTGTGCGCGCCCGCCTCGCCTGCGAAGCGCGGCAAGTGAGCGCGATAGTCCGCCGGCCCTTTGGGCTCGGAGCCGCTGAGCAAACCTCGCGACAGCACCCCGTACGCCGTCACGCTGGCGCCCACCTCAAGCGCCGCGGGGAACACTTTGGTTTCGGGACCGCGGCTGATCAAAGAGTATTCGATCTGCACATCCGTGAGGGGGTGGACGGCGGCGGCGCGGCGTAGAGTCTCCGCGCCGACTTCTGAAAGGCCGATCGCGCGCACGTAGCCCTCTTTCACCAGGTCCGCCAAAGCGCCCATCGTTTCTTCGATGGGAACGTTGGGATCCAGCCGAGCGGGGCGGCAAATGTCCACGTAGTCCGTGCCCAAGCGCGTCAAACTGTAGGCGACGAAGTTCTTGATGGCCGCCGGGCGCGTGTCGATGCCGATGAACGCGCCGCTCGGGGCCCGCAGGGCTCCGAACTTCACGGAAAGGAGCGCCCGCTCGCGCTTGCCGGCGAGCGCGCGAGCCAAGAGCAGCTCGTTGTGGCCCATTCCATAGAAGTCGCCCGTGTCCAGCAAGTTCACCCCGCGCTCCAGCGCCGCGTGGATGGTGGCGATGCTCTCCTTCTCGTCCGTGCTCCCGTACATGGGGGACATGCCCATGCAGCCGAGGGCGATCGGAAACACCTCCGGGCCGGCCTTGCCTAGCTTCACGCGCGTTCCGTTCAATCGAGTTCCAGTCATGTTCTTGCTCCTTGCCGAGGAAGGTAGAGCCAGCCCATGTATCGAACCAGCGAATAGGATGCATGCAACGTATGAACAGAATTGATGGGCGGCGCCGGAAGTCGGCGCGAAGTGCCCTTCGCCGTGGCGCTCAGCGATCGGCGGGGGAGCGCCGGTCGAGCTCGTTGTTCAACAAGGTGACCACGTCTTCCGCGTGCAGGCTCCGGGGGCCGACGGAAAGGGTCGCGGCGCCGCGCGCGCCGAGCAGCTCGCGTGAGGCGGCGTCGAAACCCTGGTGATCCCCGAGGAAGAACCAAGCGTCTTCGG
>JAQSWN010000237.1 GCA_029266615.1 Polyangiaceae bacterium
CGAGGTCGATCTGCTGGGTCATGCTAGGGCTCCCTGTCACCGGTTTACCCGGTCCTGACACGGGCGTCAGTGTAGCCCGAGGGGAGGGCGGAAAAGCAAGCGCGGCCGCGTTTTTTCTGCGGTGACACGAGCGTCAGTGAGGTTTCGGCTCGGAAAAGAACGGGGCAAAATCGCCGCTACGGCGCCGGGGAACCCAGAGGGCGGCCCGCACGGGCCCGCCCCCGTCGAAAGGATCAAGACGCCGGCCCCGACCCGGCTGCGCCGACGACAGCCAAGCCGCGCGTCAACCTCGGGATTTGAGCGCGGAGGGCGGGGCGGCTGCGGCCCGTTCAGAACGGCGCGAAGCAGTCGAAGTTGTGCTGCTGCGCGATCAGACCGCCTTCGAAACGGAAGAAGACGCCGCAGTTGGCGCTCATGCGCTCGCCCACCGCTAGCCTGCCCAGCGGGACCTTGAGCTCCGCCGTCCACTGCAGCTCGACCGCGAGGCGGTCTCCGTCCACGAGCGCGTTCTC
The DNA here is from genome assembly GCA_029266615.1 of Polyangiaceae bacterium. Lineage (GTDB taxonomy): Bacteria > Myxococcota_A > Polyangia > Polyangiales > Polyangiaceae > PMG-095. The sequence goes on from JAQSWN010000237.1 coordinate 513, forward strand.
GATGACGTAGCGTTGGCTCTGCACCACCTTCTGACCCCGCTGATGCCCCTCCAACATGTCGGGCAGGGTGCGCGCGGCGCCGTGCTCCACGAGCCGGTTCGGAAATTCGTGCTGACGTACGCCGGGGGTGAAGAAGCGGGCGAGTACTTCCGCGGGTGCGGACTGCTCGATGGCCTGAAAGTACCTACGGACGTGAGCTAGGTGAGGGTGGTCGGTTGGTGAATTCATTGCACAACCGTAGTTGTGCAATGTAGGTTGTGCAAGTGCCTGCTCGTCCCGCGGCCACGCCGGTGGATCCGGAAAGCCTCTCCGTCTCGCACCTGGCTCATTTCGTCGGCGTGTTCGCCAACCAGCTCGTTTTGCTGGAGATGAAGCGCGCCGGGTTTGGGGACCTGCGTGAGTCCCACGGCTACCTGGTTCAACACTTGCTGCGGGAGCCGCACAGCGTCGGGCAGCTGTCCAAGCGGCTCGGCGTTTCTCAGCAGGCGGTCTCCAAAAGCGTAGCCGAGCTGACCCGCTCGGGCTACGTGGAGAGCCATGCGGGGGAGGACGCGCGCGTGAAGGTCATCAGCCTTTCGGATCGTGGGCATGAGGCCGTCCACGCTGGTCGTCGAATTCGCGACCGGCTCGAGCGGCGCCTCCGGGCTCGGCTCGGTGAGCGGCGCTCCCGCGCGCTGCGCGCAGGGCTGTTGGAGCTGCTGCAGGAGCTCGGGGGCACGGAGGCGGTCAAGGGGCGACGCGTTCCGAGCGGGGAGGCCCAGCCGTGATGGCGCGCGCTTTCACGTCGCTCGGCATGGTCCTCGGCGCCCCGCTGCTCGGAGGGTGCGCCGCGCCACCGCCGAGCGCGGGATCCGCCAGCACCGCCCGCGTCGAGGCGGCGGGGGGCGTGTGTCGCTTCGAGGAGGATTTGCCGCCGCAACCGCAGCCGGACGGCACCTGGCTCGTGTCCGCTCGTTCGCGCCTCATCGGTTACGACGGCCGCGTTGACTGCGCCGCACCCGGCGGGCCGGTGCTCGGCTTCGTCGGTGCCAGCGTTCGGGTTCGCTTCGTGGGCACGGGGCTACATGTCCTGCTCAAAGACTTTGGCCGCGGTACGCCGCAGACGACCAACTTCTACGACGTCACGCTGGACGGCGGGCCGCCGCGCTTGCTCGAGGTCTCCCCCGATCGTGAGCGCTACGAGCTGGCTTCCGGCTTGGCGGAGGGGGAGCACGCGGTGGAGCTCTTCAAGCGTGGCGAAGCCTCGCCCGGCGGCGTCGTCGGCGCCGGCAAGTCGCAGGTTTTGGGCTTCGTCCTCCACGGCTCTCGGCTGCTTCCAGTTGCATGGCCGGAGCGCCGGCTGGAGTTCGTCGGAGACTCGATCACTTGCGGCTACGGCAACGAGCTGTCCACGCTCGCTCCCGAGTCGGAGCACCACACGTCGCGCCGCTCCAACGGTCACAAGGCGTACGGGGCGGTCACGGCCGCTCTCCTCGGCGCTCGGTATTCGGCGATGGCGCATTCGGGTCGTGGTCTGTCGCGTAATTTCGCGGGCAGTCCCGGTACGTACATTCCCGAGCTGTATTCGACGAGCGTTCCGGACGATCCGACCGCCCACGCTTGGGACCCGACCCAATACGTGCCGGACGCGGTCATCGTGAACGGGGGCACGAACGACTACAGCACCCCGGGAGTGGATCGCGCGGAGTTCGTCCGTCGCTACACGGAGTTTCTGGCGCGGCTGCGCGGCTACTACCCCGAGGCCCTGCTCGTCGCCGCGCTCGGGCCAATGCTCAACGATGGGTACCCGCCCGGTGCGAGTGCTTGGAGCAATGCGCGCGCGGACGTTCAGGCCGCGGCTCTTGCACGCATGAGCGCGGGCGATCGCAAAGTACGGGTCGTGTTCTTCGAGCCGCAGACGCCGCCGTTCGGAGAGGACTGGCACCCCACCGCCGCGACGCACGCAAAAATGGCGGAGCAGCTAGCGCCTCTGTTGAAGAGCTGGCTGGGGTGGTAATTCTCCCAGGGAGGCGCTCCCCGTGGCCACCGCGTACCCCGTCACCATGGCCGTCCGCGTGCTCCGCCAGCACCAGGTCGTGTTCGAGCCCCATCTCTATCCCTGGGAACCGCGGGGAGGGACGCGCGCTTCGGCCGAGCATCTAAGCGTCGACGAGCACCTCGTCATCAAGACGCTCATCTTCGAAGACGAGCGTCGGCAGCCGCTGTGCATCTTGATGCACGGGGACAAAGAAGTCTCGGCCAAGAACCTGGCTCGCGCGCTCGCAAAGAAGAGCGTCGCCCCCTGCGCCCCGGACGTCGCCGATCGCCACTCGGGGTATCAAGTCGGAGGCACGTCGCCGTTCGGTCTCAAGCGCCCCCTGCCCGTCTACGTGGAGCGCTCGATCTTGGCGCTGCCACGGCTCTTCATCAACGGGGGCGCGCGCGGCTTTCTCGTCTCAATCTCGCCCGCCGACCTAGCGCGGGTGCTCTCACCCACGCCGGTGGACGTCGCGATTTGAACCTCAAGGCGCGACCGCGGTCGTGAAGCGCAGGCTGGGGACGTTGCCGCGAAAGAGGTTCGCGCTCACGCGCGGCTCACAAAGAAAAAGCCCGGTAAGAACCGGGCTCCTCCTGTGCGAGCTATCGCCCGCGCTCAGCGCGCGCTCGCTACTCGGCGGCGGTCACGGCGTCGGCGTCCGCGGCGGCGCCGCTCGTGGCGATCGGCACGATGCTGCCGTCCGCTGCCTTCCGGCCTAGCCGAACCGTGCCCTTGGGCAGCTCTACCTCGGCTTCGCGTCGCACTTCGTAGCCCATGATGCGCTCGGACGTTTCTTGAATGGCGCGTTCGAGCGCGTCGTCCGTTCGCTTCAGGCCCATCAGCTGCTGCTGCTTGAGCTGCAGCAGCTCCAAGCGCTTGCGATCTACCGTCTCGGCCAGGGAGCGCTTCTTGCCCGCTTGATCTTCCAAGCGCTCTTGCTGCAAGCGCAGCGAGTGAGCGTAGGTCTTGACGCGGATCTTGATGGAGCCGCCCGGCTTGTTCGCGTCCAAGTCGTGCAGCGCGGCGGCCGGCGTCTTGGAAGTCTGCAGGATGGCGTCGATCATGCCGTAGGTCGGCGCATCGTGCCCGCACTTGAAGCTCGACAGATCCAGCACCGCGACGTTCGGGTGATGAGCGGCGAAGTTGGCTGCCCAGACCTTCTGAGAGCTGTTGGCCGAGTAGTTCTCCGGCCAAACATGGTTGATGGAGAGCGGGGTCGTGATGGTGCCGTTCTGCAGCTCTTCCTTGAAGTACCGATCGAGGTACTCTCGATCCTTGGGGATGGAGCGGATGCTGAGGATGGGATAGCCCAAGACCTGAAACTCGTCCGGAATGCCGTGATTGAGACCGGGATCGGCGTGATACGGGCGATTCAGCACCAAGATCGCGATACGATCTTCGGCCTCGACCGTCTCCAAGATGGCGCGGCCCTTGTCCTGCAGATCCAGCTCGAAGGCCTTGAGCGCCTTCAAACCTTCGCGGCAGGCGTGGTCGTTTTCGTCCACCGTGATGTCGAGCCGCTCGGCGAAGGTCTCGAACATGCGCTGGGCGAGCAAGATCGGCTCGGCGAAGGAAAGCGCAGGCGCCAAGTAGTCGATGCCGCGCTCCTTGAAGAAGTCGACCTCTTTGGTGAAGGCCGCCTTCATGACGTCGGGAGTACCGGCCACGATCGGGCACGACGTGTTGTCCTGCGTGTCCTCCACGAAGTTGTTCACGTGGGTGAGAATCGGGAAGAAAATGTAGTTGAGCGGCCGGTTACGCTCCGGCTCATGCTTGTGAAATAGGAGGTTGTGGATGTGCGCCTGCGCGCCCTTGCTGGGGAAGCACGGGTCGATGGAGCCGTACTTGCCGCCTTCGACCCAAATTTCCTCGGTCATCGGGTCGCTGAACACGACGTTGGATTTGCCGAAGCCCAGGGTCTCGAAGTACGTGCGGATGAAGGGCGCAGTCGAATAGATGTTGAGCACGCGCGGGATGCCGACGCGCAGCGATTTGCGGCGCTTCATCGCGGCTTCGCTGGAGCGCTTGAACGGCCTCGTGACCTCTTCGCGCTTGATACGGAACAAGCCTTTGGTCACGACCACGTCCTTGACCGGCGAGCCCGCCTCCGGCAGCGCCGCTTGGTCGTACTGGTGCACGAACGCGCGCTCGGCTTCGTACGTCACCAAGTTCGGGAACTCGGCGGCGGTTTGCTTGCGCTCGGCCATGAGCGAGAGCATCGCCTCCTTGCTCTCGACGGTGCCCTTCTCGCAGCTGAAGCCGGAGATGTAGCGGCTGGTGCTACCGTCCTGGCGCTTCGTGTCGATGAACGTACGTTTGCACTCGTTCGGACAGAAGTGACACACGGTCTCTTCGTCGTTCTTCGTGGTGTATTCGAGCTGGAGCGTGGCCTTGACGCCGATGAAGCGCGTCTTGCCGCTGCGCTTGTAGCGACGGAGGGTCTCGATAGCGGCGCCGATCGCGCCCGCCTCGCCGGTGTGCGGGTGGACGAACACCTGCGCGCCCGGCACGCGCTGCTTGATGTAGTCGACCTGAGCTTTGACGGCGGCCAGGTTGTACTGCGTGCCACCTTGCAGCACGAACTTGGTGCCCAGGGAAGCGAGGCGCGGGATCTGCACCACGTACTGCCACACGTTCTTCGGCAGCACTTGGGCCAAACCCGCTAGGAGCTCTTCCTTCTGGTAGCCCTCCTTCTGGAAATTCACGCGGTCCGAGTCCAGGAACACCGCGCAACCGTACGAAAACTTCGGCGCCAGCTCGGCCTTGAACGCGGTCTCCGCGTACTCGGTCACGGGGATGCCGAATTGGTCGGCCATGGCCTGAAGGAGCATGCCGTTACCGGCGCTGCAGCTGTTGCTGAGCTTGAAGTTTTGGATGTCTCCGTTCTTCATGAACAAGACCTTGATGTCTTGCCCACCGATGTCGCAGATGACGTCCACGTCGCCGAAGAAGTGGACCGCGCTCATCATGTGCGCCACCGTCTCGACGATGTTCACGTCGCTCAGCACGCACTCGTCCAGCACGTCCGCTGCGTAGCCGGTGGCACCGAAGCCCAAGATCTCGAGCGTCGCCCCCTGGCTCTCCACGTCGTCCTGAATCTTGCTCAGAAGCTCTTTGGTATCCTGGATCGGGTTGCCCTTGGAGAGCTGGTACGCCTTCAGCAGGATCTCGCCGTTCTCGTCGATGACCACCGCCTTGGAGGACGTGGAGCCGCCGTCCAAACCGATGACGCCCCGCACGACTTGGCCGGGCTCGAACTTCGCCTTCTGGAACTTCGGGATCTTGTAGGCCTCGATGAACTCTTGCGTCTCTTTCTCGGCGGCGGAGAGAGGAGGACCCGCTTGCTCTCCCAAGCGCGCCCGGCGGCCGTTGGTGATGAAGTCGCGGAGCGCGTCCGTGCCCTTGAAGAAGCAATCCGTTCCGCCCTCGGCGATGCCGTAGATGGCCGCCCCGAACGCCGCGTACAGGTCAGCGTTCTTGGGGACGAAGATCAGCTCTTCGAGCGGCACGTCCTTCGGGTAGTCGTAGCCGCGATCACGCCACGTTTCGGGGATGCGCTGACGCCAGCATTCCTGCAGGAAGGGCAGGTAGGTGTTCGGCCCGCCGAGCAGGAGCACCTTGGGCTTCAGCGTGTTGCCGCGCGTGAGCACGCTGAGATTCTGCAGCACGATCGCGTCGGCCAAGGAGTTGAGCACCTCGTCCTTCGGGATGCCCGTCTTCACGAGGTTCACGATGTCCGTCTCCGCGAACACGCCGCACTTGGCGGCCACATGGTGCAGCTTCTGGTCGCTGAAGTGCAGGGACGTCGCGAAGCCCGGCTCCGCGCCCACCTTGATCATGCACTTGTCGATCGTGGCGCCCGTACCGGACGCACACTTGTCGTTCATGCTCGTCGAAGCCGTCTTGGCGCCGGTGTTGGCGTCCTGCTTGAACATGATGATCTTGGCGTCCTGACCGCCCAGCTCGATCACGCTCAGCACGTCCGGGTGCTTGTTCTCGACCGCGAGCGTGACCGCGTTCACTTCCTGGACGAACTTGCCGCCCGTAGGCTTCTCGAGCGGACCCGAGCCGGAGCCCGTAACGAACATCCGAAAACGCTCCGACGGATGATCCGGGAATGCGGCGAGGATAGCCTCCAGCAGCTCCAGAACCTTTTCCGGCTGCTTGGTGTGATGCCGCTGGTAGTCAGACCAGAGGATCTCCTTCGTGTCCGGATTGATGACCACGGCCTTGACCGTCGTCGACCCCACGTCCATGCCGATTACCAGACCGTCCGTCATGCTCATTGGATCCCGGGAAGAGGAGGCCCTAAAAGCGGGCGCTCGCGACTGACACGGGCGTCAGTCTGCCCGCACCCCCGGCCGAGAATCAAGCCTTCGAGCGCTTTTGCTGCGGTGACACGAACGTCAGTGACGAAATGGTCGGGACATTGCGGGGTCCGCGCTCCGCCTCCGCACTGTAAGGGCCGAGCGCCGCCGGCGTTCAGGCCGGCATGACCCGCTCAAGTGCTGGATTTCCTTTCGTCCTCCTGCGCCTGGCTCTCACTGGCACGGGCTGTGCCGCGGCCGCCGTCGCGTCCCCGGCGCTGGCCGACTACGCGCGCCCGCCCGAAGCTCCCTACGATGCGGTTCGCGTCCTGGAGCCGGAAGCGCCAGCGCCGGAGCGGACCTTGCGTCCGGCGTCGTTCGAAGAGCCGTCCACCTTTCGCTTTCACGTGGGGCCGGCCCTGCTCGTGCAGCCCGTTGGCCCCGGCTTGTCCGCGGCCCTCGACATCGGCCGTCGCGCCGTGGGGGCCAGGATTGGCGGAACATGGCTGCGGCCAGAGAGCGAGCGTGGCCTCGCGTCTTACTCCGCGGAGTTGTGGATCGACCTCCGACACCGCTCCGAGCTTCACCCGATCTTGGCCGCGGGCGCGAGCTGGCTGCACGGCGGTGCGCTCGAAGCGCCGGGAAAGCGTAGCGCGGGCGCGGGCGTGCTGCGCGGAGCGTTGGAGTACGAGCTTCCGATCGGCGACGCGGACGCGCGCCTGGGGCTCAACGTGACGGCGCTGGTTCCTGCCATCCAGATCGAGCGCTCACGACCGTGGGTGGTGACGAGCCTGATGATAGGCGCAGGTTTCTGATCGGGCGCCGTCGCGGCGGTTGCCCGGCCAGCCCGCGCTCGGGGCTCGACCCTGTCGCATGCGCTTCCAGCCGCCGAAATCCTCACGACATGAACCCCTTTCGAGAGTTGAAGCGGGGGCGAAAGATCTCGTAGCGGCACCCGTGGGCGCGGCGAGCGCAGCTTACATAAACACGCCCGTGAGGACCTCCGCGGGACGGCACGATAACAGCTAGGGATTGCGAATCCGTACCCGAGTTGGGCTACCCTGCGCGGTCGAGGTTGCAGACCGCGAGATGCCGGAAGTCTTCGTCTCTTCGGATGTGCCGGGTGCCGGCGAGCCAAGCGTCAGCGAGGCGTCGTGGTGACCGCCAAGGTGCTGTTCGTCGACGACGACGAAGCCAACCTCGTCGTGTGCGAAGCCGCGTGCGGCGACGATTTCGAGGTCCTGACCGCCTCCTCTGCGGAAGAGGCGCTCGCGCACATGCGCGGGGAAGAGGTGGGCGTCATCGTCGCGGATCAGCGCATGCCCGGCACCAGCGGCGTCGAGCTGCTCGAGCGGGTGCGGGTGGAATACCCAGACACGGTGCGCTTGCTCATCACCGCGTACACCGACGTCCAGGCGGCGGTGGCTGCCATCAACCGTGGGCGCGTGCGCCGCTACCTGCGCAAGCCGTGGGAGCCCGAAGAGCTCCGCGCGGAGCTCACGGACGCGCTGGATGTCTACGCGATGAGCCGCAAGCTTTCGGCGCTCGAGCTGCGCTTGCGCGAGACCGAGCGCGTCTACGCGCTGGGCGTCGTCGCGGCCAGCATCGCGCACGAGTTGAAGAACCCCATGCAGTGGGTGACGAACAGCCTTTCATTCGCGCAGCGCGAGGTGCGGCGCCTGGCGGAGCAGGCGGCCGCGGCCGGCATCAAGCCGCAACTCGAGCAGGTCGAGGCGAGTCTCACCGACACGGCTGCGGGCGTGAATCGCGTCGTCGACATCGTGCGCGGCATCGAGATGCCGACCCGAAGCGACTTGGGCCAGCTGCGCCCCACGGATTTGGCGGAGGTGCTTCGGCTCAGCCTGCGCCTGGTTTCCGGAGAGCTGATGCGCTCTGCATCCCTCGAGTTGGACGTGACCTGCGCTCCCAAGGTGCGCGCCTCCTCCACCAAGCTCGGTCAGGTGGTGCTGAACTTGATCGTGAACGCGATGCAAGCCGTCGCGGCCCGGCCACGCAGCGAGAACGTCATCAGCGTGCGCCTGCACATGGAAGAGGGGTGGTCGGTGCTGGAAGTGGCCGACAACGGCCCCGGCATCGCCGACGAAGACCGGCTGCGCATCTTCGATCCATTCTTCACGAGCATGGCGGGCGTGGGCACCGGGCTGGGGCTCGCCATCTCCCGCCGTATCGTGGAAGAGATCGGCGGAAGCCTAAACGCGGGGCGCGACGGACGCCTCGGCGGCGCGAGCTTCGTCGTTCGACTGCCGCCCTGAGGAGGGGCGAAGCTGCGGCACCCGCAGCGTAAACTGCGTGCCTTCGCCCAGCTCGCTCTGCACCGCGATCGAGCCGCCCAGCGAACGTGCGACCCGCTGCGCAATGGTGAGGCCCATTCCCATGCCGGCGCCAGCGTCCTTGGTCGTGAAGAACGCGTTGAAGACCTTGTTCACGTTCTCGGGGCTGATTCCGACGCCGTTGTCGCGCACGCCGAGGCAAACCTCGCGGCCCTCGTTCCAGCCGCGCACCTCCAGTCGCCCACCGTGCGCCGGGGCTGCCTCGGCCGCGTTCTGAATCAGATTGGAGATGACCTGATTCAATTCTTCCGGCACCGCGCTCACCCACGGCTCGCCTTCGAAGTGGGTGGCTACCTCGAGCGGCTTCCCGATGCTGGGGAGCAGGACCTCGAGCGACTCCCGGGTGGCTGCGTAAACGTCGTGCGGTTGCTCCGAGCGGCTGTAACCGTTGCGGCTGTACCGCATCATCAGTTCCACGGTCCCGGCGATCCGGCGAACGCCGCTCTCCGCTACCGCGAAGAGCTTCTTGGTACGGCGCTCCAAGGTGTGCGTGTCAACCGCCCCGTCGGCAGGGGAGTGCCGCGCCGAGGCGAGGAGCTGTTCCGTATCCCGCCGCACCAAGGCGAGCGCGTTCTTTACGTAGTTGAGGGGGTTGCCGATTTCGTGGGCGAGGCCGCCCGCAATGGCTTCGATCGAGTCCATTTTCTGGGTGAGCACGAGGTCCGCAGTTCGCTCCTGGGTGCGCATCAGGGAGCGCACGACGGACGTCAGCTCTTTCGTCGAAAACGGCTTGCCGAGGTACGCATCGACGCCGCTTTGCAGCCCTGTAACGCGCGACTTCACCTCGCTGCGCGCCGTCAACATCACGATCGGGGTGTGGCAAAGCCGAGGATCCGCCCGGAGCTGGGCCGTTAGCTCCAGGCCGTCCATGACCGGCATCATGAGGTCCGTCACGATGATGCTCGGGCGGTGCTTGCGAGCCAGCTCGAGACCCTGGGCCCCGTTCGTGGCGGCGAGCACTCGAAAGTCGTGGTGCAGTGTCAGCCGGATCATACGGATCACGTCCGGCGTATCTTCCACGACCAGCACGCTGTGACTGCGCCGCTCCTCGTCCGCGTCGCGCTCCACCACCCGCTGCTCGGTGACCTCGTCGATCTCCAGAAGACGGAACTTTGCCTCCGCGCCCACGCGCCAGTCCGCGATGCCGCGATCGGCGGCGCGCTTGCCGTCACCCTGAACGCTGCGCGTCGCGCGGCGATCCAAGACGTCGGGGTTGAAATGAGCGCGGTCGTTCTCCAGCCGCACCGTGAACACTGCGCCTTTGCCAGGCTCGCTTTGGGCCGAAATGCGGCCGCCGTGCAGCTCCACCAAGTCTTTGGCGAGAGAGAGGCCGATCC
>JAQSWN010000238.1 GCA_029266615.1 Polyangiaceae bacterium
GCGAGGTGAGCTTGCGTTCGGCACGGTGGACTCGTACCTCGTCTATCGGTTGGCCGGCGGCGGCGCGGCTGCGCCTCACGTGACCGACGCGACGAACGCCAAAGCGCGAGCCGCCAAGCGGCGGGCCGTGGACGTCAGCGAATCGGGGTCTTGTGCGGTTGGCCAGGCAAAGCTAGCCTGTCTGACTGGCATGGCCCGAATCCTGCTCGTCTCCCCTGAAGGTCAACAGGTGGTCGAGCTGCGTGATCACAACTCGCTCGGCCGGCACCCCTCGAACACGGTGCAGCTCCTCGACAAGATCGTGTCGAAGGAGCATTGCATCATCGAGCGGCGACCGAACGGCTTCACGCTGAAGGACCTGGGGAGCCTGAACGGCACCTACGTCAACGGAGAGCGCGTCGCCGGCGAGCGGGATCTGCGTCACGGGGACGACATCGCGCTCGGTCAGACGCGCGCCCGCTTCGACGACGGCAGTGGGCGGCCGATGCCGGCCCAGCCGGGCTACCCGTCAGCTCCCGGATTTCAAGCGTCGCATCAGCCGCAGTCCGGCTGGCAGCAGTCTGGCCCTCCGAGCCTCGGCGTTCCTTCCACGGTCGGCGCGCCGCCGACGCCAGGGAGCTACGGCTCCGTGCCGCAGCCCATGGCTCCGCTCACCCCCCTGGGCACCGCCCAGATCGCCGCGACGCCCGCGCTCGGCTTCCCCGCGGGGCCGGGGCCAGCGCCGGGCATGCCATCGGGGCCTCCCGCGGCCAACGTCGACATCAACGACAAGGCACGCCAAATCGGCACGCAGATCGCCGCGACCCAGAAGGGCTTTTTGCCGTTCGAGAGCATCTCCGGCAACACCCAACAGCTCGCGGCCGACTACGAGCGCTTGCGCCTCTCCCACGAGCTCTCTCGCGAGATCGCGCTGGAGCGCGACTTGCCGAGCCTGCTGAACAAGATCCTCCTCACGATCTTCAAATTCGTGCGCGCGGACCGCGGCGTGATCTTTCTGAAAGCGAACGACGGCCAGCTCGTGCCCGGCGCAAGCCAACGGCGCGACGGCACGAACCAGCCCATCCCCGTCTCCTCCACGATCATGAACCACGTGATCCGTGAGCGAGCGACCGTGCTCACGCACGACGCGGCCATGGATTTCGCCGCGTCCAAAGGCAAGAGCATGATCTTGAACCGGATCAGCTCTGCGATCGTCGCGCCGCTCTTACACAACGACGAAATCTTGGGCGTGCTGTGGCTGGACAGCGAAACGCTCGCGCAGTTTCAGCCCAAAGACATGGAGATCGTGACGGCCATCGCGACCCAAGCGGCGATGTTCATCGAGATCAACATCTTGGGCCGCAAGATCGAGCAAGAGATCGTCAACCGCGAGCGCTTCAGCCGCCTTCTTTCGCCCAACGTCGCCCAGCGGGTGATGTCGGGCGAGCTGGAAGTGAAGAAGGGCGGCCAGCTCGTCGAAGAATGCACGGTGTTCAACTCGGACATTCGCGGCTTCACCCGCATGAGCGACGGCGCGAACCCCGCCGGCATCGTCGAGATGCTCAACGACTACTTCGAGCTGATGGTCGAGGTGTTGTTCAAGCATGAAGGCACGCTCGACAAATTCATGGGTGACGGCATCATGGCCCTGTGGGGCGCGCCGGTCGTGCATGCGGACGACGCTCGGCGCAGCGTCGAGTGCGCGCTCGAGCAAATGGAGATTTTGGGGCGCTTCAACCGCAAGCGGATGGAAGACGGGCACCCCTCGCTCGCCATGGGCATCGGAATTCACACCGGTCCCCTCGTGGCCGGCTACATCGGCAGCTCTAAAGCCCTCAGCTACACGGTCATTGGCGACACTGCGAACACGAGTGCGCGCCTCTGCGGCGTTGCTTCGGCCGGCCAGGTCCTGGTCAGCGAGCAAACCCTCGCCCGGCTCGGCGGCAAGTTCGAGACGGAAGAGCTGCCTCCCGCCCAGCTGAAGGGGAAAGAAAAGCCCTTCCGCATCTTCGACATCAAGCGCGCGGTTCCGAGCGTCCAGGTGCCGGCGAGCATCCGCTCCGCGACGTGACGCGGCGCGGCGAGCGCACCCCTCGACAGACCGCGCGCTTCGCGCCAAAGTCCGGCCAACTCGCGCCCCAGCGCTGGCGCGGTCTTTGATTTAGCAGCACAGAGCATGGCCGTCGTCCTCGCATTCGAACGCCCCGTAGTCGAGCTCGTGTCACGAGTTCGTGAGCTGCGTGAGCTGGCAAATGAAGATCCTCGCTTCGGAGCCGAGCTCCGGCGCCTGGAAGACAAAGCGGCCGTGCTGGCGCGCGAGGTGTTCGCCGGCCTCACGCCGATGCAGAAAGTACAGCTCTCACGGCACCCGAGCCGGCCGTACTCGCAAGACTACATCGAGCGCCTGTTCGAGGACTTCGAGGAGCTGTGCGGGGACCGGCGCTTCGCCGAGGATCCGGCGATCATCGCGGGGCTCGGTCGGTACCACGGGCGCAGCGTCGCGATCGTGGGCCACCGCAAGGGCCGCAGCACGAAGGAGAACCTCCTCTACAACTTCGGCATGCCCAACCCGGAAGGGTACCGAAAGGCGATCCGCATCTACGAGCTGGCGGAGCGATTCGGCTTGCCGATCTTCACGTTCGTGGACACTTCCGGCGCGTACCCGGGCATCGGGGCGGAGGAGCGCGGGCAGAGCGAGGCGATCGGCGCGTCGATCGAGGCCATGTCGCGAGCGACCGTGCCCATCATCAGCACCGTCATCGGCGAAGGCGGCTCGGGCGGGGCGCTCGCGCTAGGCGTGGCCAACCGCGTGCTCGTCTTGGAGTTCAGCTACTACTCCGTCATCTCGCCCGAAGGTTGCGCGGCGATCCTCTGGAAAAACGGCGACTTGGCGCCAGAGGCGGCGGCAAGATTGAAAATCACGGCGCCCAACCTGCTGGAGCTCGGCATCGTCGACAGCATCGTGGACGAGCCACCGGGCGGAGCTCACCAGGATCACGACGCAGCCGCGAAGCAGCTGGACGCAGCGCTCTATAAGGAGCTCAAGGAGCTCTCGGCGCTTTCGCCGGAAGAGCTGCGCGCGGATCGCTACGACCGTTTCCGCAAGCTCGGCGCGTTTGTGGCATAAGGGGCCCGTTCATGGCTCCCCCCGACGGATTTCGCGGCATCGACGACCTGACGCTCGCGCACCAGCGGCTGCTCATCCGCGTGGACTTCGACGTGCCGGTGGACGACGCCGGCGTCGTGCTGAGCGATCGCAAGTTGCGCGTCGCGCTACCAACGATTCAGAAAGCCATCAAGGAAGGCGCGCGCGTCGTGCTCGCGACCCACCTCGGCCCCGCGGACGCGGCTCCGCGCAGTATCGAGCCGGTGGCCGCGAAGTTGGCAGAGCTGCTCGGTCAAGAGGTTTACTTGCCGGACGAGTGCGTCGGCGACGCCACCCGCAAGGTCGTGGCCGACCTGCGCGAGGGTCAGGTGTGCTTGCTGGAGAACCTGCGCTTCTTGCCCGAAGAGTCGCAGAACGACGAGCCGCTTGCGCGTAAGCTGCACGCGCTGTGCGACGCCTACGTGAACGAAGCCTTCGGTGTCTCGCACTCGACCCTCTCGTCCACGGTGGCCCTCGCGCGTCTGGTGAAGGCGCGCGCCCTCGGCTACCGCGCCAAGGCCGAGCTAGAAGGCTTGAGTCGCGCTTCTGGTAACGCGTTCAAGCCGTTCGTGGGCGTGCTCGGCGGGGAGAGCCTTTCTCGAAGCCTCCCCGTGCTCGAGGTCATGCTGCGCCGGTGTGAGGCGGTGCTGGTGGGCGGCGCGGTCGCGAACACGTTGCTCGCCGCGCGCAGCGTGGACATGAAAGAGTCCAAGCACGAGCGAGAGCAGCTCGCGTTGGCGCGTGCCATGCTTACCCGTGCGCGCGACGCGAAGGTAGACCTGGTGCTACCGGTGGACGTGCTGACCGGTTCGTCCGGATTCAGCGCTGATGGTTACGCGTGCAGCGTCGGCTCCATTCCCGACGGCAGTGGCGCTTACGACATCGGCCCGCGCACGCTAGAAGCGTTTCGGGCGCGTGTCGAAAAAGCCAAGACGGTCCTGTGGCACGGCGCGCTCGGTGCCGTCGAAAATCCGGCATTTTCGCAGGGCTCGCGCGGGGTTATGCAGGCGCTTTCGGAAGCACCCGCGTTCGGCGTCGTAACGGGCGAGTCCGTCGCGGCGCTATGCACGGAGCCCGGCGCCGACCTAGAAGCCGCGATCGGTTTCGTTTCTTCGGGCGGCGCGGCGTCGCTCGCTCTCATCGAAGGCAAGAGATTACCGGGCATCGAAGCCCTGCGTGGATGAACATGGCAAATCGCAAATACCTCATCGCTGGCAACTGGAAGCTCAATCACGGTGGCGCCTCGGGCCTTTCGCTCGCGGAGGGCGTCGCCAAAGCGTCGACTGGCGTCGCGGCGGAGGTCGTCGTCGCGCCTCCGTTCACGGCGCTGGCGGCGGTAGCCAGCATGCTCGATGGCACTCACGTGGAAGTCGCCGCGCAGAACCTCTACCCGAAGGACAGCGGCGCCTTCACGGGTGAGATCAGCGCTCCGATGCTGCTCGAGGCCGGCTGCAAATGGGTAATCCTCGGGCACAGCGAGCGGCGTCAGTTCTTCGGGGAGACGGACGAGTCCGTGAAGGACAAGGTCGTCGCCGCGATGGCCGCCGGCTTGAAGCCGATCGCCTGCATCGGGGAGACGCTCCCGGAGCGTGAAGCGGGCAAGACGCTCGAAGTCTGTTTCCGCCAGCTGGACGCCTTTGCCGAGGTACTGCTCAAGAATCCCGGATACGGCGTCATCGCCTACGAGCCCGTCTGGGCCATTGGCACCGGCAAGGTGGCGACCCCGGCGCAGGCCCAGGAAGTGCACGAAGCCATCCGTAAGCGGCTGGCCGCCCTGAGCCCGGAACTCGCTGAAAAGACTCGCATTCTTTACGGCGGGAGCGTCAAGGCGGACAACGCCAAGGAGCTGCTCGGCTGCGCGGATATCGATGGCGCGCTGGTCGGCGGCGCGGCGCTGGACGCGGCCGGTTTCGCCAAGATCGCTCAGGCGGCTGGGTAGAACGCCCGGAATGCGCTAAGTAGCCCCTCCGTTCGAGACGCCCATGGCCGAGATCATCCACACGCCGCTCACCGTGATCCACGTCATCGCCTGCACTTTTTTGATGCTGGTGGTGCTGATTCAACCCGGAAAGAGCGGCGGGCTCGGCGCCTTGAGCGGAGCGGGCGCGCAGCAAGTGTTCGGTGGCCGCGGCGCCGGTAACTTCCTGACCAAGACCACTTGGGCCACCGCCGGCATCTTCTTCGCGACGAGCATGACGCTCGCCTACCTCTCGTCTTCGGCAGACGAGTCGCTGCAGCAGAAGAGCAAGGCCGCGATCGAGAAGAAGGCGCCCTCGAGCCCGGCGCCGGCGTCCTCGAGCAAGAAGTAACCGCAGTGCCCTCGCCGAGGGCCGTGCGTGATGCACTGCTGGTCGCGTTCGCGCGCGCCGCGACCACATTGCTCTGTTGGTGGGGCGGCTTTCGCGCCATCAGCGACGACGACTATTCACGCGTGGTGATCGCCGCCCGCTTCGCGCACGCTCCATCGCCCGATCCGAGCGGGACGAGCTGGCTACCGCTGCCGTTCTGGCTCTACGGCGTACCGATGGCGCTGTTCGGTGACTCCCTATCCGTCGCCCGGGGAGTGGCACTGCTGCTCGGCGTAGCGAGCGCGCTCCTGGTCTGGCAGAGCGCGCGGCTGCTCGGACTCGGCGAACGTGCGGCGCTGTGGGGAGCGCTCGGCGCCATCGTGCTTCCGTATGGCAGCTGGCTCTCCGCGGCCACGGTGCCGGAAGCGCCCACCGCAGCGCTGCTGCTCTTCGGCGCGGTCACGCTGACCCTCCCTGCGGCTCGGCTGCGAGCGCTGGGCGGGGCCGCGCTCGGCGCCGCTTGCTTCAGCCGCTACGAAAGCTGGGCGCCTGCGCTGGTATTCGCGGCCATCACGGTGATCGACGCGCGGCGTGCTCGCCAGAAGTCGCTCTGGATCGCGGCTGCGCTCGCGCTTGCTCCCATGGCTCTTTGGCTGCTGCACGGCGTGGTCCGGCACGGCGACGCGTGGTTCTTCGTGGCGCGGGTGAGCCAGTACCAAGCCGCGCTGGGTGGCGCCCGGCCAGGGCTTCTGACCGCGCTCCTTTCGGCGCCGTGGGCGGTCGTGCGCTTCGAGCCCGAGCTATTCGCGGTGTTCGTCGTCGCGCTCGCGCTCGTCGTTGGTAACGGAGCCTCACCGTTCGGCGCGCGGGCGTGGCGCGCGGTGGCGCTGCTCGCCGCGCTGGTCGTGTTTCTAGGCGTGGCGGCGGCGCGCGGCAGCGCCGCTACCCACCACCCGGAGCGCTCGCTGCTGCCCGTGTTTTGGTTTCTCGCGCTCGTCACGGCGGGGCTGGTGGCGCGCCTCGCGGAGGCGCCACGTCCGTGGCTTCTTCCGGCACTGGCGCCGCCGTGCGCGCTCCTCGCCAGCTTGCTGCTCCGTCCCGAGCTACGGAGCACCTTCGCCGATCGCCGCGAAGAGGAGCAGATCGGCGCCGTGCTATCGCGTCTCGGTGCGACCGATGTCGCCATCGACACGGACGACTACGGCTTCTTCGCAGTGCAGGCCGCGCTCGGGCACGGCAAGAGCTGGGTGTTGGCGGATCACGACCCCCGAAAGCGCCCGCCGGCCCGCCCTCGCTCCAGCGAAGAGCTCGCCGAGAGGCTGCGCGGCAAACCGACCCGCTTCCTCGTTACGACGCGGGAGCGAGCCAGCCTCGCCCAGCCCCTCGGGGCAGTACGGCTCACGACGGAGCGCCTCGCCCTGGTCGCGCTTCCGCGCCCCTCCGCGCCGTGAGCGGTTTTTTGGGGGTGCGTGCCCAAAACCGCCGAAGACTTCTCAGTTTCCGGTCGGCTCTCGTACGATGCGCCCGTGTTCGGGCTCGGTAACCTCGGTCGAAGGTGCTTCGAGAGCGTCGTGGGCCTCTTTGCGGTCCTGGGCTTTCTCTACGTTCCGCTCGGCCACCACACCGGCTTCGAGCACGCCAAGGCGGTGCTCAGCACGCCCGCCGCCACCGCCGCCATCGAGGACGTCACCCGCGCCGCGCTCTCGATTCGCGAGCGGGCCGTGGCCTACGTGACCGGGCGCGCGGCCGTACCGCCGACGCCGGAGGCGGCTCCGAAGAGCCGCCGCAGCGAGCCGCGCGCGGTGCCGCCCAAGCTGAAATAGCGGCGCCTCGCTTGGGCTTGCAGTCTTCGATCGTGACTTCGTCCGTGTCGTTCTCGATGCCGCCAGTAGCGAAGATTCGTACACGTCACTGAGCGGCTCGGTAGCTGCGCGCGCTCAAGGCACGATGACGCGATGGATGGCGACGGGGTCGCCCACGCCCATGGCTTCGTCGTCGCTGAGCACGAAGATGACGTCGGAGCTCGGCACGGCGTTCGTATCGAAGGTGCAGGTGTGCGACGTGCCACGAAACGGCTCGAACACGTTGACGCCCAGCACGTCCGCCGGACCGTTGTTCCAAACGAAGCCATCCGTCATGTCGGTTTGGCCCGTGATGCTGGTCGCTCCGCTCGGATCGAGCAGATTCCCCTCGTTGATCAGCTCGTGCATCTCTTGAGTGCCGTCCCCGCCGTCCAGGACCACCACGACACCGCCCGCGCGCGCGAACGAGGTCAGCGTGCTGGAGCTCTCCCAGTCTGCGGCAACTGCTGCCGGCTCGCCGGGAGTGGCGCGGTCCAGATCGTGGATGAGCAGCACCTGGTAGTCGTCGATGTTCAAGTTCTGCTTCACCGCGTCGGCCGTCTTCGCTTCCGTGATTTTAACGGTACGATTCCGCTTTTCGCCGGCCCATCCGATGACCGTGTTCACGCGATTGACGGCCGCGGCGGCGGCTCCACGCGTGTAGGCGAGGACGTTGACCGGGTTCGTCGCGGGCAGGAAAATCGCGTTCCCCAGCAGAATCGTCCACGCGGACGTCGCATCGGCCGAGTTGAAGTCGGAGCAGATGAGCGCGACGTGGCCGAAGCCAGCGCCGCGGCACATACCGTCCTGACAAATCTCGGACGGGCACTGGTTGCCGCAGCTGCCGCAGTTGTCCGGATCGCTCTTGAAGGAGTCCGGGTCCACGCACTGGCCCTGGCATTCGATGAGCGGGGGGTCGCACTTGGGCACGCACTGGAAGCTGCCATCGCCGTCCGGAGCGCACAGTGGCGTGGGGACGACACAGCGAGTGTCGCAGTCCCCGCAGTGGGACGGCGAATCGTGCGGCGGGAGGCACTCGAGCGGCGCCATCGCGTCCGTATCGCCGTCCACTGGCGAATCGAAGAAGCCCCCGTCCGGCAGCTCCCCGTCACCGCCCTGCGCGGCCGCGGCGCCATTGCCGCCTTCGCCCGGATTGTTTCCGCCCTGCACGCCGGACGTTCCGCCCGTCGGCTTGCCGCTCGTGCCGCTATTCGCGGTAGCGCCTGACGCGCTGCAGTCTCCTTCGCGGCATTCGCCACCGACGATGCCGCCGCTGCCGCAGGCAGTGGGCAGCGCGTAGGCCAGACCGGCGGCCAGCGCCACGTATCGAAGTGCGCGGAGCACGCTGCGGGCGGTCACTTGGCACCTCCCTTTTCCGCGCCACCTTTGCCAGCCTCGACGGGCGGCGTGGCGGACTCGGGCTGGTTGTCGCCGGCCTTTCGGGGCGCAAGTGCCTCGGGCGGCGGAGGGACGTCCACCGGTCCGGGCGGCGGCGGAGGGGCGACGTTGCCCTCCGTCGGCACGTTCGTCCCCGTCGAGGTGGAGTTGCTTCCACCTTGGCGCATTTGACGAGTGACGGTGAACTCGACGCGACGGTTGAGCAACCACGCGTATTCGTTCTTCTTGTCCACGAGGGGGCGCGACGCGCCGAAGCCCTGCGAGCTCAAGCGGTCCCGCGCGATGCCTTGCTTCACCATGAACTCCAGCACGCTCTTGGCTCGTTCTTCGCTCAGCTTGCGGTTGAAGTCTTCTGGACCGCGCTCGTCTGCGTGGCCTTCGACCGAGATGTGCGTGTACTCCGGATGCGCGCCGACGAGCTTCGCGAGGCGCGTGAGTAGCGGGTAGCTAACCTGACGGATGACCGCGCTGTTGACGAAGAAGTGCACGCGATCGTCCAGCACGATCTTGTCGCCCACGACGCGCACTTGCTCCTCGTCGGGGCAGCCGTCGTTGTCGGCGTAGCCGTTCACGGTCTCGGGCTCGAACGGGCAGAGGTCGTTCACGTCCAGGATGCCGTCAGCGTCGTTGTCCGGGTCGGGGCAGCCGTCCAGGCTGTCCCAACCGTCGTTGTCCTCCGGCTCGTTCGGGCACTTGTCGGCGCGGTCGAGGATACCGTCCTTGTCGTTGTCCAGCTCCGGGCAACCGTCGTCGTCCTCGAAACCGTCGCGATCTTCCGGGACATTCGGGCACTTGTCCGTCGTGTCGGGATTGCCGTCCGCGTCGTTGTCCAGGTCAGGGCACCCGTCGGTGTCCTGGAACCCGTCTTTGTCCTCCGGCGTGTCGGGGCACCGGTCCACGTTGTCCAAGATGCCGTCGCGATCGCGGTCGCCGATCACCTTCTTGGTGCCAAAGTCATACATGGCGTGCACGCCGAAGAGCAACACGTTGGCGTCGTCGGGTCGAAACTCGCTGTCGGGCTGGAAAACGTGGACGAATGAAACCATCGGACCGAGGCCGGCGCGGCCCGCCTCATTCAGGAGATCGAAGCCCAGCTTGGCGTCGAACGACGGCCGCGCGAGGCCGTTCGTGAACGCCACGCCTCCCGCCGCGCTCGCCCACAGGCCAGCGGGGCTGAGCAAGCGACCGTTGTGTTCTGCCGCGAAAGGGATGACGTGCAAGCCGAGCGTCGGCGAGAGCGCCCAAGCGCCTGACTCACGGAGGACGCGCGGATCGCTGGGCGGATCTCCTTGGCCCAGCCCGAGCCAGCTCGCCGACAGCTCGAGACCGAGCTGCCTGACGAACGGGTACTCCAACCCGAGCGAGGCGCCTGCCCCCCAGGCGTACTCATCCTTCTGATGACCAGTGAGCGCGTGTCCTGCGGCGACAGACCCGTGCGCGCGGAGGGGCTCCGCGTGGACGGCACTGGCAGTGGACACGAGCGCCAAGCAAGCAAAGACCGGGCGAAGCTTCATTGGGAACCGAACCCAGAACTATACGGCCGCGTCTCAGCCTGAGATAAGTGGTAAAAAAGCTGAATCCTTCCCGACCATTGGCGTTTTTGCCGCGCCGAGGCTAAGACCGCGGCGATGCAGCGCGCCATGGTGCAACTGTCGCTTGGTCTCCCCTTCCTGCTGATGCTTGCGGCGTGCGGGGCAAGTCCGCGCCCTCCTTCCAAGCAGCCCGACGGCAGCTATGACCTTTCGTGCCGAGGTCGCCTCACGAGCTGCTTGCGACAGGCGGAGCGGGTGTGCGGCGACCAGG
>JAQSWN010000034.1 GCA_029266615.1 Polyangiaceae bacterium
ACGTGCTTCCGCAAGCTGCGCCTGCCTGGGCGCCTGCGGCGGGCTCGCTTTCCAACGTGCACACGTCGTCGGAGCACCGAGCGCTTCGCCGGCCCTCGACGCGACACTCGTCGTCCTTCCTACAAGCTCCGCCCGGCTCGACCAAACCCTTGAACATGACGTTGCAATTGCGTTTGACGTCGTACTCCTCCGTGGGGCCCGCAAGGCAGGCCGCGTTGGCGTAGTCGGCGATGCAGGCCTCGGCCGCGGTAGGATCGAAGCTGACGTTTAGGCCGTCATATTCCGAGAGCTCTCGCGCAAGGTCCGCTTCGAGCGCTTCTTCGCATTGCGCGACATCCACTTCGTACGACTGGTGCTCGCAGCAGCGGGCGAACGCGCCGCAAACACGTTGCGCGAAAGCTCTTGGGAGCTCCCGCGCTTCGCTCGGCTTGCCTCCGTCCTTCGTGCTCGCGCCGCACCCCGATACCAACGATGCCAACGCCCACACCGCCACCAAGTAACCCAACCCTCGCGTACTCATACGCGCGACGGTACCATGCACGGTCGGCAGAGTGCCTTTCCTTAGGCTTGGTGCTCAAGGGGTGGGAGGCGCGGCGCGGTACTGGCGGTAATAGCCAACGACCTTTACGACATAGTCCTGCGTCTCCGGGTACGGCGGGATACCGCCGTGGCGCATGACCGCGCCTTCCCCCGCGTTGTACGCGGCGACCGTGAGCGCGAGGTCCCCATTGAACGTGTTGGCGAGGACGCGCAGGTAACGGACGCCACCGAAGATGTTTTGGCGAGGATCGAAGACGTCCGTCACCATCATGCGCTCGGCCGTCCCGGGAATCATTTGCATGAGGCCACGCGCGTTGGCGGGAGAGACGGCACGGGGGTCGAAGTCGCTCTCCACGCGGATCACGGCGCGGACGAGCGCTTCTGGAATTTGGTAGAGCGTGGCTGCTTCGCGAATGAAGGTGTCGTAGCGGGTGTAACGCTCGGGGGAAGTGTCCGCCGGCAAGAAGACGGCCGCCTTGGCGGGAGTCTTTTGATAGAGCTTGGCGCCCTGCGTCTTCGTGTTGGTGAAGCTGACCACGCCGTCCGGCCCCACCGACTGATAGATGTCGGCGTGGCTAGAGGCGGGCGAAAGGAGCGCGACGAGACCCCCCACGGATGCGAGGACCAGATGGGAGTAACGCGATGATGATGAGGAGGGTCGGGAGGACTGGCCCATGAGGATTGGTGTTGGGCAGATCGTACCGAGGAGTGTCTCGCCGCGTCCAAGAAACGACGCAGTACCTCGTCACATTCCCGCAACCTCGCACATTCTGGCACAGCCAACGTGGGCCGGCTGAGCGCTAGCCGCTTAGGGCTGTTTTCTTAGCGAAAATAGCGGATCGTGGCGGGGTACGTTCCTTGCTGAACTGGGGACCATGGCATCGACGTGGCTCAAGCGAGGCGTGCTTGGCGCCCTCATTTCATTGGCAGTGGCGGGGCAAGTAGGGATTGGTGGGGTGAGGAGCGCAAAGGCGTGCAGTGGCGGAGCACCCGGGGAAGACTGGGACGAGGTGGGCGTGGTCGGCGGCGGAACAACGAGGATGCCAATCGGCACGGACGGGTTCGTCCTCCTCGCGCGCTCCTACTTCGGAGAGCTCGATTCGGAAAATCTGGGAGCCTGGGTCCGAGTCGAGGCCGCGGACGGGGCGCCCGTGGCTGGACACCTGGAAGTGCTGCTCACGCGTGAGCGCGGCGAAAACACCGAGCGGTACCTGGGCTGGCAGGCGGACGAGCCGGTGGCGGTCGGCGCCTTGCTGCGGCTCACCTCGTGGAGGAGCGAGACGGAATCAGCAGGGGCTGAAGGCAACTCCATCGAGCTCGAGGTGGCGGGGGAGCCGACCCCGCTACCGATGCCGACCATCGCCATCGCGCGCTGGGGCGAGGTCGGGCACGGTGTGGGTGAACGCACGGACTGCGTAGCAGACGGGGAGACCTGTGGAGGTTACGACGTCAGTGTGCCCTCGCGAGAAGTTCGCCTTGTGAGCGTGGACACGCGTTGGCAGCTGCCAGCCATCGATACCATGGTGGCGTGGGAAGCTTGGGCCGAGGCGGTCGACCCGAAGAACGCCGTGCAGTTGGGAGATTCGTCCGGGGGGGTGAGCTCACCGTCGGATTCCACTTTCACGCTGCGAGATCACGACTTGCTCCAGTGCATCGACCCGCCGACGGCCGAGGCGTTGCCGCTGTGGTGCTCTGGGCACAGCGACGACCCGCGCTGCAAAAGCGGCAGCGGGGGCGAAGGCGGGCAGTCGGCGACGGGCGGGCAACCGGCGACCGGCGGGCAGCCGGAGGCGGGCGAGCCAGGCGTGGAGGCGGGCAAACCCAGCGTCAGGGATGATGCTGGCTCTGAAATGAAAGCTTCCGGAGGCTGCCAGCTCGCGCCGACGCGCGGTAGCTGGGCGTTCGCCGTGGCCACGCTCGGCGCGGCGGCAGCTTGGGTGCGCCGACCGCGCCTCTGGCGCTGAGGGATGTAGGAAGCCGAGCGGTAGGGCCCGGCTTCCTCGCGCGGGCTTACTCTGCCGTGAGGTACGTGTAGCTGCGCAGCGACTCTTCGTAGTGGTGCAAGAGCGTGCGCATTTGCTCGTTCGTGAGACGACCCGCGGAGACGGCGCGCTCGGCCTGACGGCGCACGGCGTCCACCATGCTCTCCGGCACGTACTCCACGTAGCGGAGTACTTCCGCGATGCTGTCGCCCTTGATGACGTGGCGGATTTGGTAGCCGTCGTCCGTGAGCGCGATGTGCACGGCGTGGGTGTCGCCGAACAAGTTGTGAAGGTCGCCCAAGATCTCTTGGTAGGCGCCGTTGAGGAACATGCCCAGGTAGTAGGGCTCCGTGTCCTTCAGCTGGTGTAGGTCCAGCGTGCCCTTCACGTCTTCCACGTCGATGAAGTGGTCGATGAGGCCGTCGCTGTCGCACGTGAGGTCCGCCAGGGTGGCGGAGACGGTGGGCTCTTCGTCCAACCGGTGAATCGGCATGATCGGGAACAGCTGGTCGATGGCCCAGATGTCCGGCGCGGACTGGAAGACGGAGAAGTTGCAGTAGTAGATGGCGGACAGATCGCGATCCAGGTGCTGCAGCTCTTCCGGGATGAACTTGATGCGGCGAAGGGTGTGGTGGATCTTCTCGCAGCAGTTCCAGAACATGCGCTCGACCTGAGAGCGCTCGCGCAGCGAGAGGTAGCCGTACTTGAAGAGGCTCTGCGCCTCCTCTTTGGCTTGGCTCGCGTCGTGGTAGCTCTCCTGCACGTTCTTCGGCTGAATGCCGCAGTACGTGTCGTAAAGCTCGCGGAGAAGGCGGTGCGCTTCGGCTTTCGGCTCCGCCGGTTGCGGGAAACGCACCTGGTTTTCGCCCACGACCTCGAACACGAGGATGGAGTGATGCGCGGCGACGGCGCGGCCGCTCTCGCTCACGAGCGTGGGCATCGGCACCTCCGACTTCACGCAGGCGGCCTGGATGTGGGAGACGACGTCTGCTGCGTACTCTTCCAGCTGGTAGTTCTTGGAAGCGTGGAAGTCCGTCTTGCTGCCGTCGTAGTCGATGGCGAGGCCACCGCCCACGTCGAGGTAGCCCATCTTGCAGCCCATCTTCGCGAGCTCCACGTAGATGTTGGACGCCTCCTGCATCGCGTTCTTGATCGGAATGATGCTGGAGATTTGGCTACCGATGTGAAAGTGCAAGAGCTGGAGCGAGTCCAACATGTTGCGCTCGGTCAAGCGGTCCACGACCTCGATCATTTCCGAGGTGGTGAGGCCGAACTTGGCGCGCTCGCCGGCCGAGTCCTTCCAACGGCCCACGCCCTTGGTGGTCAGCTTGGCGCGGACGCCCAAAATCGGCCGGATACCGAGCTTCTCCGAAGCTTTGAAGACGAGGTCGATCTCCTCCAAGCGCTCCAGCACGATGATGACGGTCTTGTCGAACTTCTGCGCGACGAGCGCGGTCTCGATGTACTTCGAGTCCTTGTAGCCGTTGCAGATGATGAGGCCGCCTACGTCTTGCATGGCCGCGAGCGCGATGAGCAGCTCGGGCTTGGAACCGGCTTCCAGCCCGAAGCTCCAGGGGCGGCCCGCCTCCACGATCTCTTCCACCAGGTGGCGTTGCTGGTTCACCTTGACCGGGTACACGCCCCGGTAGGTGCCGGGATATTCGTACTCCGTGATCGCCTTGATGAAGGCCTCGTTGATGCGCTTGATGCGATCACCCACGATGTCCGAGAAGCGCAGCAAGAGCGGGAGCTCCAAGCCGCGTGCCTTGAGATCACCGGCGAGCTCGAACAAGTTGATCACGCGATCCGGACGGTCCGGATTGGGGCTCACCTCGACGTGACCGCGCGCGTTGACCTGAAAGTACGGAGCTCCCCAGCCGTGAATCTGGTAGCGCGCGGCGCCGCGCTCGGTGGTCCACTCTGCGCCCCCATTCTGGTCATGCGTACTGGTGCGCCTCGGGTCAGGCAGAGCGTCAGGAGGGACCGGCGAAAAGCTCGCGTTCGACATCTGGTTTTTCGGTCGGGGAATATACTGGCAATCGCCCCCGCTGACGCGCGGAAAATGCGACGCCGGTTTGTCTCGTCACGAGCGCCTCAGCAGGAGCCCGCTTCGACGCGGACGCCTCACTCTGTCTCGGGCTGTGGGCGCGGACGCGGGCTCAGCCCCAGAAGACCTGGGGCAGGGCGGCGCGACGCCACAGCGACAGAAAGTCCATGGAAAACGCGACCGTGATGTGGACGAGGAAGCCCGCGTAGATGCTTCGAGTCCGCATCGCGAGCGAGCCGAGCACGACACCGGCGACGATCGCCCCGTGCGCCTCCAAGTACGGCTTGCCGTAGTGGATCATGCAGTAGGGGACGGCCATGGCGAAGATCGCCCCCGCGCCGAAGTTCCGTCTGAGCGCGCCGACGAACCAGCCGCGAAAGAACAGCTCGAGCGCGAAGAACTGGAGGAAGTACATCGCCTCCCAAGTCAGAAAGTCGAACCAGCTGCGCGAGCTGAGCTTGTAAAACGGGTAGTAGGTTCCGAAGTCCGGTTGTGACGAAACGATGAGCATCGCCGGAACGACGACGGCCAGGCACAGCCCGTAGATCCACAAATGGCTGAAGAAGCCCTTCGTGCGGAGGCCCATGTCCAGCAGGCTGTCCTTGGGGAACAGCAACTTCCACGTGCCGAGCGGCACCGCGACGTACCCGAAGACGCGCGCGAATACCCACCAGCCGTAGCTGTAGAGCTCGTCGTACTTCTCCATCTTCAGGAAGGTCCAGCCGCCGGCTTGGAGCTCGTTCAGCCAGGGACGGAACTGGGAGTCGAAGATGCCCCTTCCGCCGTAGTACTCTTGCAGCGTGAGCACCACGGCGACGATCGAGAGGCAAGCGACAGGGCGCCGGTAGTCGACGTCTTCCGGGGGCAGCGTGAGGCGCGCCTGACGAGCCTCTTCGTCTAGCTCCCGCCAGGTGGCCGCGAAGAACTTCTTCACGAACGGCCAGAGCGCGATCAAGATCGGGATCGGGATCAGCGCCTTGATCGGCGGGTGCTCCAAGAGCGCGGTGAACCACGAGACGTCTTTCAGCCGCGTCAGCGGGAGGGGAAAATCCGGCGCTACCAGCCAGGCCAGCGCCGAGATCATGCGCCGCCGGCAGCGCGCCGGAGCCGGGTGAGGGAGAGATCGCGGCCGAGGACGACCATGACGTCGAACAGGGGCGGGCTAGCGCTGCGGCCGGTGAGCGCGACGCGCAGGGGCTGCGCGACGTCTTTCAGCTGCAGGCCTTGCGACTCCACCCAGGCTTTGAACGCCGCCTCTAGGGGCGCGACTTGCCAGTCGTTCTGGCCCTCGAACAGGGTGGTGATCGCGGCGAGGCGTGACTTGCTCTCTGCGGTGATGAACTTGGCGACGGCTTTCTCGTCCGCTTCGGGCGGCTCGCGGAAGTAAAAGTCCAGGTCGTTGGCGGCGTCCACCAGCGTGCGGGCGCGGTCGCGGACGCCCGCGATCGCTTCGCGTAGCAAGGCGTCGTCCACCGAAGGAAGACCCCGGGCGGCGAGGAACGGCTTGGTCCACTCCGCGTACTGCTCCAGCGACGTGAGCGCCGGCTGCTTCAGATGCTCGAAGGCCACATCCGCGAATTTCTTCTCGTCGAACTTGCCGTCGCTCTTGTTCACGCGGTCCCAGTCGAACAGCTCCACGAGCTCCTCGCGACTGAAGATTTCCTTGTCGCCGAAGGACCAGCCGAAGCGCACGAGGTAGTTGAGCACCGCGGCCGGCGTGTAGCCCTTGTCCTTGTAGTCTTGCGTGGAGACGGCGGCGTGACGTTTGGAAAGCTTTTCGCCCTTGGAATTCAGCATCATCGGCAGATGGGCGAACTCGGGTGGGTCCCAGCCCAGCGCGCGATAGAGCAAGATTTGCTGGGGCGTGTTGCCGATGTGGTCGCGGCCTCGCGCGACGAAAGTCATCTGCATCTCGTGGTCGTCGACGGTCGCGGCCAGGTTGTACAGCGGGTAGCCGTCCGTGCGCACGAGGACGAAGTCCTGCTGGGCCTTGTTGGGCGTGCTGATGTGACCGAACACCTTGTCGGTGAAATCGGTGCTTCCCTCCGTTGGTGACTTGAAGCGAATGACGTAAGGGAGGTCGGGTTGATCGGTGCGGTTACGGCACGTGCCGGGATACACGAACGCAGCCTTGGGGTTTCGCGCCTTGAGCGCTTCACGCTGGGCGTCCAGCTCCTCTTTCGTGCAGTAGCAGCGATACGCCTTCCCCTCGCTGATGAGCCGATCCGTAATTGATCGGTAGAGCGGCTTGCGTTCGCTCTGAAAGTACGACCCAAAGTCGCCACCCACCTCAGGACCCTCGTCCCAATCGATGCCCAGCCATTTGAGCGAGTCGAGAATGGCGCGAACGCTGTCGATACTGCTTCGTTCCTGATCCGTGTCCTCGACGCGCAGGATGAACTTGCCGCCCGTTTTGCGGGCCCAAAGCCAGTTGAACAGCGCCGTACGAACGCCGCCGATGTGGAGGTAACCGCTGGGAGATGGTGCGAAGCGAAGCCGGGGCTTCATGGGCGCCAGCCGCTACCACGCGGAGCCCGCGCGATCGAGATTTGCGCGGCCCGGGTCACGAAATACGACCGACGGCGGTCGGAACCACTGCGCGGAGCTTGCGGAGCGAAAAACCTACTGCTAGAAACGCGGCCCCTTATCGGCCCTCTGTTCAGGCGCCGTCTCCGGAGCAGTCATGAAGAAGTCCCCCGTCGCGGTCGTGAAAGAGCGTTTTTCGAGCAAGGAGAAGCTCGTGGAGGCCGTGCAAAAGCTCGCCACCGCCGACCTGTGGCTCGACCAAGTGAATAGCGAAAAGGGCCTGAGCAAGGTCTCCAACCAGAAGCTGGTCAAGCTGCACGACGCGCTGACGGACGCGCAGAAGCGCTTCGGCTCGCGCGACAAGCTCATCAGCGCCATCCTGGAGCTGAGCAAGCGCACGAAGGACGCAGGCTACGGCGCGCGCATCAAGAAGTTCGCAGTGCCCCAGCTGCTGGACCTGCACGCCTCCGTAGAGCGCGCGGGCAAGAAGGCCGCCAAGAAGGCGGAGCCCAAGGCGGCCAAGAAGGCGCCCGTCAAGAAGGCGGAGCCCAAGGCCGTCGCCAAGAAGGCGCCCGTCAAGAAGGCGCCTGCCAAGAAGAAGAAGTGAGCGCGTCGTCGCTCGGCGCGCACTCCGTGCGTTCCGAGCGCTGATCGCGCCCCTCCACGCCGGCTCTCAGATAGCGCCGGCGTGGTCGCGTCCGCTCACAGGCCTTTTTCGGCGACGTAGCGGTTCGTGAACTCCGCGCTCTTTTGGTAGCTACGCTCCATGTCGGCGAGCAAGCGCTTCTCGATCGCGCCGCCGACGCCGAAGATCTTCACGCTCGCGTCCGCGCGCACCTTGCGCTTGCAGCGCTTGTCGCCGTCGGCCACCGTCCAGATGTCGACCTTGATGCTCAGCTTTTCGGCGAGCTTGTTCGGGACGACGGTGACCTTGTAGGTCTTGGCGGCTCGGTCCAAGACGCCGCGCTCCTCGTAGCCGACGCCCTCGCCAATCACGGCCTTCAAGGTCGCCGGCAGCTCACCGACGTAAGGCACGACTTCCACCACGCGGTGGAGGGCGCCCCCGCGCTCTTCGCGCGAAACCTCGCGCCAAACCGGGAACTTCAGCTCCGTCTTGAAAAGGCGTTCGTTGTACTCGGGGTCGAGGAACAGACGGTCCCAGAAGGTGTCCTCGGAGCAGTTGTAGGTGTGTTCGATCTCGAGGGTAGCCATGGCGGCGCACCATACCCGAGGACGCGCATTTTTGAAGCCCGGGCCGCGATAGGCTAAGGCACTTGGCCAGATGCTGGACGCCGCGACCATCACGCCCCGCGCCGAGCGAGCGCCGCTCCCGGGATGGCTCCGTCAGGTGCTGGTCGTCTATCGCAAGGACTTGGCGATCGAGGCCGCGACCGGCGAGGTGACGGTGACGAGCGGCTTCTTTGCCCTGCTCGTGGTCGTGCTCGCCTCATTGTCGTATTTCGGGGGCCCCGTGAGCGCGCGCAGCGTCGCCGCCGGCACGATCTGGATCTCGCTGTCGTTCGCGGCGGTCCTGTCGCTCGGCAAATCTTGGCAGCGAGAGCGCGACGAAGCCGCGCTCGACGGCCTGCTCGTATCTCCGCTTTCGCGCAGCGCAATCTTCGCGGGCAAGGCGCTCAGCGTGTGGACTTTCTTGCTCGCGGTGCTCTTGGTCGTGCTGCCGCTGTCGCTCCTGCTCTCCTCCATCGACGCCGGGCTGCTCGTGCCGCTTTCCTTGGTCGCGCTGGTCGCGACACCGGGCGTCGCCGCTTCCGGCACGCTGTTCGGGGCGATGACGGTGCGAACCGGCGCCCGCGACCTGCTGCTCGCGGTCGTACTGTTTCCGTTGCTCGCCCCGATGCTGCTGGCCGCGGTCGCGGTCACTCGCGAGCTGTTCAACGGCGTGCCCCTTTCGGAGCTCGTCGACTACCTGAAGCTCATGGGTGTGTTCGACGTGGTGTTCATCGCCGGCGGGCTCAGCATGTTCGGCACGTTGGTCGAGCGCTGAGCGGGCGGCTCAGAGCTCAACGCCGGCCAGCACCCAGAAGCGCGTGCCGAAAATCGTGGACGCGCTCGATACCGTGGCCGAGCCGTCCGTGAGGCGGCGCTCCCCGGCTTTCACGAAGTAGCGCTCCACGCCGAGATCCACGCGCGCGCGGACTCGGTTGCCGAAGACGACGCCGGCGGTAGTGCCGAACTGGCCGCCAAAGAACGGCCCTTTGTCCACCTCGCATTGGTCGACCGGCAGTCGGCCACACGCCGAGAGGAATGAATCCAAACCGTTGGCCAGATCCCCACCGCTGATGAGCAGGCGAGGGCCGCCCTGGGCCCGCAGCGCGAGGGCCAAGTTGGGCCGCAGCGGCGCGATGCCCTCGACGATGAAATTGTGCGCGTGCTCAATGCCGAGATGAACCGTGGTCGCCTTGTTCGGCTCCGCCCCGACGGCCGAGTACGGCACGAGCCAGTAGCCGAGGCCCAGGCGAAGGCCTCGCGAGGCGTGCAGCAAGCCGTCCACCGCCAGAACGACCGGAGACTTGTCGCTCAGGTCCGTAACGATGCTTGGGTCGCAGGTCCCGTTCTCGCACGCTTCTTCTTCTAGGCTGCCGACGCCGAGCATCTCCAAACCGAGGTGCCCAACGAATACGAACGTGCCCGGATCTCGCAGCGCGCTCGGGTCGCTACAGCTGGCAGTCGGAGCGGGCGGCACGTTTTCGATGGGCGCTGCGGGCGTGATGACGGGCGGGGGAGCCGCCGGTGGCGGCGGAGGGGGCGCGGCGACGAGGGGTGCGCATTCGCCGGCCGGCGTGCAGCTCTGGCCATCGCCGCACGGTGGATTGCACAGGGAGACGCACTGCGCCTGGTAGCAGGTGTACCCGGAGCGGCAGTTGGGGAAGCAGTCGCTCGGTGCCGGTGCCGGTGCCGGTGCCGGGGCGAGCGGAGGCGTCGCGACTCCGCCCGGTGCGGCTGGAGGTGCGGCCCCGGACGGTGCCGCCGGCGACGGAGCGGTCTGCGCGAAGGCCCCGCGAGAGCCGGCCAATATCACGAAGACCCCGAAAACCCACCCAACCTGACGCCACATGCGGCGTATCAGACTTGAAGGAGGGGCGCTACGTCAAGCGTCGGCGCCGTCAACTCCCGAGGGTTTGGCGAATCGCCTCCAGTGTGCCATCCCCACGGCTTACGAACACGTCGTCGGAGACCGAGCCATCCGCGGCCGCGACCGGAACATAGCCAGCTTCGCGCTCGAACTGCACTTCGGCTCCCGTTTGCACGGCAAGCTCGAAGCTCGGCGCAGAGGGGCCGTCGAAAGCCAATGCGTCGACCTTGATGCGGCGAAGCTTGCCCCCGACCCGCACCTCGACGGCGTTGATTCGCTCGCGTCCGAGCGCGCGCACGACGCTAGAAGCGTCCAGCTGTACGACCTCCACCGGACCGGACATCTGAGTCACCAGCGCCTCCGCGAAACGGCCGGAGCCGACGAGCGCGATGCGACTTCCGATCAAGACGTCTCCCCGCCACGCGGACAGCGCCGCGCGGGCAGAAAAGATACCGGGCAGGTCGTTGTTCGGGAAAGCCGGCGCGGCGTCGTGCCCGCCCGTCGCGAGCAGCACGGTGCGGCACCGCACGACGAGCGTACGCTCCGCGGAGACCACCAACGCCGTGAGCTCGCCACGTTCGCCGGCCGGCTCGCGAGAAAGCGCGAGGACGCTCGCCCTTTCGAGGCACGTGGCGCCCGCAGCTCGAGCGCGCTGCGCGAGCTTTGCGCCTTGGTCTGGCTCTAGCGCGTTGAGCGCACCGCCGAGCGCGAGGCCGTCATCCACCAACGTCGCGCTCGCGCCGAGCGCCGCCGCCGCGGTGAGCCCCGTGCGTCCGCCGCCGACGATCAGGACCGGTACCTCGAGCCGCTCGGCAGGAAGCGGCGCGACCGCATGGTCCGCGAGCCGCCCGAGGCCCGCCACCCGCCGCGCGAAGCTCCCCACGAGAGGGCTCAAGCCCCGCACGCCCGCCATCAGCCGGTGGTGATCGATGCCCTGGGGAAATAGAAAATCCGCGGCCGCCAGCAGGTCGGTTTCCCGCGTTCCGAGGACATTCTGCGTCTCCACCCGTTCGCCGCCCTGCACCGTCACGCGGCACGCCGGTTGATTCGGCAAGCCGTTCACGCGGACGAGGCACCCTTCGCAGGCGCCGCGGAGGCAGTAGGGGCCACGGGGGCGATGCAATTTCGGACTGCGCGAGAGCAGCAGCCGATCCGCGGCGATGAGCGACAGGGCAAGCGACTCCCCGGCGCGTGCGGTCAGTACCTGACCGTCGTGGGTGAGCTCCACGGTCTCCGTGAGACCAGGAGCCTGACCGAGACGTGTGGCCACGGGGTTCGAGACTGGCAGAAGTATCCGGGCTAAGCTAGCGCGGCTGTGGATCTCCGAACGCGAACCTCGCTCTTCTGCGGCGTGCTGGGGCTCGCTATCGCGGTCTCTATTTTGCTCCGCGGGCGCCCCAATCGGCCGCGGCTGTTCTTCGCCGCGCTCGCGTTCGACATGGGGCTTTGGTACCTCGCGCAGTGGCTCTACCACAGCGGGCGAAGCGACCTGTGGGCGCGCTGGACGGCCGTGCTGGCGGTGTTCTTGCCGCAATT
Source organism: Polyangiaceae bacterium (assembly GCA_029266615.1). Classification (GTDB taxonomy): domain Bacteria; phylum Myxococcota_A; class Polyangia; order Polyangiales; family Polyangiaceae; genus PMG-095. Next base: position 11,726 of record JAQSWN010000034.1, read on the forward strand.
CGCGCTGCACCTGTTCGAAGCCATCGTCCCCGAGCCCAACCGCCGGTCCATGCTGCTGCGCGCAGCGGGCATCTTGGTCGTGCCCATGTTGGTGCTCGTGCTCATGGAGCACACCCACCTGCTCGTGCGGGGGCTGGTCTTCCTCTACGTGTTCGGCCTCATCGCGGCCGGCTTGTACCGACTCGCGCGTCGCGGGGAGCGAAGCGGCTCGCGCGCCGTGCAGCGCCGCGTCCGTTTCCTGGTGCTCATCGGCGCGCTCGCGACCGCGTTCAGCCTCGCGGACTTCTTGTGGTTCATCGGCGCGCCGCTGCCTCCGGTGAGCGCGGTGCTGTCGATCGTGTTTCTGTTCGTGCTGTCCGAGTCACTGACGCGGGAGCGGCTGGTGGACTTGTACGACATCCTAGGCCAGCTGCTGGTTTCCACCGCGCTCGCCTTCGCGATGGGCGGCATCTTCTACGTCTTCGTGGTGCTGCTGGGCGGCTTCGACAACAGCTACCTGGGCGCGATTTTGGCCGCGATCGTGATCTTGCTCTTGTTCGAGCCCCTCCGCTCCAAAGCCGAGGATTACACGCACAAGGTCTTCTTCCGAGAGCGCGTGGACTTGGAGCGAGCCGTCGCCAAAGCCCGCGGCGTGCTGCTCCATACGTTGCAAGTCTCGGAGATGCAGCAAATCGTCATCTCCGCACTGGAAGAGTCCCGCCGAGCCACTGGCGCGGCCATCTACCTGCGAGACCCCCTGGGCTCGGACTTCATCGTCGGCGCCGGCTTCGGACCGGTTGCGCCCGCACGCATCGAGCTAGCCGCCGCGCACCCGCTCGCGGAGCGCCTGAATCAAGGCGGCGCGATCTTGATGGAAGACGTCGCTCATCAAGCCCTCGAGCAGCGCCGTTCCGGACGCACGCGCGAGGCGGAGGTGGACGAGCGCTTGCTCAGCTCGGCGCAGCTGCTGGGGCCGTTCCGCACCGGGGTGTGCTTGGGCATCTGGGGCGAAAAGCGAGATCTGCTCGGCCTCTTGCTCGTGGTGGACGACCGCGTGCGCGACGCGTTCTCGCCGGACGAGGGCGTGCTGCTGGAGTCACTCGCGGTGCAGGTCGGCGTCGTCATCGACAACTCGCGCCAGTACCGGCGCATGCAAGAGCGCGACCGCCTCGCGGCGTTGGGGCAGATGGCCGCGGGCTTGGCCCACGAGGTGAAGAATCCTCTCGGTGCCATCAAGGGAGCCGCGCAGCTGCTCAGCGATCCTGGCGACGACTCGCAGCTTGGCGCGGTCGAGCAAGAGTTCGTGGGGATCATTTTGGAAGAGGTGGAGCGGCTGGACCGAGTCGTGGGCTCGGTGCTGGACTACGCGCGGCCGTCGAAGGGCGAGCTCGGCGCGGTGGACCTGAACGCGGTGGTCCGACGAACGGTGACGGTGCTCGCCTCGGACCGCGCCGAGGACTGCGAGATCGTCACTGACCTCTCCGAGCGGCTGCCCCCGGTGCGCGCTGACGCCGAACAGCTCCGGCAGGTGCTCATCAACCTGGTGAAGAACGCGGTCCAGGCGATGGGCGGGCAGGGCGTGGTCCGGGTCCGTACGGCGATCCACGCCGAACCGCCCACCGCGCTCGCCTCCGCCCCGGCCGGCGAGTGGGTGGAAGTGTCGGTGCGGGACGCCGGGCCTGGTATCGCACCCCAGGTGCTCAAGAACCTTTTCGTCCCGTTCTTCACGACCAAAGACCGCGGTACAGGGCTCGGGCTCGCCATAAGCCAGCGAATGGTCGAGGAGATGGGCGGTCGAATCGAGGTTACTTCGCACTTGGGAGACGGCGCTACCTTCACCGTTCTGCTCCCGAGCGGCGAGCCGCACGGGCTCCGGGCCGGTTCCGCCGGGGAGGTCGAGCATCGGGCCGGTCAGACTCCCGCGGCTCCGGAAGCCGTCCTTCCCAGCCTCAAGCCCGCATAAGCACCGGATGCAGCGAGAACGATTTGACCGTATCTGGCTCAAAGTCCTAAAGTTTTTGCGCCCGCGCCGTCTGTACGGCTAAGGCTTGGAAGCTTCACCCTCCATGGTTCCCCGACACGCGCAGCCCGGCCCTAGCGAGAAGAACGAGCCTCGGTTCGCGCTTCGCTTCATCTCGGGCAAGTACCAAGGTGGCGAGTACCCACTCGCCGAGGGCCAAGAGATCGTCATTGGTCGCTCGAGCGAGCTCGACATGGTGCTCGTCGAAGAGATGGTGTCGCGCAAGCACGCGCGCATCGCGCTCATCGACGGCACGATCAGTATCGAAGATCTGGGCTCTACGAACGGCACCTTCGTCAACGGCGAGAAGGTGCAGCAGGGCACGCTGCGCGAAGGCGACCGTGTGCTCATCGGCACGAACATCTTGAAGGTCGTCGCCGCGCCGCAAGACGCCGAGGCGCGCGCCAACTTGAAAGCGATGGCCGTCGGTCGCGTCACCGCGCGGCAGCAACAGCCTGGCACGCGCGCGACGGAAGAAGCGCCGCGCATGTCTGGCAACCTCGAAGAGATTCCGCTGCCGGACTTGCTTCAGCTGTTCGGCACCTCGCGCAAGGCGGGCGTGCTCGTGCTCCGCTCCGGCGGGCGCGAAGGTCGCATCTACTTGAGCGAGGGTCGCATCCGCTTCGCGGAGTTCGTGGGCATGTCCAACGTGCCGACGTTGAAGGCCGTGTACCGCATGCTCAGCTGGACCCTCGGCTCGTTCGCGTTGGACCCGCCCGACACCCGCGAGTTCGAAGGGGCTGTCGACGTGAGCGCGCAGGAAGTGCTCATGGAGGGCTTCCGTCAGCATGACGAGCTCGGCCAGCTCCGCGCCAAGCTCCCAGGGCGCATGGCGCTCAAGCTCCCGCTCACTCAGCACTTGCGCGAGCTGTCGGACGAAGAGCTCGACACGCTGGAAGCGGCGCTCAACGCCGAGAACCTGGACGCGTTCTTGGACGCAGCGCCCGGCGCCGACTTGGAGTCGGCCCAGGCGCTTCAGTCATTGTTGCAACGCGGGTACCTTCGCCCCGCGTAACGTTCTCACTCCTCGCGGGCGGGCGGGGCGTCCCCACCGTGATCACCCGTCGGCGGATGGCCCGGCGGCAGATCGCGCGGCATGCCCGCAGGCGGAGCGGAGCCGGGCGGGAACTTCGGCATCATCCCGGGCGCGGTAGGCATCACGCCTCGGTCGCGTCGGGACATCTTCGGCGCGAGCGCCTTGAGCTTGGCCTGCAGGTCCGGATCGTTCTCGGCCATGGCCGCTTCGCGCAGGGTGCGACCCACGGCCGGCCACGCTTCCTTGCGCTTGCTCAAACCCTCTAGCTCGTTGAACGCGGCTTGCCGCGTCGGCAGCGGACCGAACTGAAGGAACTGGCTCACGTAGCGCAAGGACGCCCGGTTGGCGCGTGAGTAGGCTTGCATCACCTGCATTCCCGGATCCGCGGGCGTTGCTTGCAGGTCCTTCAGCTTGTCCCCGAGCTTGCTCGCGGAGCCGGCCGCGCGCGCCTTGGGGGCCGCGCTCGTACCCGGAGCCGCAAACGGCTTACCGCTCGCGCCCGGCGCGGCTGCGGTCTTGCGCTCCTGCTGCAGCTTCTCCATGGAAGCGTTGCGCAGCTTTTCGGAGGCGGCCTCCGTGGCGTACGCCAGCTCCGCCGCGAGGTGAATCTGGGCCGCCTCCGGCTCCGGCTTGGCCACGGCTGCTTTCATGGCCGTGAGGGAAGCGGCGGCGGTCTTGCACAGCTCCAGGTCCGCGGCGTCTTTCAGCAGCGGCTCGCACGAGGGCAGGTCCGCCGTGTCCGCCCAGCGTTTCTGCCAGTCTTTCATCGCCGCCGCCAAGCGCTGGCCGTCTTTGTAGCGATCCCCGGTCGGGGCCTTATTGTCCTTATCTGCCTTGGCCTTCTCTGCTTCGGCCTTGCTGTCTTCCTGCTTCTTCTTGCTGCAGGCAACGACGCCGCCTCCACAGAAGCTGGCCGCGAGCAGCAGAACGCTCGCCTTCCTGATCCAAGACACGGACGTATTCCCTTGTGACACTAGTAAACTCCTCGCCAGTTCGGTGCGTTGAAGCCAAAAAGGCCCGACACCTCTTGCATGAAGTCCAGGAGGCCCTGGTAGCTCTTCACGCGGTTTACAAAACGCTGTGACTTCACGACCGGCTGCCCATCGGTTCCTCGAACGTAGTTCAACGCACCCGTCTCCGGATCTGTTTCCGCCGTCTCGTAGGCTTCCAGGGTGAGGACGTTCATCCAGTCCAGCATGCGCGCGCCGATTCCGCGGTCGACAGCTTGCCCGTCGATCGTTTCCGTTCCGTAACGGTGAGCGACGTAGCTTTGACCGCTAAGGGGGTCAACCCAAGTGGCCTGCTGCTCGGGCGGGAAGAGCGGGGGCGCGTCCGTGCCGAGCCGGAAGATCCGCATCAGGTCTATCCAGTCCGTTTTGTAGCTTTCGGGGAGGTTCACCAACGCCGAAAACACGAGGAATTTCTGGACCTCGAACCCAATCTCCGGGTCGATGGCCGCGGACTCTTCGGGGCCGCTCGCGTCGACCTCGGTTTCGCTGGGGTATTCCTTGCACAGCACGGCGCCCGAGCGGCGCCAGCACACTTCGGGACCGTCCTTCGGCCAGAAGGAGCGGAAGCCCATGCCGAGGCTGGGGGTTTGGTCCGCGCCGAGCGCGGGGCGGCCATTCTTCGTTTCGACTCGCCAGCCGAGCGCGGTCTGGTCTTCGGTGAGCGCTGCCGCCAACAGCCGGCGCACGCCCTCGGGGAAGATGGTCGCGAAGCTGATGTTCCGGTAACGCCCGTCCGAAAAGTCGTCGCGGCTTTGGCTGATGAACCGATCTTCGCAGTCGGTCAGCATCTCCGCGACGAGCGTCTTGTCGTAGTAGGACCCCACCCACTGGTCGTACTGCGTGGCGTAGTAGCCCTTACTGCGGTCGAGCTGGTTGAACAGCGGGCGCCCGCCGAACAGTAGATCCGAGGCAATGCCCTGCGAGCCGTCCGGTACGGTGAAGAGCACGCCGCCGTTGTTTGGACCCGCGTTGACTTGCAGTTGCTGGTCGTCCGAGCGGAACACCGCGAAGCCCCCGGGCGTCGCGCCGTTGCGGGGATCGAAGGCGGCGTCCAGAAAGTGAGCGCCGCTGGTCGGACGCGTCAGAATGCGCGTGAAGTGATCGAACACCATGGAAGTGGCGATCGCGCTCGGGCGCAAGAGCCCGTCCGCCTCCGTGTCGCCGGTCGTGTAGAGCTCCAGCAAGTCCGTCGCGCTGAACAGCTCGCTGAACAAGCCAAAGCCTTTGCTGATCTCCTTCAGCTTCGCGTTGTAGCGCGTGTACCCGCGCATAAACGCTTGCTTCAGGCTGAACGAGGAGCGGTTGCGCCGGTAGCTTTCCCACAGGTGCGAGTCCTCGTAGCTGTTGATCATGAAGTTGACGATTTCGTACGCGTCGGCGCCGTGGTCGTCGCGCAGCACGGCCAGATTGCCGATGTCCGCGTACTCGTCCGAGCCGAACATGTACGGTCGCCGCACGCGCCCCCGCGAATCGAACTTGCGCGGGTCGCCGCCGAAGGCGCCGAACGCTTGCTGGAAGCCGGGCGCGTCCAGCTGGAGCTCCGAGTACGCCACGTAGTCGTTCGGCATGCCGTCGCACTTCGTGCCGTTGACGATTTGGCCATCGAATACGGGGCTATATTTGCCGTTCTGCGCTTCGTCCCAGTCCGCAGGGGGAGACGTATCGGCCGGGCGGCACTCGCGCACCAAACCGAGCTTTTGCGCCAGCTGCGAGTAGTGGAAAAAGGCGCTGTTGTCTCGGTACCAGGGGCCGCCGATGCCGCCGAAGCTGCTGTCGATGAGGTCGCTGATGGTGCGGCCGTTGTTCGAGCAAGAGCGGCTCGTCCCGTTCGCCGAAGGCGGGCAGCGTACGGATGGATCGTCCACGACGTCCGTCACGTCCGCATAGCCGAAGCGGATCGCGGCGCGGTCGTAGGCGCCCAGACCGACGGCTTCTTGAGTGAGGTCACCCGGATAGTCCATGACCGAGGTGTGCTCCCACATCGAGATCAGGCCGTCTCTTTCCTGGGGCGTCACGGGGTCGCGCCAGCGGGGGCCGACGCAGGAGGCACCGTCCGCCGTCGCCTCCGCGCAGTACGATGTTTCACTGCCGTCCTGCGTGCGGAGCTGCCAGTACTGGGGGTGGTAGTTGAGCGCGTCGTAGGAGCTCGTGAACACGTGACGCAAGCCCATCGAATGCCCGAGCTCGTGCAACATGACGCCGTAAGTGAGGTAGCGGCGCACGTAGTCGTGCCACTTCTGGTTTCGCTCCATCACCTCCGCGCTGCTCGGATTTTCCGGTAACGGGAACTTCTCGGCCAGGATTTGGGCCCAGTCGTCCACGCTGATCGGATCCGGCCCGCTCAACATGCACTGGCCGTCTTGCCCCATCTGGTTTTCGCGCAGGCGGTCGAGCTCGGCCTTGAAAGCGACCGCGTTGCCACGCAGCGGGGAGGCGAGGTCCAGCGTAGTCGCCGACGGCGGGGTGGATGGGTTCAACCCCGCGAGCCGGAGGAAAGAGTTGCTGGTCAGCTTCGTTTCGACCGCGCTGTCGCGAGCCGTGAGCAAGCGCGCTCGCGCGCCCGCATTGCCCGAGCCGAGGATCGCGTCCCCGAATTTGGAGCGCGCCTGTTGAGAGGCCCAGTCGATCAGGTCACGCTGCTTCAGGTTCGGCCGCGTCTTCGGAGTGGGGCCGGTCTGCAGTTGGCGGTCCACTGCGGCGAGACGGCGGCCCACCTGCGCGTTGTCCAAGATGGGCGCGCTCACCAGCCGCGGCGCCGGGGCACGGGTGCTGGCGGCGAGGTAGTCGTTCAAGTAACGACCGCTGGAGACGTCCTCGTTCGAAATCTCCCCGAGGTACCAGCGCATCTGGTCGACGGTCAGCTGGGTGCGGTAGTCCGTGACCGCGTTCCAAATGTTCACGCTGGCCGCGACGACCTCGCCCGTCAGCGGGTCGATCGCATCCGCCAAGATTCCCCACGGCGAAGGCACCTGCGGGTTCTGGATGACGTTCGTCATGTTGTAACGAAGGTCGCCCACGCGCGCGAGCAGGCCGCGCGCGCCGCACTCGGCGGGGTCTTCTTCGATGACGGGGTTGTGGCAGAATACGAACACCGGCACCGGCTCGTGCTCGAGGATGTCCGCGCGCGTCTCGCTGGTCGGAAACTGCTCTTTACAGGCGGCGATCTCCTCGTCGCTCTGCTGCGTGCCGGTCTGGGAAACGCGCAGGCATTCCGTGTAGCGGGCGGTTAGCACCGCGTGCCGCAGCGAGACGTCCCACTGGGACACCGCGTCCCGCACCGTGCCAAACAAACTAGGGTCGCTGTCTGGCCCATAATAGAACGGGCGCGTCTTCACTTCCCGATCCTTGTACGGGAGCGTGCAAGCGTGAGCGAACTTGTCGCAACGCGAGCCGCCTCCCACCGCGTCGCACTCGTCGGCAGTGCCGGTGACGGGGGAGCCGTCACGATCCGGATCGGCGCCAGGCGGCGTGGTCTCCTGCGTATTGCAGCGGACGAGCTCGCCCGACGCGTCGCGCGCATGCGACTGCTCCCAGATGTTGTGGCGCGAAGCGAAGCGGTACCATTTGTCGTCGACGATGCCGTACTTGCGCTCGAAGCCGCGACGCTCGGCGGTGGTGAACATGCCGAACATGTCCATGCGCGTGCCGTCCCAATCCACCGCTTGGTAGTCGGTGTCCGTCGCGCGCCGGAAAGACAGGCGGATCTTCACCTCGACCGGGTTGCAGTCCGCGATGGGCGCGCCTCCGCCCAAGACGTCCGGCGAGAAGAAGCAGGCGGGAAACGTGCCGAAAGGCGTGTTCAGGATCTGAGGGGTGACGTATACCTTGTTCGTGATGTCGAAGTAGCCGCTGCTCGCCTCGAACACGGGCGCGTCGGGGTCGCTCGGGTCCTTCACGGAGTAGGCGACGGGCTCGTAGACCAGCGGCTCGTCCGCGAAGATTTTCAGCGCCGCCAACGTGTCCAGGTCGTACGCGGAGCTGATGAGGTTTTGCGACCAGTCCACGCGCATGAACTCGCGCTCGTACCAGGGACGATCGGTCGAGTTTTCGACGACGACGTTGAGCTCTTCACCGGTCTGAGGGTTGTAGTCACGCCGCACGTCGAAGTGCTTCTCGATGCGGAAGGCGGCGGCGATCTGCCCCGTGTTCGTCTCCTCGATACCGTTGCCGGTGGAGCCCTCGATGCGCTCGTACGCGAGCCGCGCGAGGAGCTTGTCCTCGGTGATCTCCCAGCGGACGCGCGCCGTCGTCTGCGCGTAGCTCGCCGTGAACAGGCCGCTCTGAGAAGCTCCGTAGTCGACGTCCGCCACCGTCGGCCGGTAGTAAAACTGCGGGTCGTCTCCGTCTTCCGTGAGCGAAGCTCCCACGAAGAAGCTCTTCTGCAGCGCCTCGGGCTGCACGCGATTGATGGGAGCGCGCTCACTGGCGCAACCGCTGGACAACGCAAGCCACGCAAACGCCACGCAATAGCGAACACTTCGGTTCATCAAAGGCTCCTGGGCTTCCGACTAGCCGACAGGCTGATCGCGCCGAACGCAGCTTAGCCCGAAGTTTAGGCTAGAACCGTTACCTTTTGGTCTCGAACCCGCCGAATCTGGCTCGGATGTAGGCTAACGCTCCAACCGAACTTCTACCGCGCGAGCGTGACCGTCCAAGCCTTCCGCGCGCGCGAACGCGGCGATCGAACCCGCTTGGTCGCGTAGCGCGGCAGCTTCATAGCTGATCAGAGAGGTGCGCGACACGAAGTGGTAGACGCCGAGGGGCGAGCCGTACCGCACCGCACCGCCCGTTGGCAGCACATGCGACGGACCAGCGACGTAGTCGCCCGCGGCTTCCGGGGTCATCGGCCCCACGAAAATGGCTCCCGCGCGCAGCACGCCCCGCGCGAGCTCGGCCGGCTCCGCGGTGTGAACCGCGACGTGCTCGGCCGCTAGCAGGGTCGCGACGCGCGCGAGCTCCGCGCGCTCGTGCACCACGAAGGCGAGCCCGTTCTCGTTCAAGGATGCTTCCGCAATGTTGCGTCGTGGCAAGTCCGCCAGCTGCCGTTCGAGCTCCGCTCGGACGCGCTCCACGAATCCCTCGCTCCGACACAGGAGCAGGGCGTACGCCGCTTCGTCGTGCTCGGCCTGCGAGATCAAATCTGCCGCCACCCAGCGCGGGTTGGCGTCGTCGTCCGCGATGACCAGGATTTCGCTCGGACCCGCAAGGCTGTCGATGTCGACCTCTCCGAATACCAATCGCTTGGCGGCGGTAACGTAGAGGTTTCCGGGACCAACGATTTTGTCGACGCGCGGCACGCTCTCCGTGCCGTAGGCGAGCGCGGCGACGGCTTGAGCCCCGCCCGCGTCTAGAATCGCCGTCACCCCCGCGAGGTGCGCGGCTGCGCGCACCTCGACGCTGATCTGCGGACACGCGAGGATGATCTCGCGCACGCCCGCGACGCGCGCGGGGATGGCCGTCATGAGGACACTCGACGGGTACTTGGCCTTGCCTCCCGGGGCGTAGACCCCCGCCTTGTCCACGGCCGCCACGCGGCTCTCCAGCGTGACGCCGTTTTCCTCGTAGGCGAAGCCTTGGAGGTGGCGCTTTTGCTCTTCGTGATAACGACGGACTCGCGTTGCGGAAAGCTCGAGGGCGGTCCGCACCGCGGCGGGCAGGGCTTCGAGCGCCGCTTTGCCGTCGTAGTCGCGAACGAGAAGCTGCGCGGGGCGCCGCTGCTCGTGCTTCTCCACATAGCCGAGCACCGCCGCGTCGCCACCGGCGCGCACCGACGCCAGTATCTCCTTCACGACCGGTTCGACGCGCTCGAGGTCGGTTTCCCCGCGACGTTCCAGGCGCGCGAGAGCTTGCGAAAAACCGGGGCTCTTCGCGTCCAGGGAGCGGTAGGTGATGGTCATGTCCAGTGCCCCGCCTTCAACGCGGCGGGATCGTACTCGCGGATCTTCGGGCCGAGCGCTTCGCGGAAGACTTGCTCGTCGTCCACGTCCAGCCCGCGGTCGGGGAAGTGCTTGGCCACTTCCATGCCGATCGCCAAAATGCGTAGGAACATCGCAAAGCTGGAGGCGCAGAGCCGCGGCCGCCAAGTCTCCGTTCCGTTCATCGCCGTGTAAACCTGGCAGTCACCTTCGGCGTCTGCGGTGGCGGTGTCCAAGAAGTAGGGGTCACCGAGCAACGTGCTGTGCCCGATGATCACCCAGGTGCTGCGCCAGCCGTTGGGGCCGATCTGACCCTGAGGTCGGGGCTGCCCGTCCTCTTGGAGGGCGAAGCCGCGCTGCTCCTCCAGCAGGCGTTCGGCGGGGATCAGCCGTACGCGCTCGGCGGGGGTTGCCGTCTCCAGGTCCACAGGATTGAACGCGAGGAAAAATTCTCGAACGCGCCGCACGATTCGAAGCTTGGCGCGCAGCTCGTCCACGACGGAAGCCTCCGCCTTGCCCCATTGGACGGGCACCTTGCGACGCTCGAAGGAATTTCGCAGCGCTGAAATCGACTCAGCCAGATCGCTGTCCACGGTCTTCGCAACCCTATGAAAGGCGTAAGGCCCTGTTCTTACTTGCTCTTTCGGCTAACGCAAGCCCCGCGAGCCGTCTTCGGAAAGCTGAAGCATTTCCAGGGCTAAAAGGTGTACCGCAGCGCGAGGCCCGAGAGCCAAGTCAGGGGCGCCTGCTGGTCGCGGTCGCGCTTGAGCGCTCGGGGGTAGTGCCGAATGCCGCCGTGGAGAGCCAACGCCAGGTGGGGGTTTACTTGATACCACTCCACGCCAAGCTCCCCGCTCTGGTACAGGCCGAGCTCTTCCGCGTGCTGGTACCCGTACAGCTCCAGCACGTCCTCGGTCGCTCGCCCGGCGCCGACGCTGCCTTGCACGTAAACTCCGATGCGGTCGGTCGGCTTGATGGTGAGCCGGACGCCGGCGCCGACGTTCCAGAATACGAAGGAGCGAGGCGGCGGGGGGCGCTTCGCGTAGCTGGTGCTCGCGACGAACAAGTCCGACTCCGCAAACACCATCAGCCAGCGCAGTGGCTCGTAACCGAAGCGGAGCCCGAACCAGGGCGCGGTGGGGGTGATGTTCTTCAAATGGCCGAGCTGGCCCATCACCCCGATGCTCGACTCCAACACGAAGCCACTCCGGCGAGGGGGAGGAGGGGGAGCTGCCGCGTCGTCTGCCGGAGCACGGCTCTCCCCGCGCGACTTGGGCATGGCCCGCGAGTCCAGCCAGGCGTCGATTTCCTCCGGCGTCAGCTGGCGCTCCTTGGGTGGGCCTTCCGCGGCGCGTGCGCTTCCGAGCGTGAGCCATGACGCGAGACCGCACGCGAGCGCGAGCGCCGAGCGAACCCCACGGAGCGAACCTCGAAGCGCCATGAAGCCCTCGAAGCTAGTGCGGCGTCCCCAAAGTGACAATTGCTTTGGGGCGGACGGGGTCAGCTCATGAAATCGGCTTTGGTCGCGACTGTGACCAAAGGTAGGCCCGCGGCGCGGATGGTCTCGGCTCCGCCCTCCTGGCGGTCCACCAACGCAACGATGCCCACGACGACGGCGCCGGCCTCTTTCAGAGACTCTACGGCTTTGAGGCTAGAGCCGCCGGTGGTCACGACGTCTTCCAAGAGCGCGACTTTGAGGCCGGGCTTGAGCGACTTGTCACCTTCTACGAGCTTGGTCGTGCCGTGGTCCTTCTTGGCTTTCCGCACATAGAGTGCGTTCAGCGGACGGCCCCGTTGGAAGCTGACCAGCGAGACGGCGCTCGCCAGCGGGCAGCCGCCGAGCTCCACTCCTCCCACGGCTTCGCACGCGGGGAGATCGGAAAGTAAGTCGAACATCAGCTCCCCGATCAGCGCGTGACCCTCGGCCGTGAGCATCGTCTGCTTGCAGTCGATGAAGAAGTCGCTCTCGCGACCGGAGGCCAGAATGACTTTGCGTCGCTCGAAGCTCCGCTCGGCGAGGAGCTGGATGAGGCGCGCGCGCTTCGAGTCCGTCACTCGTCGCGCCCCTTTTTCCTCTTGGCCTTGGCGCCTTTACCCAGGGAAGGAAGGACGGGGGGCGGCGGGCGTCGCTCCGGCTCGCGAGCGCGCACTGGGGGCGGGGGCGTATCGAGCGCTTCGTCCGCTTCTTCTTCTTCGCCGGCTCCGTCGTCGTCGTCGTCGTCCTCGTCCGGAGCGGGGGGCGGCGGCGGGGGCGGCGGCGGCGGCAACTTCGGCTCCGCCTTGGCGACCGGCTTGGCTGCGAAAGCGACCGGCTTGAAGGCGCTCGCCACGGGCCGTTTGACGGCGGCGACCGCGGGCTCGCCCTCGGTGCGCACGTTGCCGCGAACGAGCGCACCCGCCCCGATACCGATTCGGGGCGCGCTCAAGTCTCCAACGACGCGCGCGCCGCGTTCCAGCGTCACCGCGTCGGTGCCGCGCAGATCGCCTTTGACCGCGCCTTGCACCCGCACGCGCGCGCCGGACACGTTGCCGAGAACGGAGGCGCCTTCGCCGACCGCGACGTCGCCGCTCATGGTGACGTCGCCCTCGACGTGACCGAAAATTTCGAGAGAGCCATCGCCCTCCACGCTGCCGCGCACGGTGGTTCCGGCGCCGATGATCGAGCTTTGGCTCACGTTACACCTCCATGTCCACGGCGCCCTTGAAGGACGCGCCGTCGGCGATGGTGAAGCGCGCTGCCTTCACGTCTCCCACCAGCCGACCGCCGGCCTGGATGTCCACGCGCTCGGGTGCAGTGACGTCGCCCGTGACCTGCCCTGCGATGCTGACGCTTTGCCCAGCGATATCGGCTTGGACCACGCTGCCTGGCCCAATCGATACGGCGTCCGACGACGTGAGCTTGCCGCGCAAGTTGCCCTGCACGACGACCTCTTCGTCGCTACTGACGTCGCCCTCGATGCTGAGGCCTTCTCCGATGACGGTGCCTGCCATGCTCTGCTCGTTCTCTTACTTTCGATCTCAGCGGCGCTTTGCGGCTGGACCCAGATCCAAATCGAACTCCGTGGTGACTCGAACGGAGACGCGAGAGCCCGGCTCGATGGAAATTTCGCTGCCGCGCAGCTCTCCGCGCACGACGGCGCCGCCTCGGATTGCGACCGGGCCGCGCGATACGACGTCTCCAAGGAGCGTTCCAGCGACGTCCAACGACGCGGCGGAGACGTTGCCCTCCACGGTCGCGCCCTCCGCAACCTCAGCGTCGCCCGTGATCTGCACGTCCCCGCGCAGCGAGCCTTCGATGCGGACGGAGCCGTCCCCGGTGACCCGGCCGGTGACCCGGGTAGAGGGACCGAGCACACTGATTTCGGAGCTGGGGCGCGCCATGCGTTCGGCGGGGACGCTAGTCGCTCCCGCGCGTTGCCGCTAGCACTTCAAGCGAGCGAGGGACGCTCCGCACCAGCGCGCGCGCATAAAACCGTAGCTGCTCCGCCTCGGAGAGGTCCCCTTGACGGCCCTGGGTGGCGGCATAGAGGAGCACGGCCGCAGCGACGCTCACGTTGAAGCTCTCCACGAAGCCGCGCATCGGGATGCGGACGGATTCCCGGGCCCCCTCATGCAAGGCGTCCCGAATGCCGTCATGCTCGTTACCCAGAATCAACGCCACGCGCGGGAGGCGCGCGAGATCCGAAGGCTCCAGATTGCCCTCCGGGTGGGTCGCGACCGTGGTGAAGCCCTGCGCGTGCAGGGCGTCCAGCGCTTGCTCGGGCGTGCGATGCGGCACCACTTCTATCCAGCGCTCGGCGCCCTTGGCGACCGTTCGGCCCACCACGAAGTCTTCCTCTCGAGGGACCAAATGCACGCGCGGGATGCCCAGCCCGTCGCACGAGCGCAGTACCGCGGCCGCGTTGTGAGGGTCGTGAGGCGCGTCCATCAGTACCGTGACGCTGCCGATGCGGCCGTGCACCACCTGCCACAGCCGGCTGCGTCGTTCCTCGAGCGCGAGGGGCTCGAGCGTCTCGATGATACCTGCGGGCGTCCAGCCCGCCGGCCACGGGTCCGCTGTCCAGACCTGGTCGGAGGGCACCAAGAGCTCGGGATCGCGCTTCATTCTGGGGTTTTACTCAAGAATTGTGGGCCTCGCCTTTGCGCGAGTCCGAACCGGCATTATGTTGCTTGCCGTTCGCAGTTCCCCAAGGGAGCAACCATGGCATCCGAAAAAGTTCAAGTGTTCAACGACCTCAACTTCGAGCAGGAGGTCGTCAATTCCAGTGTACCGGTGCTGGTCGACTTCACCGCCACTTGGTGCGGTCCTTGTAAGGCGCTCGCTCCCATCATCGATCAAATCGCCGGCGATCTAGACGGCAAGGTGAAGGTCGGCAAGCTGGACGTCGACGACTCGCCCATCACGGCCGGTAAGTTCGGCGTGCGCGGCGTGCCCACCATCATGGTGTTCAAGAACGGGCAGCGCGCGGCGCAGCACGTCGGTCTCACCACCAAGGCCAAGCTGCTCGAGCTCGTGAACGGCTGACGTGAAGCGGCGCCGCGGCACGCTGTCGTCAGACGCTGGTGCGGCGCTGCTCGTGTTGGTCGTGCTCGGAGCTTGCCGAGGGAACGAAGGGCGCCCAGCCGAGAGGCCGCGCCCTTCGCTCGTTTCGGAGGTCTCGGCGCTGCCCGCATTCGTCACGCCCGCGCGCTGGCGCTACCACCCGCCCCAACCGGCGAAGGTCAACGCGGAGCTGTTGCTGCCATCCGGCGAGCGGGTCCTGGCGGGGAGGCGTGGCGAGCGCTGGCTCGTCAGCAAACAGAGCAGCGAGGCCGCCTCCGTGCTGGCTCCCGAGGAGCTGGTCGGCATCCTCACCGTGCCCGGCGGCTTCATCTTCGTCGGCGCGAGCGGCGTGAGCTACGAGGCGCGCTCGCCGATTACTCCATTTTTCCGGTCCAGCGCGCCGCTGGAGCCGCTGGCGAGCGTGACCAGTGCCGGCACATCCATCGTCGGGATCCGTCGTGACCGCGGGCTGCTTCGCAGCGATGACGGCGGGGCGAGCTGGAAACCGGCGGGGCCGACCGGACCCAAGTTCGTGAGCGTGCTGCTCGGCGCTGGCGGGCGCGGGCTCGCCCTCGCGGTGCCAGAAGCCCTATTCGAGACTCGCGACGGGGGGCAGACATTCACGCCCTTGGCCGCGCGTAGCATCGGCGCGTTCGGGCTCGAGCGCTTGGCGGACGGCGGCTACGGCGTCGTCTCGGCGCTCGGCGCGTTCCGCTACCGGGAGGGCGCGTCCGACCCGTTCGAACGGGCGAAGGAGACGGTGACGACGCCCGTCGACTTCAAGTCCCCACGCGGACCAGACGCCACGGCGCTGAACGAGGGACGCGCGGCCGTGAGTGGCGGTCACTATTTCGAGCTTGGGCTGCGCGACAAAGCGGGCTGGCAGCTCGTCACCGGGCCGCTCAGCGGCGCCCTCACGTCACGCCCCGTGTCGGAGCTCGCCGCGTGCCGAGCCGTGCGCCTCGCTGCGTTCGAGCAGTCGCTCGTGGTCGCTTGTTTTCGAGCCGGTGCGGATGCCGTCACCCAGCCCATCGAGCTGTGGACCAGCCGCGATGGCGGGCAACACTTCCGTGCAGAAGCCGCGCCGCTGGACGGCAGCTTGGCCAGTTTCCACATGGCTCTAGGTGAGGGTGGGGGGCTGCTCTTCGCCGGCGTTTGCCCAAGCTACAGCGCGGGGGCGGGCTGCGCTCCGCAAGGCATCGTGCGGCGCGCCCGAGTTGACGCCGCGGCAACTGCCAAGGGGCCCCGGCCGAAGGTCGGGGCGAAGGGGGCAGGCGACTTCCGTGCCGCGGCGACGCCCTCGCTCGCGGACACGGCGCTGGCGCTCTCGTTCTCCCAGGACGGCAAGGTGGCTTACGCCGTCGGCCGCCGAACCAAGGGCGGCGTGCTGGCCGTGTTCGTGTCGCGCGACGGCGGGCAGTCGTTCGAGGCGCAGGAGCTCAGCCTGCCAACGGGTGACGGCTCGGACGACGACGAGCGTTGGGAGAGCAGCGCGTCGGGGGTGCGTATCGACGCCCTCGTGCCGGCCGAGGACGGCAGCGTCGGGCTCGCCGTGTCGCGCTATCGATCGCGCGTGTGGCTGGTGCTGGACGAAGCCGGCCGTGTGCTCTCGGTGGCTCGGCCCCCGGAGCCGCGGGCGCTGCTCGCCGTCGCCGGGAGCCGCGCGCTGGCCATCTCTCCGAGCTCCAACGAGGTGTGGGAGTCGCTGGACGGCGGGGCGAGCTTTCAGAGCCTAGGTCGCCTTCCCATCGAGCTTTGCACCGACGACGCTTCGTGCGAGGCGCAGGTGGCGTGTACGCCTGGCGGCTGCGCGATAGGCTCGGACATTTCTCGGCTCGGCTGGGGAGGCCAAGCCGAGGACGATTCGTGGGCGCAACCGGCGCTCACCGCCTCGCCCGTGGACTACTCCGTGCCGAGGCTGAAGACCCCCATCAGCTGCACGCTAGACGCGTCGCCGTGGCAGGCGCTGGAAGGAGCCACTGAGTTTCCCACCGCATTCCAGGCATCGATCGGGCGCGCGGCGTGGTTTGCCTCCGGCACCGACGGCGCGAGGGCGGCGGCGTGGGCATGGGTGGCGCCGGGCGCGGGCAAGCGCGTCGAGCGCGAGGTGTTGCTCCCGCCGAGCGACCGCGGGCGGGCCTACGCCTTGGCCGTCTCCGATCAGGTCGAGGGCGTAGCGGCGCTGCGCTACCTCGTGCCCGACGGCGCCGGGAGCACGCACCTGACCTCGGTCGAGGTCGGTTGGGTGAACCTGTTCGAAGGGCGAGCGCGTCGCGTGAACGTCGGCGACGGCGGCGCCTACGCGCCGGGCGACTTCGCGCGTGGTCCGCGCGGCTTTCAGGAGGCGGACCCGGCCCTGCTCAGCATCGCCGAGGGCGGGCTCTACTTGCGGCTTCACAAGGCGCCCGGCGACAACCAACCCACGTTGTTCTTCGACGCACAAAAGACGGAGACGGTGCCAGCAGTAGCTTGGCCGACCGTCGGCGTCCGCGGCACGCACTCGGAGATGGCCCACGTCGACGGTGAGCACGTGCCGTTACTCTTGGTCGGTCGGGGTAGTGGCGTGGTGCGAGCCCGTTTTCGAGCCGGCGGCCAGGAGCTGGAAGCGTTCGCCAACGGCGCGTTGGATCCGGCTCGCTTCGGGCTCACTCAGAGCTCGAACATCGCCTACTCGGGCGGGCGCGCCGGTCAGGTCATCGAGACGTTCGACAGCGCGACCGCTCGCGCCGAGGCGAAGCTGTTCACGTTCCGTGCGCGCGGTGCGGTCTTGGATCCGCCTATCGACGTACCCACGCAGCTGTCTCTACCCGAGAAGGTGGAGCGCTGCTCGGCGGCTATGGAGAGCGGCACGCCGCGCGTCGTCGCAGCGCCCTACCCAGGTACGCGTCACCCCGTCATCGTGAGCGACGGCGGTGACTCGCCGCAAGCCTTCCTCACGCAGTACGCGGTCTTGCACGGCACGCCCGCGTCACCCTGCGTATCGAGCTTCGACGGTGAGCCCATCGCGGTCGACGGCGCCACTGCGCCGGCGACGCGGGTGCTCTTGCCGATGACGGATCTCGCGCACGCCTACATGTTTCGTGCGACGGCGCAGGGCCAGGAGCCGCGGCTGACGTACCACCCGATGAGCTGCAAGCTGGACCCCAGCGCGGAGGTTCCGCCGGAGCTATACCGAGCGCCCGGCGCGCTGGTGCCGCGCGTTCGCTAAAAGCGGCCCCGGCGCGCGCCACGCTCGCCGGAACAGTAACGCCAAAATACGCAGAGCGTGCCAGGGCCGCGCGCCGCTGCGCTCGTCCGCGTAGATGGGACGCACCACGACCTCCTCGACGCGGAGGCCGTGCTGGGCCGCGAGCAGCAGCAAGTCGTTCGGATAGCCGAAGCCAGGCCACAGCTCATCCAGGGGGAGCAGGGATGCCCCGCGTCGTCCGAGCGCAGTGAAGCCACATTGGCAGTCGTCCACCGCCAGACCGCTCGCGACGCGAGTCGCGAGCGACAGCACCTTACCGGCGAGCCGACGCTGCCACGGCATTCGGCCCCGCTCCGGCGAGCGAAATCGATCGCCCTTCACGTAGTCGGCGCGGCCCGAGAGCACGGGCTCGAGCACTGCGGGCAAGTCGTCCGGGGACATTTGCGCGTCTCCGGCCATCACCGCGACCACGTCCGCGTGCTCCTCGAAAGCCGCGCGGTACCCGGTCACGATCGCCGCGCCCACCCCGCGGTTGGTCGCGTGGCGAATCAACCTCAAGCGCGAGTCGGAAACCCGCCGCGCGACGCCGCTCGTGTCGTCCGGGCTCCCGTCGTCCACGACGTAAATCGCGTCGACGAACGCGGGCATGGTCGAAAGGGTCCGCCCGAGCAGCCGTTCTTCGCAGTACGCAGGGACGACGACGGCGACTCGCTTCTCTTGTAGCACCGGTCGGCCGCGTAACATCGAAACGCCGCGTTTTGAAGCCCATTGCGAGCGCACGGCCCATAAAATCCGCCTCCGAGCGCCCCAGCGATCGCCAATTCATGCTACGCGGGCAGCGGCCGTGAACGACGCCGCCTCGTCAGCCCCCGCCGCGAAAAGGCCTGCTCGTCGCGTCGCGTTGTTCGCGCTCGCGGCGCTGGCAGCCGTGGTTTTGGGGCGAATCGCCTACGCCTACGTCTCGTTTCCGAGCGACCGCACCCCCCAAGGCGCTTACCTGCGCGTGGTGATCGCCGTGAACCGGGGGCGGCCGGAAGACTTCTTCGCCTACACGGAGACTCGCGCCCAGCACGCCGCCTACACGATCCGGGACTTTCGCAAGAAAGCTCGGGAGCAAGTGCTCGCCGCCTACCCGGAGCCCGACCGGAGTCGGCTGGCGGCAGAGTATGCGGCCGAGGCAAACGCGCCGGACGGAGCGGACGTCTTCGCGCTCTACGCCAAGCGCCACGGCTGGATAACGCGGCTACGGCGGGACCTTTCCGGCGTCAAAAAAGTCGATGTCTCCGGCGACCGAGCCACCGTCGAGACTGTCCACGGCACTCGTTACCCATTTCGCCGGCGCGACAACGGCATCTGGGGAATGACCCAGTTCACACCGCTTTTGGACGCCGAGGCTGAGCGCGCGGCGCGCGACTTTTCGGTCATCGAGCGTGCCGCTGCAGACTACGCGCGAGCGCCGGTCGCTCCTGCACCGAGCTCTTCCGCCTCACCCTGAGCGCGGCGTGCGCTGCTTCACGTCCGCGTAAGCCTGGCCCGACGGCTTGCCCTGCTCGACCGGCAAGCCGCGCTTGCTCCAGCCGGGGACTACCTGCCCAAAGGCGTCCCGCGCGCCGTCCCAGCCCGCCGACATATCGCTGAGGTCCGTAAAACCGGCTTGGGCCAGCTGATCGACGGCTTTCTTGGAGCGGCCGCCCGCCTTGCAGCCGACGACCAATTTTTCGCCAGTGCCGAAGGCCTGCTGCATTACGGACAAGAATTCCGGGTTGGGGACCAAGCCGGCGGGGCCTTGGTTGAGGAGGGGGACGTTGAGCGCTCCGGGCACGTGACCGGCTTCGAACTCCGGCTCGCTGCGGACGTCCACGTAAACGTAGCCTTCCGCGAGGAGCGCGGCTGCATCTTCTGGGGAAACGCTTTTGGCTGCCACGCATGACCCGTAACACCAGCGCCCGCTGTCTGCAAAGAGGTGCTAAAACCGGAGTCTAGTCCCCTAGTCTTCGGAAGCCGCGTCCCCACTTTGACCACCAGCCACGACAACATGGTGCGACTCATTCCCTTGGGTGGCCTCGGGGAGATCGGTATGAACTGCCTGGTGGTGGAAGACCGCGGGCGGCTCATGATCGTGGACTGCGGCGCCGCCTTTCCGGAGGACGACCTCGGGGTAGACGTCATCCACCCTGACTTCGACTACGTGCTCCAGAACCGGGACCGGCTGGACGGCATCTTTCTGACCCACGGGCACGAAGACCACATCGGCGCGTTGCCGTACTTGCTCGGTGAGCTGGAGACTCCGGTCTGGGGGCCCCCGCACGCGCTCGGCATGGCTCGCAAGCGGTTGCTCGAGCACGGCTTCGGCCCGAACGAGCTGGATTTTCGCACCGCGACGCCGGGAAACCGCTACGCGGTCGGGCCGTTCGAGGTGGAACCCGTGCGCGTTGCCCACTCCATCGTGGAAGCGAGCGCGCTCGCGATTCGCACGTCCGCGGGCATCGTCTTTCACAGCGGTGACTTCAACTTCGATCCGGACCCGCCTGACGGGGAGCCAACGGACGAGGCGCGCATTCGCGAGCTCGGGGACGAAGGCATCGGCATCCTCCTCAGCGACAGCACGAACATCGACGTGCCGGAGCGCGCGGGCTCGGAGCGGAGCGTGGGCGCGGTGCTGGAGCGGCTCATCGAAGCGGCGCCGGCGCGCGTGGTCGTCGCGCTCTTCGCGAGCAACATTCAGCGGCTCATGCTGCTCGGAGAAATCGCACGCCGCACGGGTCGGAAGCTGTGTCTGCTCGGCCGCAGCCTGGACGCGCAGTCCAACATCGCGCGGGAAATCGGCCGCCTCAGCTGGCTCAGCGATCTCGTCGTCTCCGCGGACGAGGTGCGGGAGATGGATCGCAAGCGGGTGCTAGTCCTCGCTGGCGGCACGCAAGCGGAGCGGCTCTCGGCCATGCGTCGCTTGGCGGACGGCGTGCATCCCTTGCTGGAGCTCGTGCCGGGAGACACCGTCATCCTGTCGAGCCGCGTGATTCCCGGCAACGACCGCCCCGTGATCGCGATGATGAACGCGCTCTATCGCCGCGGCCTCACCGTACACACGCGCATCAACGAGCCGGGCGTACATACCAGCGGGCACGCTGGGCGGTCTGAGCAGCGGCGCATGCTGGAGCTGACGCGACCGCGCTGCTTCATGCCCGTGCACGGCACGCTTCACCACCTGCTGCGTCACGCAGAGCTCGCTCGCTCCGTAGGCGTGAAAGAGACCATCGTCGTAGAGAACGGCGCCGCGGTCGGCTTCGACGGCGACCGAGCTACCCGAGTGGACGAGGTACGGAGTGGTCGCGTGGCCGTCGCCATCGGCGGGGAAGTGCTGTCGCACGAAAACATGCAGCGCCGTCAAGAGCTCGCTCGCATGGGCATCGTCACGGTCGCGCTTGCGCTTTCGAGCCGCAAGTTGCTGGGCCCGCCAGTGGTCGCGACCCGCGGCATTCCCAACGTGGACGGCGACGAGCCCGCGCTGCGCAGCCTCGCGCTGGAGGCGGCGCGCGCGGTGGAGCAGTTTCGCGAAGGCCGAGGTCTGGAGCTTCCGGAGCACGTGCGCCGCACCGTGCGCCGCAAGGTCGAAGACCTCTCCGGCACGCGCCCGGTGGTCGAAGTCTCGGTCGTGCGCGTGGACTGAAGAGCCCGGCTACAGCTCGACGGCGCTGGAGCCGAGGTCACGCTCGCAGGTGACACACTTCTTCGGCACCGCGTCCTTCAGGTAGACCTGCGCGCAGTTGGGGCACAGCCGCGCGTCGCGCTCGAAGGCGATCGGTTTGTCCGTCGCAGCGCAGTGTTTGCCCGCCACTTGCACGCCTTCCAGCGTCACGAGCTCTCCGTCCGTATCTTTCGGCTCCGGCAGGCCCGTGAGCTCGCTGCGCTTCACGTTCATGACTTCCGGCAGACGCCGCGTCCCTTCGGCAAGGATCCAGGCGACGGCTTTGGGATGGGCGGCGATCGGAATCGTGAAGGTCGCCCCCTTGCCCTTCGCGACGAGCTGCTTGCCGCTCACCTCGATGGTTTCGAGGTCGCACCAGGCCAGCCGCGTCAGCTCTGTGCCCCGCTCCAGCGCGAGGCCGGCGTCCCCGACCCGAACCGGGACCGCGCCTGCGTCCCCGAACCAAAGCGACGCACCGAGCGCGATCGCGCCACCGCCGAACAGGAACGGCGCGTAGGCGTGCGGCTGCTCGCTGATCCATTGCCCCCAGACGCCGGCGCCCGCGGCGAGCGCGCCGAGCATGCCGACGGCGACGACGGCTCCGGAAGCGTAAGTCTGCTCGGGACTGAAACGGCGCTCTTTACGCTCTCGCTTCGCCTTCTTCTTTTTCTTGGTCTCGACCATTTGCGGCGGCGCAGCCTAAATCAACCGGGCCCAAGCTGGCAAACCGTCTCGAAGCGTACCGGCGTCGCCCCAAACGTGAGACGCTGTCGCCGCGATGTCGCGCGCCCGGGGCCGATTCCTGCTGTTCGTGACGCCTGTCTCGGCCGTAGCGGTGGTGCTGTTGGGCGTTATTTCCGGCGGCGTCCGACCTTTTCGCTCCGCCCGGGTGTATTCGGGCCCGACGCAGGGAATAACGGACCTACGCCTGCGCGTTGAGCTGGGCGATCGTGACCGCATCGTAGAGGTGCCGGCGACCGGCGTGCCGTTCACCGTCGTCGCGTGGGCCTTCGGGCAGCGCTTGGCGAGCGCGACTGCTCGAAGCGACGAGCTCGGGAGCGCGGAGGTGTCGCTCTCCTTGCCCAAGCCCGTCGACTCGGCGCTCGAGCTCGTCGTGGAGCCAGTCAGTCACGACCAGGCGCCGCTGGCGCGCGGTTTGGTACTAGGGAGCAGGAGCGCGTTCCGCGCGCTTGCCACGCGCCGTGGCGGCTTTCAAAGGAGCACGCCCCGCGTCGGCTCTTCGGAACTCACGCTGGCAGTGGCGCCATCGCGCGGTGTGTTGGTCACGGCGCAAGGCGCTTTGGACGACGAGCTGACCATCGCGGTGTCCAGAGACGGTAGGGACGCGCGCGGAGCTCGCATCACGGTCAAGCTCGAAGGCGCGACGCCTTCCGAAACTGACCTCGTCGGGGACGAGCGTGGTCGCGCCCGTCTGCGAATACGCGCGACCGAACCGCAAGTGCGCGTCCAGCTGCACGCCGTCTCCCCGAATGGCGGGGAGGGCAACCTCGCGGCACGGCTCGAGGTCGTTCAGGGGGCGATCCGCGCGACGAAGCGAGGTGACCGGCTCGCGCTCGAGAGCAGCGGCGCGGCCAGCGTGGCCTACGTCGGGTTCTTCGACGAAAGTCAGCGTTACGGCGGCGCGCGGGCCGCGCTGACGGGCACTGCGGACGGACATTTGGTCGGTGACCTGCCCTGGCCGTCGCACCTTTCAGCATCGCCGCTGTGGGTAGTCACCTCGAGCCAGCCGGATTTGGCGAGCCCCTCCGCAGTCGGCTGGCCCGTGGTCGGCGCCGAGACAGAGGCACCGCAGACCTTCGACGCCCGCGAGCTGCTCCTGCTGGACGGCGCGCCCGCGGCGCGGGTCCGCGAAGAGCGACGCGCGAGACGGATTCGCTGGGTGACGGCGGGCTATGCGGCGCTCGCGCTGCTGCTCACCTGCTACCTCTTCGTACGCCGGGTGCGAGAAGCCGACGTAAACTTCGAGTCCCATTTGACGCGCTCCGGCGTGGACGAGATTCCGAGCATCGCGCCGCGCCGTCGTGGCCGCGCGGTGCTGGCTGCGGCTTGCATCGCGCTCGGCTTCGTCGTGCTCGCCGTGTTCGCGCTCCTGAAAGACTGAACGTCAGTTCGCGATGCGCAGCCACTTGGGATCGACGCGGGGGCGCGCGGGGCAGAGGCCGGGGCGCAACCGGGAGTCCGCGCCCGGCACCAGACAGCGCTGCCCGAGCAGCGACGCGAAATGCGCTCGGAGAGCAGCCGGCAAGTTCGCCAAACACGTCTGAGCAAAACCGGGGTCCCGTTCGGCGCGGGCCAACAGACGCGCCCCGTTTTGCCCATAAGCCCGCTCACAGTCGGCACAAATGGTGACCTGGTCCGCGCAGGTTTGGCCACACAGGCTGCAGGTCGGCTCAGTCATCCTTCCGGCCAAATAACCGGCCGGAGCTGCGCCCGCCAACTTTTCGGGAGATCGGCGCAGCGGGCGGTGCGTACGAAGCACTATGACCTCGCTCCCGCTCTCGAATCGACGGCTCGCCCTACTTTCCGGCTTTGCGCTCTTGGCCGTGCTGGGCGCGGCGTCGGTTTGCAACGCCGAGACGCCGTGGCGGCGCCGGAGCTCGCCTCCGCCGGTCCCCGCCTACCGGGCCCAGTTAGAAGCGCTGGACGGCTCGACCCTGCCGACTTTCCAGCACGCCGGTACCAGCTTCGTGCTGGGGGAGCCCGGAGAACGCTACAACGTGCGCGTCTACAATCCCACCGGAGAGCGTGTGGAAGCGGTCATCACCATCGACGGCCGCGACGCGGTCACGGGGGAGGTCGGAGACTACGTGGCCCAACGCGGCTACCTGATCGAGCCCTGGGGCTCCGTGGTCGTCGAAGGTTTTCGTCGCAGCCTCGACGAAGTGGCCGCGTTTCGCTTCACGGGGCGGGGCAGCAGCTACTCGGCGCGCCGCGGCACGCCGCAAAACGTGGGAGTGATCGGCGTCGCGGTGTTTCCGGAGAAGGCGCGCGCTCCGCGTCCGCTGTGGAAGGCGCGTCGCCCTGCGACGTGGGACCGCGAAGAGCGCGCTCCGTCGACCGGCGCGGGGACGCCGCCTCCTCGCAGCGCGCCCGCGCCCGCGAAGGCGGAAGCGAGCGAAGCGTATCGAGATGCCGCTCCGCAGAAACGAAAAGGCGCCGGCCCGAGCAACATCGGCACGGAGTATGGCGAGGACCAGGCAAGCAGCGTGGTGGAGGTGGCGTTCGAGCGCCGCACCCCCACCCACCCCGCGGCCGTGCTCCGCATGCGCTACGACGATTACGAAGGGCTGCAGGCGCGGGGCGTCGACTTGTCGTCGCTCGATTATGCGTACCGGCAGCCGTCGGAGCCGGAGCCGTTCCCGTACAGCCGCAGCCGCTTCGCGCCCCCGCCTCGCTAAGAGCGCGCGCGCATACTGAAATTTACAGGACGGGAGACGGGAGGTGGGGGAGGCGAGAATCAGGGGGTTCGCCGCGCCTTCGGCGCGCAGAGCTCCCTCCGCGCCGCCCGAGCGGAACGCCGCGACCAGGTCGCTGGCGGCAGCGCGAACCCCAAGATCCCGCTCCTGTAGCTCCCGTCTCCCGCCCCCTGTGAATCTCCGCGCGGCCCGAGCGGAACCTGCGGGGCTCTAAGCGGCGGGGTCCAGCGGCTCGAAATGGTCGAAGAGCGCGGTGAGCACGCGGATCATCACCGGCACGTCGGCGCTCGCGGCCATCTCCCGGCAGCTGTGCATGCTCAGCATCGGCCCGCCCACGTCTACCGTGCGCAAACCGAGCCCCGCCGCCGCGATGGGGCCGATGGTGCTGCCGCACCCCATGTCGTTGCGGGCGACGAAATGCTGCGGCTCCACCCCGACGCGCGCGCAGGCGGCGCGGAAGCGCGCGGCGGTGGGGCCGTCCGTCGCGTAGCGCTGGTTGACGTTGAGCTTGAGCACCGGGCCCTTACCGAGCAGGGGGCGGTGCTGCTTGTCGTGCTTGTCCGGGTAGTTGGGGTGCAGCGCGTGCGCCATGTCGGCGGAGACCAAGAGCGAGCCCGCGAGCGCGCGCGCGAAGGCGTCGCTCGTCGCGGGGTAGGAGGCCGAAAGACGAGAAAGCACGGACTCCAGGAATTGGGAGCCCGCGCCGATCGCGCTCTCGCTCCCGACCTCTTCGTGATCGTAAAGAACCACGACGCGCGTCGCGTCCGCGTCGCCGGCGGCGAGCAGCGCCGAGAGGGCAGCGTGGCAAGACGTGAGGTTGTCGAGCCGCGCGGAGAAGATGAGCTCCGCGCGCGCGCCGCCGAGCGCGGGCGGCTGGGTATCGAACAGGCACAGGTCCGTCCCGCGGATCAGCTTCGGATCGATGCCCTCGCCGACGAAGGCGGCCAGACGCTCGCGCAGCTCCAGGCCGGCGCTCGGCAGCTCGAAGCCGGCCACCGGCAACAGATGGTTCTGCGCG
Source organism: Polyangiaceae bacterium (assembly GCA_029266615.1). Lineage (GTDB taxonomy): Bacteria > Myxococcota_A > Polyangia > Polyangiales > Polyangiaceae > PMG-095. The sequence continues at coordinate 37,556 of JAQSWN010000034.1, forward strand.
TTGAGCTTGAGCCCGGCCGTGTTCACGTCGCGCTCCAGGTGAATCGCCAGGTTCGGCACGCGGCAGAACGCGCCTGGCAATCGGACCAGGTGCGAGGACCCGTCCTCCAACACCACGCGCCCGGCGAGACCCAGATCGCGGTCCAGCCACGTGGAGAGCAGCACGCCGCCGTACACCTCCACCGACAGCTGCTCGTAGCCGTGCGCGCTCTGCTCCGCGTGCGGTTTCAGCCGAAGGTTGGGCGAGTCCGTGTGGGCGCCGACGATCACGAACCCGGCGTCCGCGGGGGACTTTCGGCCCATGCGGAAGGCGGCGATGGAGCCGCCACCCCGGACCACGAAGCCGCGGTCCCCGGGTCCCAGGGCCCACGTCTCTCGCTCGGAAAATCGACGATAACCCGACAAAAGGAGGCGTGCCGCGACTTCCGTAACCGCATGGTAAGGGGTGGGCGCGGCCTCGATGAAAGCCAGGAGGTCCCGGGTCAGCGGATCGGCAGCGTGGTCGGGAAGCATGGCTCCACTATACTCCGGCGTCCCGCGCTGCCGCCTCCTTCCTCATGTTCACACCCGACTGCCAGGTCTTCGATTTCGACGCGCAGGATTGGCTCCGCCTGCCGGACTTGTTCCGACAAGCCGCGCCCACAAAGTCGCCGGGGGTGCGCACCGGTGGCGGCATCCTCGCCGTGCGGGACGGTCAGCGCATCGTGAAGGTGACCTCCACGCTACGTGGCCGTTTGCCACCACCTGCCTCCGGGCACGCCTCCGCGGAAGCGCTGGCCGCCGAGCACGACGGCACCTTCGCGGTCGTGCTGTCCATCACGGCCCTCGAGCAATTCGGCGATCGCTTCGCGCAGCGACTCTCGCGCGGGCAGCTCTTCCACGCGCAGATGGAAGCGTTCGTGGAGGCGATGCGTGAGCTCGAGCGCGAGGGGGAAGTGGAGCTCTGGCCGACGCCGTTCTCGCAGTGGCCCATCCCCACGGAGCGCGCTTTCGCGAGCGCGCTGGACTTGCTCTGTCCCGACGGCAAATGCATGGTCGTGGGTGCGTTCGACGGCGGCGAGCTTTACACGGCGCTCTGCCTGCGCCGACGCGGCACCGCGTTCGACGCCATCATGGGCCCAGACCGAGTGCGTCAGGACATGGGCCTCCTGTCCGGAGACTTCTCACGCGACTACCGCTACTTGGGGGCCGCGGTCGAAGCGCGCTTGGGACCGGTAGCGGTGGGCTGCTACGGAGAGCTCTCCACATTTCGCAGCCTGGCGCGCGAGCCGGGACCGGGCGCCTGGGCGAGCGCGGTAGCGGGGCGGGACATCGTGCTCACGCCCGTAACGGTGGGGCTCGCGGTGCCGCTCGGCGTGGACGCGGGGCGTGCGGCGTTGTCCATGGCCAAAGGCCTCGTGAGCCGGCTGGGGATCTTCGGCGGCGTCACCGCGCCGAGCACGTTCGGCATCGGCGCGCGCATCGAACGAGCGTACGCGCTGGTCGAAGGCGACGTCCGGCGTTACCTCGGCTTCGATCCGTGGCGCGTCCTCTCGCATTGGTTTCGGGTGCAACCTTGAAGCCGTCGGGCCGCATTCAAGCGCGGCTCGCGCTCGCTATCGTCATCACCGCGCTCATCCCCGTGCTCGTCGCGATTTGGATGGGCAGCAAGTCGGTTCGGGAGACGAGCGCGCGCTATTTCATCCCCGAGATCGGCATGCACTTGGATCGATCGCTCGGATTGTATCAAGAGCTTGCGCGCACCCTGAAGGCGCGCATGCGCGAAGAGGCGAGCGCGATCTCGCTTTCGCCCGGCTTGCGCCGCGCGGTCGCCCAAAGCGACGGGCCGGCCGTGCGTGCGGAGCTGGAGAAGCAAATCACCGCGCACCCGAGCCTGGTCGCGCTGCGCGTCACCCTGCCCGGCGGTGCGGTACTGGCCGAGGCGGACCGAGGTCGCCCCCTGGATCCGGCGCGCGAAAACCAGCTCGACGTCGACAAGCCTCTCACGGAGGACGACGACGGCGCTCAGCTCTCGCTCGTCTTCGCGGCGGACCGTGCTCGATTCGACGAGCTGTCGGAGATGGGTCAGTTCATCGACAACTACAATCTCATCGACCGCCGCAGCAAGGCCGACGTGCAGGGCTACGTGTGGGCCTTCACGGTGCTGCTCGGGATCACCATCGCCCTGGCGATCGCGGTCGGAACCCTCCTCGCGCGCGGAGTCGTGGTCCGCCTCGGAGAGCTAGCGAGCGCGACGCAGACGGTGGGGGCCGGCAACCTCTCGATCCGGGTGAGCGAAGTCGGCAACGACGAGATCACGGCCCTTGCTCGTGCCTTCAACCGCATGCTCGGTGAAGTGGAGGGGAGCCGCGCGCGCATCGAGTACCTGCAGCGCGTGAGCGCCTGGCAGGAAATGGCCCGGCGCTTGGCCCACGAGATCAAGAACCCGCTCACGCCAATACAGCTCGGCGTGCAGGAGATTCATCGCCGCTATCAAGGCTCGGACGAAAAATTCCGGGACCTGCTCGACACCACGCTCGAGATCGTGGAGGACGAAGTCGGCACGCTCCGGCGCTTGGTTTCGGAGTTCTCGGACTTCGCGCGTTTGCCTCAGGCGCACCTGCAGGACGCCGATCTGGTCGAGTTTTTGGGGGAGCAGCGGCGCCAAATCGAAACCGAGGGGCAGAACGAGGGCGAGCGCTCGGTGATTCGCTTGGCTGCCCGCAGGCCGATCTTTTCGTGGCAGTTACCGAGCAGTCCCGCGGACGTGGCCATCGATCGGCAGATGTTGAGGCGGGTGCTGCTCAACCTGATTCAGAACGCCGCCGACGCCTTGGCCGACGCGAAGGTCGAGGCTCCTCGAATCGAGGTAACTCTGACACGTCAGGGTGATTTTTTCGCGGTGGACGTAGACGACAACGGCCCGGGGATCCCGCCTGCCCTGCGGGAAGTGGTCTTCGACCCTTACGTCACGACCAAGCACACCGGCACCGGCCTTGGCTTGGCGATCGTCAAGAAGATTGCCATCGAGCACGGTGGCAGCGCGACCGCGGACGCGGGGCGGCTCGGCGGGGCGCGCCTGCGCCTCACGCTGCCCGCTCGCGGCACCGCCGCGGCCCGCGAGCTCCCGCTCCGCACCGAACACCCCAGTAGACCCATCGCATGAGCAGTCCCAAGAGCAAACCTGGAATAGACGACGTGAAGACGGGCTACCTGGTGGCCGGGCTCGTGCTCGCGTTCAGCCTTTTCATGGGCTTGTTCGTGCTGCCGTACTTGGGCGCCAAGAAAGCGGAGCGCTCTCCGCTCGTCGGCCAGACCGCGCCGGACTTCCTGCTGCCGTACGTCTCCCCAGGCCAGGCGGGCAAGTCGCAGCGCCTCTCGGATCTCCAGGGGACCGCGGTCGTGCTGGACTTCTGGGCCAGCTGGTGCGCGCCGTGCCGAGCGCAAACGCCGGTGCTGGAGCGCGTGGCCAAGGCTTTTGGCGCCCAGGTGAGGGTGCTCGGGGTGGGCACGAGCGACGACCGCGCCAGCATCGAGCGTTTCCTGCAGCGCACCGAGCAAAGCTACCCGAGCGTCTTCGACGATCAGGACGTGGCGGCCTCGCTCTACCATGTTCGCAGCTTGCCCACGCTCGTCGTGCTCGGCAAAGACGGCACGGTTCGGGCCGTCTCGACCGGTTTCGCGGATGAGACCGCGCTCGAACGCCTCGTCACGGACGCTCTGAAATAGCGGCCGCGCGCCGTGAGTTTGCGCGGCCGCGCAAGCAGGATATGCTCGCGCGAAATTTCCATGAGTCACGTCTTCACCCTCGTGCTCGCTGGTGGCAGCGGTACCCGATTTTGGCCTGCTTCGCGCAAGAGTCGCCCCAAGCAAGTACTCGGAATGGGCCCCGATCCGAGCCTGCCGCTAATCGGTCACACCTTGCGTCGCGTCGCGGAGCTCTGCCCGACCCAGCACATGATCGTCGCGACGGGCGAGGCTCTCGTGGACGTCACGAGGGAGGCGCTTCCTCACCTGGAGGAGTCGAGCTTCCTCGCGGAGCCGATCGCCAAGAACACCGCGCCCTGTATTGCCTGGGGGGCGCAGGTCATCGCCGAGCGCGATCCGGAAGCCGTCGTCATGGTGCTGCCGAGCGATCATCACATCGAGGACGAAGCGGAGTTCCGGCGCATCCTGTCCTTGGCGCTTTCCACGGCCGCGCGCGGGACCATCACCACGGTGGGCATCAAGCCCATGCGCGCGGAGACCGGCTACGGCTACATCGAGGCCGACCGTGAGCACGCGCCGGGCGTCTTGACCGTGAACCGCTTCGTGGAAAAGCCGGACCTTGCCACCGCGGAGCGCTACGTTGCCAGCGGCAAGCACTTTTGGAACAGCGGCATGTTCTTTTTCCGCGCCAAAGACATGCTGCGAGCCGTGGAGCAGCACCTCCCCGGTGTCCACGCCGG
>JAQSWN010000035.1 GCA_029266615.1 Polyangiaceae bacterium
ACGACGCGTCGTCATGGACGCTCGGCCCTACCCCCTGACCGAGCGATCGCGTACGGTGTGCCGAGTGTGCCACCGTGCCGTGGCACGCTGACGGTCGCAATGATTTGCGCGCTGTGAAGAGTTTGCGTGTAGGTGGGGCACCTCACCCCCACCCAAGTACCTGAAACCACAGGGTATTGAATGCAGAGTGCCGCGCGCTGCGGCGGCATGCCTCGTGCTAGCCCCGTCAGACCGAATTTTTAGCGCTGCGGTGGAGGTTGAGGAGAGTGGGTTTTCGGATGTCCCCAATAGCGATACGGCTCGCCTGCACCTTCACTTTAGGGGTGCTGGGCACCTTCGCGTCGGGGTGCGACGACGAAGCGCCTCCCGCCGGCCTCGCCTCGGAGCCGGGGCAGGGCCACCTGGATCCTGGCGACCGCTGCGCAACGCCGAACGCCGGCTGCGCCTGCAAGAAGCCCGGCCAAGTCGTGGAGTGCGGCAAGGTTTCGCGCGAAGCCGAAGGCCAAACCTGGTGCTCCGTCGGTCACCGCACGTGCGCCGACGACAGCGTCTGGGGTGAGTGCGAAATCCAAGGGCTGCGCGTCGTGGACAGCTCAGAGCCCGCGCCGTCGGAGCAAGGGCTAGGAGTCCCTACCGCGTGCACCGCCAACCTGTGCGACCCCTTCTGCCAAGAGGTGTCGGATACAGCTACGGATCTGGACCTGCCGGATGGTCTGCAGGAGACGCCCGAGGGCGGCATCACCCTCGTCCCCAAAGACAGCACGATCAACGACACGACGTGCACCGCCATCGAGGTGTCGCCGACGCCGCAGGTGCTCACCGTCTCCAGTCTCGCCGGCGCGAGCACTGCGACCGGTTTGCAGGGCGAGTACTTCAATCGGCTGTTCGGGGACGGCGGAGTTCCGACCAGCGCGACGCCCGACGCGGTTCGTATCGATCCGCAGGTGTCGTTCAACTGGCCCGGTGCTCCCAGCCCGGGCATGAACGGCGACGAGTACACGGTTCGCTGGACAGGCTGGATCCGACCTTCGGTCACGCGCAGTTACCAGGTCTGCGCTTTGAGCGACGACGGCGTACGGGTTTGGCTCGGCGACGCAGCGACGCCGGTCATCCAAAACTGGAACGATCACGGCTCGATCGAGGACTGTGCTCCGGCAACGACGCTGACCGCCAACACGCTCTACAAGGTGCGCATGGAGTTCTACGAGAACTCCGGCTACGGCGTGGCGGAGCTGCGCTGGAAGCACTCCGGTATCGCCGAGAGTGAGCTCATCCCGAGCTGGAATCTGCAGCCGCCGGACGCGGTAACCAACGACAACGGCTTCGTCGTCACGCCCTCCGCCGCCAACTTCACCGTGTTGGCGCGGCCGGCCGGGTGCTTCGAGGGGACCTTGCGCGCGGCCTGGAGCGTGGATCGCCTCGATCGCGCCATCGTCGACAACCTCGGACAGGTATCGCTCTTCGCGCCGCTCGCCGGCGACATCACCGCCACCGCCTACGTGGGAGGTTTCCGGGCCACCGGTACGGTGCAAGTGAAGGTGGACGTGCTGGACACCGCGCAGGCTCCGGACGGCGCGGTGGCTTCGCTCGAGGGTGCCCCTTCCGGCACGGATCCGATGACGGTGCTGTATCCCTACGTGGACACCGTGTTCCCGCTGGGGCTACGCGCGCCTTCGATTCAGTGGGACACGGGCAACACCGCCGCGAGCGCGGTGGCCATCACTCTCACGTCACCGGCTACCGGAACCCCCGCGTTCCGCTGGCGCAAAATCGTGCCGGAGACGAGCCCCGCCCGCTACACGGTGCCGCAGGACGTGTGGGCCTTGTTCGAAGGCAGCGCCAAGGGGAAGACCGCGGCGTACTCGGTACAGCGCGTGACCGGCGGTGTCGCGCGGCCGGCGGTGGTGCGGCGCATCGCCTTTGCCAACGCGCCCGTTCGCGGCAAAATCTACTACACGCAGTACGCCACCAACGCGACGAGCATGATGGTGGCCGACCCAGGTTCCACCACGAGCGCGAAGAGCGTTTTCCCGACCGAGACGGGAGGCGTCAACAACCAGAAGTGCCCGGTGTGCCACAGCGTATCGGCTAACGGCACCACGTTCGCGACGTCGGACCGGAGCTTCAGCTCGAACGGCGGCCTTTCGCGCATCAACACCGACGGGAGCTTCACGCTCCTCTCCGACTATTCGGCCAGCACCAATCCCTACCGCACCGCGAGCAGTGACTGGCGCGGTTTCGCTTGGGCGCCGCTCACGCCGGACGGCACGTTGGCGCTCGCCGCCAACAACATCTGGGGAAACTCCAAGCAGGAGGTAGTCGGTATCGACGCGGCGACCCGAACCGTGGCCGTCCCCGGGACGGTCTTGTCTGGTGGCAACGGCACTGGCCTGCTCGCCAAGTACTACATGAACACGGGGCAATCGGGCTGGGACTGGCGCCGCACCGACCCCAAGATCGATTTCAATTGGGCGGCCGCGTCGCCTGGCGGTCCCGTTCCGAACGCGTTCTCGGTGGACTGGTCGGGACAAATTCAGGCGTACACCAGCGAAAATTACACGTTCGAGCTCCAGACCAGCGGCGGCGTACGGCTCTCGATCGGTGGCAACGTCGTCATCGACCAGCTCGCCAACGCGGCCGCGAACCAGACTTACACCGCGACCGTCGCCCTGACGCGTGGCGAGAAGACGGCCATCGCGCTCGCCTTCCGGGACATGGGGGCCAACGCCGCCGTCGCCCTCCGGTGGAGCACGCCCTCCATCCCCAAGCAGCTCGTGCCGCAGACGCAGCTCTACCCGAACGATGGCTGGCACGGCGTCCTCGCCACGTACTACGACGAGAACGACTTCACGGCCCCGTTCGTTACGGACCGCCTCGAGTCCAACCTAGACGCGATTTGGGGCGAGGGCGGGCCGCGCCCCATGCCGAGCCGGGACAACGACAATTGGAGCGCGGTATTCACCGGGCAGATTCAGGCCCCCGCCACCGGCAACCTCGCCCTCTGCGCGACCTCGAGCGATGAGGTCAGCGTCTCGGCAGGCGGTACCGTGCGTCTCACCGCCACGGGGGTATCGGACGGCTGCTCGGTCCCGTTCCCCGTCACGGAAGGAGCGAAGTACGACTTGCGAGTCACGTTCAAGGAGCTCGTCCAGGACGCTCGCCTCACGCTGAGCTGGGCCATGGATGGCGTATTCGCGCGCGAGACCGTGCCCAGCGAGCGCCTGACGCCTCCGGTCGGATGGACGCCACCGACGAACGGCCTCACCGTCACGTATTACGACCGGGACGACTACAACGCGACGCTGGAGACGGGCGCGAAGGTGTACGCCACCACCCGTATCGAGCCGAACGCCGACCTGCGCTGGATTGATTACCGCCCGGAGTTCAGCAGCGCGCTCACGGAGTCGGACACGTTCGCGTCGCGCTTCACCGGCCGTGTCGAGGCGCCTTGCACGGGCGTCTACGAGCTGGAGGTGAACGGGGACGACGGTGGCCGGCTGTGGCTGGACGACCAGCGAGTCGTCAACCTTCGCGCCGACGGCACGCAGCAAGGGGCCATCTGGCTCGACGCTGGCTTGCATGACCTGAAGCTGGACCACCGCCAGGGCTCCGGTGGCTCGTTCATCAGTCTCCGCTGGCGAGCGGCATGCATGAACACGACCTCGTTCACGGCCATTCCGAACGCCAACCTCTACCCGACCGGCGACCGCGGTACCGCCGGCTTCACGATGGCCGGCGGCGACAACGGCAACGATACCGGCTACTTCGTATGGAAAACGCCGGCTGCGGCCGGGAACGCCTCGGCCGATGTGACCGGCGAGAGCCCCGGCCGATGGGGTCTCGGCTCGTCCGTGATGATGGTGCCCTCGTTCGCGCCGGACGCGTCCAAGCTCGTCTTCGTTGACGGTGACTCCGCTGGCGGCAACGGCTGGCGTAAGGGTCTCAGCACGTTCGACTTCGACCAGGCCGGTAAGGTGTTCAAGAACCGCAAGACCATCGTCAGCACCTGGCCGCGGGGCGACGTGATGAAGTGGCCGGTTTTCGAGAGCGACTCGCGCAGCGTCATCTACCAGGCCACGGTGCCGGCCGACATGTGCTGCCGCAAGACGAACTGGACGAAGTACGGCTTCATGGGGCCGAGCAACTACTTCGAAGATCCGGGTCGCCTGTTCTCGGTCGACTCGCAGGCGGCAAGCCCGGCGCCGGTGGAGCTCGCCAAGCTCAACCAAGGCGAGCGCGCGCTGGATCGCAACAAGTCGTACCAACCCACGATGCTGCCGCAAGCGGCGGGCGGCTATCGCTGGGCGGTTTTCACGAGCACGCGTCCCTACGGCAACACCCTGAACCTGCAAGGCCAGCAAGACTTCTCGAACACGTCCGCGTACACGCACATCTCGGAGTACGGAAAGCTGCAGAGCATGCTCTGGGTCGCGGCGGTCGACGACGCGCCCAGCGCGGGCGTCGATCGCAGCCACCCGGCGTTCTTCCTGCCGAATCAAAACTTCAGCGAGGTGGCCTCCACTCGATACGTCAACGAGCGCGCTTTCTGGGTCGCGGAAGCGTGCCGGCCGGCGGGCAACACCACTGCCAGCACTTGTGAAGTGGACGAAGATTGCTGCGGCGGAACCGCCGGTGAGGCCGCGTGCCGCATCGATTCTCCCGTCAGCGTTCCGCCCACGCGCCACTGCTTCAAGCGGCCGAACGCGGGCTCGTGCGTGATGACAGGTAACGCGTGCGTGGTGACCGACGAGTGCTGCGAGGGCACCGTCTGCGATGACGGCACTTGCGTGAAGCCGCCCGGCTTCGCGAAATATGCTCCTGCGAATTTCGAGCGCGTCTACGAGTCCAACTGCGAGTCCGGCACTCTCGCGGATTGGACGTTCTTCGACCTCAAAGCCTCCGTGCCGGAAACCGGTGGCAAAATAGAGGTGTACGCCGAGTCGTCGGACTCGCCGACCGGTTTCCAGACGTTACCCGCGTATCCGGCCGCCATAGACCTGGAGGGCGTGGCGCTGATCGGGACGGAAGAGCCGCCCGGCAAGGCGCCGGACTTTCGCAGGTTCCCGATGGACGCCGCGCTGTTGGCGGGGAAGGTGGTGGAGCGCCGGTACCTCAAGATCACGCTCCGCTTGGTGCCGAGCCAAAGCGGCATCGCGGCCCCGGTCGTCATGGAATTCCGACAATCCTTCAGCTGTCCCCCCGGCGAATGAGAGCGCACACGACGTTCGCGTGGTTGCTCGCGGCGCTTGCAGTCCCGCTCGCTTGCTCTTCGGAAGACAAGCCGCCGGGGCTCGGTGAGGGAGCCGCCTCCGGGACCTCGTCGCGCAGTGGGAGTTTCAGCGCGGACCCCGGCGGTCAAAGCTCGGTCGAGCCGGGCGTCGGCGGGCAGCCGTCCGGCGGCGCGAGCGATGGGCCTGCCGTAGGCGAAGTGGGCGGTGAAGGCATTTACGTCGGCGACGGCGGCGCGCCCGCGAACCCCGCTTCGGTTTGCTCCCGCGATGCGGAATGGACGACCACTCCGCTCGAGGGCGTCGACACCGCCGCTGACGAGCGCCTGCTGGCGATGACGCCGGACGAGCTCACTCTGGTGTTCTCGAGGGACGACGCTCTGTTCGTGCGAGACGAAGCGCAGGCCACGCCCGTCACGGTGCCGCTCGGGTACACGCACGCGCTCGGAGTCGCGCTGACCGCGGACGGCCTTTCGTTGATCGTCGTCGCAGAAGACGGCTCCCGCTTCGCGGAGGTCTCGCGCAAGGCCCGCGGCACGGCGTTTTCGGCGTCGGCCAGCACGGCTCGCTTCACCGTGTTGAACAACGGGCAAATCACGTCGGGCGACGCCTTCTCCTCGCCCGCGCTCAGCGCCGACGGACAGTCCTTCTACTACACGGCCCGCAAGGGCCCGTCCGTCGCCTACGTCTATCGAGCCTACGGCGCGAAGCTCTCCGAAACAGAACGGCAAGATCCCGTCACGCTGGGGACGGAGGATGGCCAGGCCAAGCTCGTGGTCAGCGTCTCCAGCGACGAACGCACGTTGTTCGTGTTGGACGAAGCGCTCGGCTACGTCACGGGTCTATGGAGCGAAACCCCGGCGGCAGAGTTCAGCGGCGCCGTTCCTTTCGAAGGCTTCGAGACCGTGTTCACGAGCGAGGACTGCGCTCGCATGTACGGGACCACGGAGGTCGACGGCTCGCTCGGCATCGTGTCCGGGACGCCGAAGTAGCGAATCAATAAGGCGAAATGCTGATCGTTTCGCGGGCCGGGTGTGGTAGCGAGTACGCCCCGGAGATTGATGATGATGCGTCGGCGTACGATCGTGACGAGCGTGCTCGCGTTGGGGCTTTCAGGGTCGGGTGCCGCATTCGCTCAGAACGCGCCGCCTGCGCCCGCGCCCGTTAAACCTGCGCCGGTGCCGCCCGCCGCCGCTCCGGGCCCGGCCATCGCTCCCGCCCCGGCTCCGGCGCCTCCTCCCGCGCCCGACATGCCGCCTCCTCCGGCGGACGCCGCCCCGCCTGCTCCCCCCGAGCCACCCGCACCCGCACCCGCGCCCGCACCCGCGCCGCTACCCGAGCCGGCGCCCCTGCCGGTAGACACCGCACTCCCCCCCGATCCCGAGCCAGATCTGCCTCCGGTCGAGGCCGCTTCGGACAGCGACTACAGCTGGTACGACGCCATCGAGTTCTCCGCGTTCGTGGATGCGTACGCGAGCGTGAACTACAACATGCCCAAGCCGCAGAGCGGCCGTAACGTTCTGCGCACGAACGACTACGCGAATGGCTTCGCGCTGTCGTGGGTCGGCGTGAACGCGAGCTATCCGGCGGACCCCGTCGGGGCGACCGTTCAACTGCGCTTTGGGCCGACCGCGATGCAGGTCGCCAAGAGCTGCATCGGCGCGGACCCGGCGCAGTGCAGCGACGCCGCCAACGGTCTGCAGTTCGTCAAGCAAGCTTTCGGCTCGTGGAAGCCGGGTGGGGCGGACGGCATGTTCCAGCTGGACATCGGCAAGTTCGACACGCCCTTCGGCGCCGAGGTGCTGGATAGCCAACTGAACATCAACTACACGCGCGGCATCCTGTTTTACTCGCAGCCGCTGTTCCACACCGGCTTGCGCGCCAGCTTCGCGGTCTCGGAAGCGTTCGACTTCAAGCTTTTGGCCGTCAACGGCTGGAACAACACCATCGACAACAACGTCGGCAAGAGCCTGGGCGCGCAGCTCAACTTCCACGTCAGGAACGACGACGGCGGAGACCTGCTCGGCGCGTCCGTTGGATATTTGGGCGGCCCGGAGCGGGACGACCTCGCGACCATCAACTGCGGCCCGGGCACGGAGTTCTCGGCCAACGCGGTGGCGTGCGTCGCCTCCGCCGCGTCCCGGCCGCGCCAGGCCGTGATCGACGAAGGCTTGGACAGGGGCGTCGTCGACCGTGCGAACACCAACACCAAGGGCCTCCGCCACCTCATCGACCTGGTCGTCACCGCAAACCCGGTCGAGCGCCTCAGGCTCGTCCTCAACGCGAACCTCGGCGTAGAGAGCCTGCGCAAGGGCGACACCGCGGATTTCTCGAACGAGACCTATTTCGGGTTCATGCTCGGCGCGCGCGTGGCGGTGGTCGAGCGGTTCGGCATCGGCGCTCGCGGCGAGTACTTCCGTGACAACGCGGGCTTCATCACCGGTTACGGGCGCGCCGCCGCCGCTCCCGTGGGCGATCAACAGTACAAGATGAACCTCGTCGGGGGGACGCTCACGCTGGACTACCTGCCGTCGGATTTCTTGACGATCCGTTTGGACAATCGCCTGGATTGGGCCAGCCGCACTATCTTCAACAAAGACGTGCGCGATCACGCGGGCAGCCAGTTCACGACCACGCTCGGCGTCGTCGCGCACACGAATTAGCGGCTTTCTCGGGGGGGCGAGCCCCGCGCAGCACCATGCCTCCAATTGCCGATAGCCAGCACCCGCGTAAACTCCAGGCGGCGGCCGACATGCACCACACGCTCCGTACTCAAGACCTCGAGTTGGCGATCGACGACGTCGTGGGCAGCTACGACGGTCCGCAGGAGATCAACAACTTGGAGAGCGCGGCGCTGCCCAACAAGCGCGCCGTCGTGGAGGCGTACAACCACATCAAGCCGGTGATCTACCTCGGCTTCTACAGCCTCCGCTCCCTGCGGCGCGAGAACCTGCGCTTCGCCGTGAGTGAGCACCTCTACCCCGCGTACGAGATGCTCGTAGAGCAGATCGACCGAGCCCTCACCTACGAGACCGGCGTGGGGCGCGCCCAAGGCGGCTTTCCTGCCGGCTGGGCCGAGGAGGTCGTGCTGCGGCTGTTTCGCGAGCTACCCAACGTGCGCCGCATGCTGAACACGGACGTCGTGGCTGCGTTCGAAGGAGATCCCGCTGCGCGCAGCGTGGAAGAAATCGTCTTCAGCTACCCAGCCATCGAGGCGATTACGGCCCACCGCGTCGCCCACGTCCTGTACCGCGAGCGGGTGCCGATGATCCCACGCATCATCGCCGAATACGCCCATAGCCAGACCGGTATCGACCTGCATCCGGGCGCCAGCATCGGCGAGGCGTTCTTCCTGGATCACGGAACCGGCACCGTCGTCGGGGAAACGAGCCGCATCGGCAGGAACGTGAAGCTTTACCAAGGCGTCACGCTCGGCGCGGTCAGCACGCGCCGGCGCGAGTGCGAGCCAGACGGCTTCGCCAAGCAGCGCCACCCCACGTTGGAGGACAACGTGACCATCTACGCCGGAGCGACGATCCTAGGTGGGGATACGGTCGTGGGAGAGGGCTCGGTCGTCGGCGGCAACGTGTGGCTGGTAAGCTCCGTCCCGCCCGGCTCCAAAATCTTCGGCCGGGCCCGAGAATAAGATTTTACGTGTTACCCCCCGACTCAACCACTCGCTACTCCGCTTGGCTCGTCGATCTGGACGGCACTCTCTATCGCCATAAGCCCGTGCAACTGGCGATGGCGGCGGAGCTCTTGCTCTTCGGCTGGACCTCGATCCGCACGCTTCGCACCTTTCGGCATTCGCACGAAGAGCTACGCGCCGAGTCTGGTAGCGCGCTCGCGGTTGGAACCAGCCCGTTCCAGCGCCAGGTGGAGCTGGCGGCGAAGAAGCTGGGCAAGCCCGCCGCGGAAGTGGAGCGCGTGGTGCGCCGTTGGATGTTCGAGCGACCGTTGAAATGGGTCGCGCGCAGCAAGCGTCAGGCGCTGCTCAACGCGCTCGCCCAGTACCGCGCCGGCGGCGGCAAGACCGCGCTGGTCAGCGACTACCCGGCGAGCGGCAAGCTCGCCGCGCTCGGCGCGACGACGTTGTTCGACCTCGTCGTCTCCAACGGCGAGGAGGGAGGGCCGAGCAAGCTCAAGCCGGACCCGGAAGGGTACCTGAGCGCGGCGCGGCGCCTGGGCGTGGAGCCGGAGCGGTGCCTCGTCATCGGTGATCGCGACGACGCGGACGGCGCGGCGGCGCGCGCGGCCGGAATGGGGCTTTGCCTCATCCGCTAGTAGCGGGCGCCGGCGTCGGCGCGTTCGGCGACCGCACCGTGACCTCGACCTTGTCGTAGCCGAGCGAGTGCACGAGCGCCTCCACGGTTCGGCGCGCGTTGTCTCCGGCGCGCTTCAGCAGGCCGGCTTGGCGCGCAGCTTCGATCAGCGTGCGCTCCGCTTCCTTGCGCGCGCGGCTCTCCAGGTTTTCGTTACGGCTGGCGAGCGTGCCCGTCTTGCGCGAGTGAACGTAGGTCTTCTCGTTGTCGAGCGCGGCGTGGAGCACCTCCGGCGCCGGCAGCTCGATACGAGCGGTGCGCCGCGCGGGGTCCACGACGACGTCGGCCGCGGTGAGCTTTTGCAGGTCGACCCCGGCCGTGACCTCTGCCACCGCGACGAGCAAGATGGCGTCCTCCGTGTTGAGCATCCCCCACAGCTTGGACTGCTTGTCGCTCAGGTCTATCACTCGCTCCATGTGAAACGCGGCCGACTCGAGGCGAGCCAAGTCGCGCACGGCGAGCAGCACGTCCGGGGTGGGACGCACGACCGTCACCGAGGACGTCATGGGCGGAAGCAGCGGCGGCGGGGGCGCGCTACACGTCTTGATCGTGAAGAGCCCGACGCCGACGCCCAAGCACAGCGCGGTGCCGCCGACTAGGAACGGCAATATTTTGCCGCGGCGCGTGCTTCGCTCAGCGTCGACCATGCCGAAAACATAGCACGCGCAGCTAAGAGCTGGTCGCGACGCCCAAGCTCACTTCGCCCACTGCGCGCTCGACGGTCGTCAAGTCAACCGGCTTGTAGAGTACCGGCTGCTCCTGCGAATCCAAGAATCGACGCGAAGCTTCGTCCGTCACGCCGCCGGTTACGAAGATAACGCGACCGGCCGAGCTCGGGCGTTCGCGTCTCAGCCAGGTGTAGAACGCCTCACCGCCGCCTTCATCCATCATGACGTCGCACAAGATGGCGTCGAAGTGCGCGCCGCTCACGGTGCGACGCGCGTCGCCCACGCCGGTCGCAGTCTCGACGTCGAACGTCCGACCGAGCATGCGCGACAAGCTTTCACGCACGATCGGGTCGTCGTCTATCACCAACAAGCGCTGCGCCGGGCGTGAAGCCGGGCCTTCGCGCGGCGGGGGCGCGCTCGAGAGGCGTAGGCTGGAGCGTACGGTAAGCTCCATGGTCGTTCCCTCCGCGGTGCTGCTCGCGACCCGTAGGTCACCGCCGACGGCCGTGGCCAAGCCGAGCGAAACCGACAAGCCGAGCCCGGTACCTTGCCCGAAGGGTTTGGTGCTGAAGAACGGCTCGAAGGCGCGGCGAGCGACTCCCTCGGTCATGCCCGACCCGTTGTCCGATACGCTGATCTTGACCGCGGAAGTGTCCTGCTCCGCGCGGATGTGGACGCGCGGCTTGCGTGAGTCGGGCGCGGCTTGCACGCCGTTCACGATCAAGTTGACCAGGACCTGCTCGACCATCAGCTGGTCGCCGACCCCGTACGTGGGCGGCACGTCCAGCACGACGTCCAGCTCGCGGCCGAGCGCCGCGCGAGCGGTCTGCACGGCGTGGTCGATCGCCAGCGCGACGTCGAACGTGCTGCGCATGGAGGAGTCCGCGGCCGCGACGCGTCCCGTGTCCAGCAACTGCCGCACGATGCGCGCGATCTTACCCATCGACGTGAGGGAGTCGTCCAGCGCCTCGCCCGCGTCTGCGGGCAGCTCACCCCGCGCGAAGGAGCTCTTCAGGTAGCTCAGGTTCGAGACCACCGCCGCGGACGGGTTGTTGATCTCGTGAGCTACGCCCGCGGAGAGCCGACCGACCGCGGCGAGCCGCTCGGCTTGCGCGAGCGCTTCGTGGGCCTTGGCAAGCTCGCGCGTGCGCTCCGTGACGACGCCCTCCAGTTGCGTCGAGAGCATGTCCAGGCGATGGGTCGCGGACGTGAAACGCTCCATGAGCACGCTCCACACGAGGGCGACCATCAGGAGGTAGCCGGCGTCCAGCAGGTATGGCAGCGAGTATTGCCCGGTCGACGCGAGCAAGTCGTTCAAGCCACACACGCAGAGCAGCAGGAGGCCCGCCGCGTAACGACGCGCGTCCGGGCTCCGGCGCGCGTGGCGTAGGAACCGCACCGCGGGTCCGAGAAGGGCCGCGTACAGCGGCGCCGCCGCGAAGGAGCCCAGCAACGTCGGCACCGGCTCGTGGTACACGACGCCCAGGAACTGATGCGTGACGATGGCGTCCTGCAGCAGCAAGCCGGGGAGCAACGCCGACACGCCGACGGCGGCGGCCGTACCCACCACCCAGCGCTCCAGCCGGCTGAGCTCGGTGTGAAAGTGGGCGGCGCTGTGTAGCGTCCAGGCGATGACATGGAGCGACAAGGACGCCCAGCTCCCGTGTGCGCCGAGGCGCGCCACCCACGTCGGTACGTCCAGCGTCACGATCGTGTTGAAGCCCGTATAGGAGCTCGCGCTAGCCGCGATGAGCCAGAACCAACGTTGGTCGCGCCACCCTGGCAAGCGCGCGAATCGGTACCCCAGCACGGCAAGGCACGCCGCGACCGTCATCGCGATCAGGGATACGGAGGGTACGAGTAGCCTCAAAGAGGTACAGAAGTATAAGCCGCGCGGCCGTCAGCGTCGCGCTGGGTCACGGGGTGAGGCACGCAAGTTTTAATCACCCAAACGGGTGACGAAGTTCAGGCCCGCCCCATCCGCACTCTCCGGAAGCCGGGCTTTGCCGCGACAACTACGCGAAACTTGCCGAAGAAGCGCCCTATTATCAGTCGAATGGTAAATAACGGCTGAGGTGGAATGAGGCTCCGCGCGCGGGGTTGGACGCGCCCGGCGACACTCACCTCGCTGAGCTCCAAACAGAAGCGGGGTCGAGTGGTGGCCAGGCCCCGCAGACGGCGCGTCGCTCCTGCGCGAGAGCGCTTTCGGACGGGCCACGTCGCGCTCGGGGCCAGGCTCGTCGCGGACGGCTCTCAGAGCAAAACCTTCGACGTCCGCGTTCACCCCATGGTCACCCTGCTCTCGTTGGCGGGGCTCGCGCCGGCGCCCGCGCGCCGCGTGCTCGACGAGCCGCTGGCGTTCCCGGGGACGCCGGCCGGGGAGGAGCTGTCCAAGCTGCTGGTCGGCGTGCTCTTCACGGCACGGGCGCGTCTACGCGGCCCTGACGCGCCGTTCGCTTCCGTTTCGCTCGCCGATGCTTTATCCATCGCAGTCATGCAAAGCCGCGGGTTCGTAGCTGCTTGGTTGGTTGGGGTCTGCTCGTTGGTCGTGGCATGCGCTGGTGGTTCCAAACCAGCCGAATCGCCGGAGACATCTGCGGAAGCCGTCGAGAAGCCAGTCGCAACCGACAAGGAACCGGGTGCCGCGAGTCCGGAAAGCAAGACGGAGGCGAAGTTGCCGGCAGCGGACGAAGGACCCAAGCCCTCGCGTTCTGCAGCCGACATCCTGACTGCGCCGGACGTCGTCTTCCTCTTCTCCTTCAACGACTCGGAGCCGAAGCAGGTCGCAGAAGAGAAGTGCGACAAGAAGGCGGGCGCGGACGCGAAGAAGAAGAACGAGTGTATGGCTTCTGCGCGCAAGGCGTTCCCGGCCGACGGCCACCGCTTCAAGAAGGACGAGAAGGAGCAGTGGTGGTGGATCACCGTCCGCCAAAACGGCAACAAGCTCGTCGCCCTCCACAAGATCCCGGTGGAGATCGCGGCTGAGACGCCGACGAGCGTCACCCTCAAGCCCGTTGGCAAAGACAAAGGCTCCGCCCCGATGACGCCGCCCGCGCAAATCGTCTTCGAGGTACCGAACGACTACCAAATCGCGTTGCAAGATCCGAAGGCCGGCAAGCTCGTCTTCCAGGCCAAAGTCGGCGTCGTCAGCGAGTAGCGCGGCTTACCCGAACGGCTCTCCCGCGCCGCTCACGACAGCGGCGCGAATCGCGCCAAGATTGTGGTCGAAAACAGCATCCGCCGCCGCTGTGCCCGCCGCCACCTTCGACCAGGCTCCGCTCGTGGCGCCGCCCTTGGACTCGAGCTTCCGTCCCTTCTACCTCGCGCTACGCGAACACGCTCGCGCGCTCGGGGAGGGTGGGGAGAAGCTGACCCTGGCCCTCGACCGAGGTGCCGGGAGCGTCTCGCACTACACGTTGCGCGTATTCACCCCGAGCCACGAGCGCGCGGCCGAGAGTGCACAGCTGGCGGAGCGGGTCCTGAAGTTCCTGCTTTGGCAGCGTGGCGGCCATCATGTGTACGTCGCGGGTCCGCGCTACGTGGCTGAGCATTTGGCGGCGCGCTACCGCGAAGGTGGAGAGCGCGCCTTCGATGCGGATTTCTTCGCGAAGATTTACGAGCAGCCGGCCTTCGTGATCGAGCCGGTGGAAGAAGCCGCGCTACCGGCGGAGGCGGAGCTCGGCAAGTCGGTGGGTGGCCACTTGAACGGGTGCCGCATCGGCTTCGACGCTGGCGGCAGCGATCGCAAAGTGGCGGCCGTGATCGACGGCAAGGAGGTGTTCTCGAGCGAAACCGTGTGGCACCCGAAGCTCGCGAGCGATCCCAACTATCATTTCGACGGGATCGACGACTCAATCCGCCAGGCGGCGGCCCATTTGCCGCGCATTGACGCGATTGGGGTGAGCTCGGCGGGCATTTACGTCGACAACCGCACCATGATCGCCTCCTTGTTCCGCAAGGTGCCGGAGGCGCAGTTCCACGCCCGCATCAAGAGCATCTACCAAGACATCGCCAAGAAGTGGGGCGACGTCCCGCTGGAGGTCGCGAACGATGGAGACGTGACCGCGCTCGCCGGAGCGCTGGAGCTGAAAGACGACTCGGTGCTCGGTATCGCGATGGGCACGAGCCAAGCCGCGGGCTACGTGAACCAGCACGGTCTCATCACCGGTTGGGTGAACGAGCTCGCCTTCGCGCCCGTGGACGTGAGCGCAGACGCGCCGGTGGACACGGAATGGTCCGGCGACAAGGGCACGGGCGTGAGCTACTTCTCGCAAGACGCGGCGATTCGCTTGGCCAAGCGCGCGGGGGTGGAGCTGCCCGCGGACGCGTCGCCCGGCGAGAAGCTCAAGCAGCTCCAGAAGCTGATGCTCGAAGGCGACACGCGGGCGTCCGCGATCTTCGAGAGCCTGGGCGTGTACCTGGGCTACGGTTTGCTGCTTTACGCGGAGTTTTACGCGCTCAAGCACGTGCTCTTGCTCGGGCGTGTCACCTCCGGAGAGGGCGGCGAGTTGCTGCTGAATAAGGCGCGCGAGGTGCTGCGCCGGGAAAACCCAGGCCTCGCGGCGAGGCTTGCCATCCACCTGCCCGACGAAGCCACGCGCCGCGTCGGCCAATCCATCGCCGCGGCGAGCCTTCCCAGGATTTGAAGAGACCCATGATCCTCAACCTCAGCCGAACCGGCGCAGACGTGTTCGTGCCCGATGGCAGCGACGTCGAAAGCGCACTCGAGCGCACGACCCACCTCGCGATCGGCGCGCACCAGGACGACCTCGAGTTCATGGCCGCGCACGGGATCGTCGAGTGCTTCCAGAACCCGTCACGTTGGTTCACGGGCGTGGTGGTGACGGACGGCGGCGGGAGCGCGCGTGACTTCGAGTACAAGGACTACACGGACGAGCAGATGATGGCCGTACGAAAGCGCGAGCAGCGCAAGGCGGCCTATGTCGGCGAATACTCGGTGATGCTGCAGCTGTCTCATCCGAGCAGCGCGGTGAAGAGCGCCGCGCCGGAGGACGTCTCGAGCGACCTCGTCAGCGTGCTTTCTGCGACGCGCCCAGAGGTCGTGTACACGCACAATTTGGCCGACAAGCACGATACGCACGTCGCGGTGGCGCTGCGCGTGATCGCGGCATGCCTGAAGCTACCCGCGGACGCGCGGCCGAAGCGTGTCGTTGGGTGCGAGGTGTGGCGCGATCTGGATTGGCTGTGCGACGAAGACAAGGTCGTCATGCCCGTGTCACGGCACGAGAACTTGCACGCCGCGCTCATGGGCGTGTTCGACTCGCAAATCGCCGGTGGCAAGCGCTACGACTTGGCGACCGCCGGCCGGCGCCGCGCGCACGCCACGTATTTCGAGTCTCACGGGACCGACCAAGAAGCGGCCATGATCTGGGGCATGGACCTCACGCCGTTATTGAACGGCGCCGACCCAGCGCAGCTAGTCAAAAACTACGTCGCGCGCTTCGAGGCCGAGGTTACGTCCCGCGTAACGCGTCTGCGCTAGAAAGCGATGTAGCGGAGCTCGCACCGACCGCTCGCGCCGCACAGCGGAACCGGCCGACTCTTGAGGTCGACGGGAGGGCACGCCGCGCAGGCGACCGCGCCATCGCACAGCAGCGCTTCGAGCTTCGCGTCCGTGCGCAGCGGGATCGCGTCGGCGACGTTGCAAGTCTGGCAGCAGCTCGTGCCGTAGCGGAAGCTGCAGTCCTCGTCCGCCATGCAGGCGGTGAACTGCGGATCTCGCAGATCCAGCACGCGGCACTGGCTTTCGACGCAGTCCGGCACGAAGTACTCGAGCGCGCCGTCCGCGACGGGGGGGCACGGCGCGCAGGCGATAGGCGCGCCGGCGGTGTCTTCGTCAGGCAGGGGCAGCCCGAGCGGCACGGCGCACTGCAGCAGGGGCGCGTACTTGCGGTTGTACGCGATGAAATCCTGAGCGGTCAGGCTGGGCGAATCACAAACCCCGCAGCACCCGGTGCCGGCAACGACGCACTCGCTGGGCGCGTTGCAGGCGTCGTAGTTCGGGCCGGTCTTGCAGGCATCTTGGCAAGCCGCGAGCGAATCGTAACGGTTGGCGTTGCCCTCGCATCCCCCGTACGTGAAGGGTCGGCAGATTCCGGTGCTCTCGTCGTGGTACCAAGCCGGCTGCGCAGCTTCGCACGGGCCCACTTCGGGTGGCCCGCTGCACCGACCGGTCACCGCGCCGCCGCTGCCCGTCCCGCTCGTGCTCGTGGTGCCCGCCACCGTGACCATCGTTCCGCCCGTGCCGACGCCGCCTTGAGCTTTTCCGGCAGTCGCTTTAGTACCGCTCTGGCTAGAGGTGCCGCCGGCACTGCTGCCGCCGTCATCGTCCCCGTCCGCTTCGAAGCTCTTGCCGCCGCAGGCGCTGCCGAGCGCGAGCGCGAACAACGTGCTTCCGACGAAGCGGGCGAGAGTAGCTAGCTGGCTCATGCGATGACCTCGCCATGATTCAGCAAGGGCTGTGCCACGCCCAGTCCACGAAGATGCCAACGGTTACGGACTATTGGCGGTGCTGTGCCAAGGCTTACTGGCACACGTCATCTCTGCGTCCGGGCGCCCCTGTCGCGGAATGGGCGGAACGCCATCCAAACCCCGAAGTCCACCAGCACCGACGTGCCGCGCGAGATGAGAGCGGCGTAGAGCGCCGCCGCAGGTCCTATCGACGCTGACAGCGCAATCGACACGACGGCTTCGCGCACTCCGAGCCCGCCCGGCGCGGCGAGGGCCAGGAAGCCCATGACGGGCGCGAGCACGTAAAAGCCCATGCTCGCCAGCGAGACGTCCACCGGCGCATGCACGGCGCGGCTCGTCAGGTAGCCGTGCACCGCCCAGGTCAGCCAGTAACCGGCGTGAATGAGGGGCAGTACGGCCGGCACGAGCGGTCCCACTCCATCGAGCTTCAGAACGTCTCGAGCCTTCTGTGGGAGGTGCCGGCGATCCAGCAGCAGCAGCACCAGCAGAGCGACGACGAATCCGGCGAGGAGCAAAATGCCCACCACGCCGAGCGCCTCGGTGAGCCGACCGAACAAGTTGCCGGAAAGCGCCAACACGAGCGGGCCGAGCACGCCGCCCGTAGCCACGAAGCAGAGGACTTCGATGAACACCGACGAGCCGGCGATGCGCCCCGTGGTACCGAGCTTTTCCGCGCCGAGAATGCGCACCAGCGGCAGCCCGACTTTACCGGGTGTGTAGCGCGCGGCCTGTGATTCTAGGTGAATCGCCATCGCCGGCAGCACCGGAATGCGGACGCCGCTCATGCGCGACAAAAGCCACACCCACCCGAGCCCGAGCAGCACGCAGCCGACCGCGAGCGGCAACATGGATAGCGCCGCTAAGCCGTAGTTCACCTCCACGACGCCAGGCTGCCAGCGCCGCTTCAGGTCCCAAATCGCGACGCCGACGAACAGCGCGGCGAGGACGCCCATGATTGGGCGCAGGACCGCCTTGAGCCGCTGAGCTCCGCCCAGCGCTCCCGACTCGCTCGCTTCGGGTTGCATCAACCCTCGGCGGGGCGACCCATGCCGCGATAACGCAGACCGGCGTCCACGACCGCCGCGGGCACGACCACGTTGCGTCCGTCGAACAAGTGACGGCCACGCATGAGCTGCTTCACGCGGGGCAGATCCGGTGAGCGGTACTCGTTCCACTCCGTCGCGATGACCAGCGCGTCCGCGCCCTTGACCGCGTCGTACTCGCTTTCGAACAGCTCTACGCCGGGGGTGTCCCCGCTGCGCTCTAGCGCCTCCCGCGCGGTGCCCAGCGCTTCCGGATCCGCGGCTCGGATCGTGGCGCCCCGCTTCCGCAGCTCCGCGATGAGCTTGAGCGCAGGCGCTTCTCGCACGTCGTCCGTCCGCGGCTTGAACGCCAAGCCCCAGATCGCGATCACCTTGCCGGAGAGGCCGCCCAAGTCTCTTTCCATGTGCTTGAGGAGCATTTCCGGCGGGCCCTCGTTGGCGCGCACTGCCGCCTCGGACACCTCCATCTTCACGCCGTAGTCGTTACCGGTGCTGACCAGTGCGCGCAGATCCTTCGGGAAACAGCTGCCGCCGAAGCCGAGGCCGGGGTAGAGGAACTGCATACCGATGCGCTCGTCCGAGCCGACGGCCAAGCGCACCTGCTCCACGTCGCCGCCGGCGGCGTCGCACAGCTCGGCGATCTCGTTCATGAACGAGATCTTCGTCGCGAGCAGCGCGTTCGACGCGTACTTGACGATCTCCGCGCTCTTCGGGCTCATGCGCTGCAGGCGGTTGCGCTGCCGGTTGAACGGCGCGTACAGGCGGGAGAGCAGCTCGAACGCGCGCTCGTCGTCCGCGCCGACGACGATGCGGTCGGGCTTCAAGAAGTCGGAGAGCGCGTCGCCTTCCTTCAAGAACTCGGGGTTCGAGACCACCATGAGCTTGTGCTTGGCGTGCGGCTCGATGTGCTTGCGCACGCGGGCGTTCGTGCCGACCGGCACCGTGCTCTTGAGCACCAGCGCGAGGTCGTGCTCGGCGGCCTTGGCGACCTGCTCGGCGACCTTCAGCACGTGCGAGAGATCTGCGGAGCCGTCCTCCGCCGGTGGCGTGCCGACCGCGACGAACACGACGTCTCGCCCGCGGATTGAGTCGGCGAGGTTGGAGCTGAAGTCCAAGCGGTGGGGCCAGTTGCGCTTCACGAGCTCCGCCAAACCGGGCTCGAAGAACGGGACCTCGCCGCTACGCAGCTTCTCGAGCTTGCGCTCGTCCACGTCCACGCAGGTCACGTGCGTGCCAGAATCCGCGAAGCACGCACCTGCCACGAGACCCACGTAGCCAGACCCAACGACTGCGATCTTCACAAAACCCCAAGTAAATCGAGAGGGAGCGCCGCGCAAATAGATTCGTCAACGTTCAGCCTTTCGGCCAAAATGGCATTGTTCGACCCTTGCTGGCCCGCTCGCTCGCGCAAGTCCTCTGCATCGCCCTGGCCGCGCCCTGTGCTGCGTGCAGTCGCAGCGAGAGCGAGTCGGCCAAGTCACCGCCGCGGGTGCCTTCCATGAGAGCGCTCGCGAGCGTGCAGCCGGCGGAGGTACTCGTGCCCATTCCCGTCCCGCCGGAGCCGGAGCCAGAGCCAGAGCCAGAGCCGGAGCCGCGCGTCGTATTCGCGGTGGGAGGCGACGTGAACCTCGGACGCGAATGCGGGCAGCAGATCTTGCGCGACGGGACGTACGCGCCGCTCGCGGGGTTGGGCGAAGCATGGACCAGCGCCGACGTTCGCTTCGCGAACTTGGAGTCGCAGCTCAGCGATCAAAACGGCGAGACGCAGTCGCCGTATCATCGGCTGATCTTTACAGGACCGCCCGGCGGCGCCGAGGCGCTTTCGCTCTCTGGGGTCGACGTCGTTTCTACCGCCAACAATCACGCCTGGGACTACGGGCGGAGCGCGCTGCTGGAGACCATGACCCACTTGGAGCGCGCGGGGGTGGGCTTCGTGGGCACCGGGCGCGACGCGCAGCAGGCATATCGGCCGTACGTGCTGCGCGTCAACGGCCTCCGCGTCGCGCTGTTCGCGGTGACACACGTGTGGAACCAGCCGCCGTTCGCCACGCACGCCGCGCGTGAGCTCGTGGCTTGGGCGGACGTGCCCCGGCTATCCGCGAACGTCGAGCGGGCGCGGCGGGAGTACGACTTCGTGCTCGTGAGCTACCACGGGGGCGAAGAGTACGTTCACGCGCCGACCGAGCGCGCGAAACGGTTCGCGCGGCAGATGATGGCGCTCGGCGTCGACGCCGTGATCGGTCACCACCCGCACGTGCCGCAGGGGATAGGTCACGTCGCGGGTCGTCCGATTCTCTACAGCCTCGGTAACCTCGCTTTCGCAGGCCATCAGGATCGCCCCTGGACGCGGCAGAGCTTCTTCGCTCGGCTCACGCTCCAGAAGGGCAAGCCACCCGCGGTCTCGGCGTGCCCCTTCGTGCTCGAAGGTCACCGCCCCCGCTCGTTCGACGTGCGCCGCGAGTCACTCGCCATCGAGCTGTTTCGCAGACACCTGCTGGAGGCTTCGCTCTACACTGGCCGGGTGGACATTTCCCCAGCCGACGAGCTCGGCTGCCTGAGCGTCAGCGAACGCGCCGCTCAGGTGTCGCCGTCTTCTTCCAACTGATCCAAGATTTCACCCGCGCGCTCGGGCGAGATGCCGAACCATTCCGCGAGCTGGTTGATGAGCTCGTTTTCTTCGGCCGTGATTTGGTCGTCCGCGAGGGCCACCGCCGCGGATAGCGCGAAGGCTCCCTCCGCCTCGCTCGTCTCTTCCGCGATCTCGGAGGCGATCTCTTGCAGCCGTGCGTCGCGACCTTGCTCGCGGAGGCGCTCCGCGTAGCTCTCGAGCATGACGTTGATGGTGCCGGTTCGGAGCAGGTTGTCGGTAAGCCCGCGAATCGCGCCGCGCACCGCGTCCCGCTCGGCCTCGGCGACCACGCCGTCCGCGGACATCATCAAGAACATCGCTTCCGCGAGCGGGTCCACGCGGCTGAGCGCGTTCGCTTCTTCCGGGCTGAGCAGGCCTTCGCGGGTGAGCGTCTCGTACGCGGAGGACAACACGACGCTGGGGCGCCGACCGCTCTGCAACAGCGCGTCCCGCAAGCGCTCGATGGTGCCAGTCTTGAGAATCATCGAACCCCGACGCTACACGCCCGGAGCCTTTGGCTCAACGTGGGGAATGCGCGCGGACGTGGCGGCGCAAGGCCGCTGGCCTGGCAAGCCCGCTCGTGATTGGATGCCGGCGCCGTGAACCGAGACCCTTGCCGATTCTGCCGCCTTTTCGCGATCGCGGTGCCCGCCTTCGCTAGCCTGATGGGCGCGTGGACGAGCTTGCAAGCGGCGCTGGATCTGGACGCCGCCCAGAAGAGCCACCTGCTGTGGGGGACCTTGGCGCGCGCAACCGCGCCGGCCGCGAGCGGCTCCGCGTTGCTGTTGGCCTTCGTGGTGTGGGCGCACCCGCTGGCTCCGGGCTTGCTCAGCGCGGATTTGCCGCGCACCACGAGGCGCGCGGCGGCCGTCGCGCTGCCCGGTTACCTGCTTTCGGTCGGCGTCTCGCTCCTCGCCGGGGCTCTGCTGGTCTCGGCGGTTCGGGGCGGCGCCGGACACTTCACGCTACCGCTCCGGGAGCTGGCCGTGGGCGCCGGGTTCGCGGCGTTGGACGGCGCCCTGATCTTGGCGCTGGCATGGCGCTTCCTGCCGCGCCTTTCGCGGAGCCGTCTCAGCTTGCCGGGGACGCTGAGCCTCGTGGTCGCCGTCACCGTACCGCTGCGGGTAACGGTCGCGCTCGTCGCCGCGTCCGTGCTGTCACCTTGACAGCGCGCTCGCACGTTTGCCTGTCAGTCTGTCGTGCCTGGCGGAGCGGGCGAAGAAGTTCCGCGCAGTTCCGCGAAGGCATGCCGCTTGCTGTAGCGCGAGCATGCAAGTCACCTCATCGAAACGTCGCAGAGGATACGCTCGTCGCCGCGCTCGCGGCTTCAACCTGATCGAGATCGTCGTCGCGATCGCGATCATCGCCATGCTCTCGGCCGCGGTTACGGTCGGTGTGGTCAAGATCAAGAAGAAGAACGACATCGACCTCACGCGCACGAACGCGCAGTCGCTTCGCAGCGCGGTGAAGGTCTGGTGGGCGCTCGGGAACCGCGACTGCCCTACCGTCCCAGAGCTCATCGCAGAGGGCGCGCTGGACAAGAGCAAGTCGACCAAAGCCGACGCCTGGGACCAGCCTTGGGTCATCAAGTGCGAGGGGGACGACGCCACCGTCGTCTCGCGTGGCCCGGACAAGCTCGCCGAAACGGACGACGATATCCTCGTTCCAAACGACTAAATCGGCATAATTTGGCGCAGGGCGCGCTTCGATTCTACCCTTGCGCGTATGTCCATCGACGGTCAGCACGACGTAGAGGGTTTGAAGCGCGCCGGCGCCGCTGTCGCCGAGGCACGCGACGCCATGGCCGCTCAAGTGGCGGCCGGCATCACCACGCGCGAGCTGGACGCGATTGGGCGCGAGGTCTTGCGGCGTCACGGCGCACGTTCGGCGCCGCAGCTGGCCTACGACTTCCCCGGCACCACGTGTATCAGCGTGAACGACGAGCTGGCTCACGGCATCCCCTCGAATCGAAAGCTCAAGGACGGCGATCTCGTGAACATCGACGTGTCCGCGGAGCTCGACGGCTACTGGGCAGACAGCGGCGCCAGCTACCCGGTCGGCAACGTCGCCCCCAAGCTGCGCAACCTGCTGTTCACGACGCGTGAGGCGCTCCGCGAGGCGATGAGCGAAGTGCGCGCTGGCGCGCCCATCCGAAACATTGGCCGCGCGGTGGAGCGCCGGGCCAAGCGCGCAGGTTTCCGCGTCATCCGCGATTTGTGCGGGCACGGCGTCGGCCGCAACATCCACGAGCCCCCGAACGTGCCGAACACCTTCGACCGCGGGAACCACGACGTGTTGCACGAAGGGCTCGTCATCACCATCGAGCCGTTCTTGACCACCGGCGCGACCAGCATTTACGAGGCGGACGACGGTTGGACGCTGTGCACGCCGGACGGCAGCGTCGGCGCGCAGTTCGAGCACACGATGATCGTCACCCGTGGCGAGCCGATCGTGGTCACGCGGTGAATGAGCTGCGGTCGCGCCTGCACGTGCAGCGCGTCGTGTCCACCTTCCGCGGTAGCTCTTGGCCGGTGCTCGCGCTGGCGGACGGCGAGAAAGTAGTCGTCAAACTTTGCGGCTCCGCGGAAGGCGCGCTGCCGCTCGTGGCGGAGGTGGTCGTCGGCGCGCTCGCGGAGGCGCTCGGGCTCTCGACCCCAGAGCGCTATCTCGTGGAGCTTCCCGAGGCCGTTCCGAGCGACGACCCGCACGAAGAGCTGCGTGACCTTTTGACGAAGAGCGCGGGACTGAACCTCGGCTTTCGCTACCTGGAGGGCTTTCGTAACGTTACGGCCGCGGACGCATCGCGCATCGATCCTGCGCTCGCCGCGCGCATCGTCTGGCTGGACGCGTTCGTGCAGAATCCAGACCGCACCGCGAAGAACCCGAACCTGATGATCAAAGCGGGAAAAATTTCGCTCATCGATCACGGCGCGGCGCTGAACTTTCATCACGACTGGCGCGCGGTCACCGAACAGTCGCCGCGCGAGCCGGGTACGGTCGTCGCCACACACCTCATGCAGGTTTCCGAGCCAGAGCTGGTCGCGGCCGACGACGCGTTGGCGGCGACGCTGACTCGCGAGACGCTCTCGCGGGCGCTCGCTCGGGTGCCGGACGCGTGGCTCTCGACGCAAGGTGCGGACGCGGCCGAGCGCGAACGCGCGGCTTACATCGCGTACTTGCACAAGCGCCTGCGCGCGCCGCGTCCGTTCGTGGCCCCGGGCAAGCACGTTCCGTTTCAACTTCGTCGCTGAGCTTGTGGAAGCGCTACCAGCCGCGGCGGGCGAGCCGGTCGTCTAGCGGCGACGCAGATATCCAATCACGCTGAGTGCCCCGAAAAGAGATCTGTCTCGCCTCGTGATCGATCGACCCCCCTTCCGGGATGACACGGGGATGTTCCCGCGACTACCGATGGTCGTCTGCTGTTGGGCTACCTTGGCTGCCTGCGCTGCCGAGGAAGTCGACGGCGGGCCGCCCGGGTCCAGCACGGGAAACGCGCCCTCTGCGAGCGGAACCAGCGCGACCGGGGCCACGGGGGGCACGTCGTCTACCACTGGCGGCCAGCCGAGCGCCGCCGGGACGAGCAGTGGCACTGGCAACAGCGCTGGCAACATCCCTAGCGTGGCCGGCACCGCGGGGACCAGCGGTAGCGGAGCGGGAGGCGGAACCGGCACGAGCGGTAGCGGCAGCGGTACGAGCGGAACGAGCTCCACCGGCGGTACGCCGACCATCTCTCTACCTCTGTCCGAAACCTTCGAGGACGGAACGGCGGACGGCTTCATGCCTTGGAACGAGGACCTGATGCCCGGCGAATGGGCCATCGTCGCCGACGGCGCGACCAAGGTCTACCAGCCCACGGCGGCGGTTGCCGAGCTCGAGTTTGCGGTCGGCGGCAAAACGTCTTGGACGGACGTCGCGCTCACGGTGAAGGTGAAGCTCGCGGACGCGGAATCCGGCGCGCAAATCGTGGTGCGCTTCAAGGACGCGAAGACGTATTTGTTCATCGAGATGGCCGAAGGCAAGTTCAAGCTTCGCGGTCGCGCGAACGGCTCGACGGAAGACATCGTGACGCCATCGCCCAAACCCGAGATCAAGGCCGGTACTTGGTACACGGTCGGCGTCACGGTCAAGGGCACGACCGCTTCGCTCACGTTGGACGGCACGCCCATCGGCGCGCCGGCCATGTGCGACCCGCTCATCTCGAACGGCGGCGTGGCGCTGGGCGTGGCGGAAGGTAGCGTCGCGTTCGACGACTTGACGGTTACGGCCGCGCCCTAGGCGAGGGCGCGCAACGTGCCGATCCTCTCCACCAACGGCGGATGCGAATAGTAGAACTTCGCATAAAGCGGGTGCGGATGGAGGTTGGATAGATTCTCGGTCCCGAGCTTGGCGAGCGCGTCGGCCAGGTCCCGTGCGTGGCCGTGCAGCTCCACCGCGAAACGATCCGCCTCGCGCTCGTCGCGGCGAGACCACGCCGAAAACAGGGGCGTGAGCGGGAACAGCAGGGTGGACGCGGCGACGAGCAAGATGACGATGCGGGCCGGGAAGGAAGCCGCCGAAAGCCCCACGAGCTCCGGCAGGGCCGCGCTGGGTACGAGCGAAAAAGCCAGGTACGCGCCGGCGACGAGCAGCGCGAGCATGACCAGCATGCGCACCAAGACGTGGTGCTTCTTCCAGTGTCCAAGCTCGTGCGCCAACACCGCGAGGATTTGCGCGTGGCTCATTTGAGAGAGCAGCGTATCGAACAAGACGACGCGCTTCACGCGGCCTAGCCCGGTGAAGTACGCGTTGGAGTGCGAGCTACGACGCGACGCGTCCACCTTCAGGACCCGGCCAACGTGCACGCCCGCCTTCTCCGTCATCGCGCGAATTCCGTCCGATAGTCCTGCTACTTCGAGCGGCTCCATTTTGTGGAACAACGGCTCGATCACGTACGGCGAAAGGAAGGTCATGAGCAAGCTCACTCCCGCAACGAGCGCCGTGACCCACAGCCACCAGGTGCCAGGCGCCGCCTGAACCAGGGCCAGCGCCCCCGCGGCGAGCAAGCTCGTGAGGACCAATGACAGGGCCGTGCTCTTCAGCCAGTCGCTCCACCACAGCCCGAAGCTTTGGCGATTGAAGCCGTGGCGCTGCTCGATCCGGAAGTCCCCATAGAGTTGGAACGGGATCTCTAGCAGCGCGCCCGCGACGAGCAGGCCCAGCACGAACAGCACGCCGCTGCCGACGAACGAATGCGTGAGCCCTTGCACCCAGGCGTCATAAGCACCGAGCCCGCCGCCGAAGAGGAACAGCCCGGTCACGACCGCAGACACCAAGGAGTGCACCAAGCCGAAGCGGGCGCGCTCCCCCGTGTAGCGGCTGATCTTTTCCAGCTTTTCCGCGTCGACCTCCGCGCGGAGCAGCGCCGGCACCTCGTGACCGCGGCGGGTAAGGTGCCGTAAGTTCAACCAGGAGAGGCCGAGCCGGGCGACCACGACCGCCCCATAGACCAGAAGCGCCACGTCACGCATGGGGGTGAACGTAAGGCCTTCGTGGCGCCCGTGCTAGCTTGGGCGCGATGGAATTGGCTTCTTCCTTGGGGCCCGAGCCGCGGGCGTTCCTGACCCGCCTTCTCGCGAAATTGAGCCAAGACTCGCGGTTGGTTGCGGTGCTGGCGGGCGGCTCGTACCTACAAAACCAGGTCGACGAGTTCAGCGATCTGGACCTGATCATCGTGGTGGAGCCGACGCATTACGCGACGGTCATGGCCGAACGAGAAGCCCTCGCGGCGTCGCTCGGCACTCTGCTGGCTCAGTTCACGGGCGAGCACGTGGGGGAGCCGCGCCTCCTCATCTGCCTGTACGACGCGCCGCTCCTGCACGTCGATCTCAAGTTCGTAGAACCTTTGGACTTGGCCGACCGGGTGGAAGACCCGGCGGTGCTCTGGGAGCGAGACGCACGCGCCACGGCGGCGCTCGCCCAAGGCGTCGCGGAGTATCCGTCGCCGGACGGGGCTTGGCTCGCCCGAAGGTTTTGGACCTGGGTGCACTACGCGGCGACCAAGATCGGGCGCGGTGAGCTCTTCGAGGCCCTGAGCACGCTGGACTTCCTCCGCGGTCGCGTGCTCGGCCCGCTCGGCTTGCAACGAGCAGGAGCGCGCCCGAGCGGCGTGCGACGCGTGGAGACGACGTCGCCGGAGCTTGCCGAGCGCCTACGCGAAACCGTCGCTCGCTACGACGCCGCCGACTGCCTGCGCGCTCTCTGGGCCTGCGTGGAGACGTACCGATGGCTCGCGCCCGGGACGAGCGCCGTGGAGGCGCGAGTCTGCGAGTACTTGAAAGAGCTGGATGCTCAGCGCGCGCGGTGAGCGGCGACCGCGTCCACCAGCTCTCTGGCTCGCGCGGTGATGACGTCCACCTTGCCGGCCGCGAGCGCTTGCGCGTCCACCAGCTCCGACCCGATGCCGAGCGCGGCCGCGCCCGCCGCCAAATACTCCGGCGCATTGGCGGCGTTCACTCCGCCGGTCGGGAGCATTTTCACCTGCGGCAAGGGGCCCTTCAGCGCCTTGAGGTACTTCGCGCCGCCCATTGCCGAGCAGGGAAAAATCTTCACCATGTCCACGCCCGCTTTCCAGGCCGTAATCACCTCGGTCGGGGTGAGCGCGCCCGGCATCATCGGGACGCCTTGCTTCAGCACGTGCTCGACCGTCGGCAAATCCAAGCCGGGACTGACGACGAAGCTCGCCCCCGCGCCCAAGCAGGCACGAGCTTGCTCCACCGTCAGCACCGTTCCTGCGCCGATGAGCGCCCGTGCCCCGAAGCGCTTCGACAAGCTCTCGATGAGCGACACCGCGCCCGGCACCGTGAGTGTGATCTCGAAGATGGAGATGCCACCTTCGAGAATTGCCTCGACCGCGAGCGCGGCGAGCTCGGCCGATGGCGCGCGCACGACCGGCACGAGGACCTTCTGTTCCAATTGCTCTAGCGTTGCTTCGCGAGTCATCTCAGCGCCCCATCCACCCGCCGTCCACCGTGAGCACATGGCCGTGCACGTAGTCGGCGGCTGGCGAACATAGAAACACCGCCGCGCCGGCCATATCGCGCGGCGTCGCCCAACGCCCGGCCGGAATTCGCTCGGAGATCTGCCGGAAGCGCTCGGCATTTTGCCGCAGCGCCGCCGTGTTGTCCGTTTCTACGTAACCAGGCGCGATCGCGTTCACGTTCACGCCGCGGCCCGCCCACTCGTTGGCGAGCGCTTTGGTGAGCTGGGCGACGCCGCCTTTGGCGGCCGCGTAACCCGGCACGGTGAGGCCGCCTTGAAAAGACAGCAGCGACGCGATGTTCACAATCTTGCCCGAGCCTTGCAGGAGTTGGTGTTTGCCGACCAGCTTGCACAGCGAAAACACGCTCGTCAGATTCACGCCGATGACGGCGTCCCAATCTTCGTCCGAGTGATCGACGGCGGGAGCACGGCGAATGATGCCGGCGTTGTTGATGAGCATATCCACGCGGCCGAAGCGCTCGAGCACATCTGCGACCAAGCGGGCTGGCGTGGCGCGGTCGCTCAGATCTCCGGACACGGCCGCGCTCTTTCGGCCCTTGGCTTTGACGAGCGCGGCCGTCGCATCCGCGGGGCGCGAGTTTCCGTGACAGGCGACGTCGGCTCCGTGCTCGGCCAGCGCTTCTGCGATCGCGGCCCCGATGCCGGCGGAGGCGCCCGTGACGAGCGCCACTTTGCCGTCCAACCGAAACAAGTCACTCATTTTTTGTGGCTCGCTTCCAAGCCGGAGCCCGCTTGGTCGAAGCCGGGCTGCACGTTCACGACCCCGAATTTGCGGTCTTCTACCTCGCGGTGCGCGGCCATCATCCAAATGAAGTTGATGCCGTGCCCCGGTGCGGCGACGTTGGGGTGATAGCCGGCGGGCATGAGCACCGCGTCCCCGTCCCGCACGATGCTCACGAGCTCGGGGGTTTGCGGATCCGTGTAAACGAGCTGAATGCCGAAGGCCGGCGCCGGCATGTCGAAGTACACGTACACCTCTTCGAGCAGCTCCGTGTGCTCGTGCGGAGGCCAGCTGGTCCAGTTCCCGGGCTGGCTCTTCGTGAAGCCCATCAAGATGCGACCGGCCTTCACGTTGTCCCCGATGACGATGTTCAGGTCACGCGACGTTGCGGGACCGCCGGCGGTGAACTTCTGCGCGGGGTTTTGCTTCACCTCCGCGTACGGCACGAGCTGGAGCGGGTAGTCACCGTCCACTTCGGCCGCGCACTCCACCAAGTCTACGTTCGAGTCGGTCGTCACCTCAACGCTCGAGCCGCGCGGCACGTAAATGGCGTCGTACTGCCCGAGCACGTGGCGCGCGCCGTCCACCACCACGCTGCAGCCGCCGTGCATGCAAAGAAGCGCGGTCTCGCGGCCGCCAGTTTCGAAGCTGGCGCTCGGGGTGCCGCTGTCCAGCAGGATGCGGCCGTAATTGAGGTGCGAGACCGCGCTGTTTCCCGGTGAAACCGAGATTTTGCGGCCTCTGTGGGCCGTCGTGCCGGAAAATACCAATTGCTGATCGCGGAGGGCTTGGGCCATCGGATTCTCTCGAAAGTCGCGGAAGTTGTGGTTGCGAGTTATTTGACGGGCGGAATCGGAATCGAAATTGCGTCGTCTTCCTTTTGAATGCAGGAAGACAAATCGAAGATCATAAACTCGAGGGCTTTTTCTTGCGGGGAGAGCTCCGCGGTCGGGCTCACGTTGCAGCGCGTGGGGAACGGCTCCCTCGCGAGGTTTCCCCCGCCGAACGTGACGTGCACGTCGCTGAACACCATGCGCCCGCACTCCTTCTGCGCCACGGGCGTGGTGAACGAGAAGTACTGCACCATGTCGGGCGAGCGCTCGTTGTTCTCGTCCGCGCCGGAGTCGGTCCCGTAGATCCACCGCTGGGCCATGCTGTCGTCCACCGTGTCCACCGAGTGTTCGGCTTTCTCGAGCGAGAGTTGTCCAGGGGTGGTGGACGCGCCGAGGTCTTGGAGAACGCGGCGACCTTCGGGTACTGGTTGTCGGGGGTGGTTTCGCCCGAGTTGATCCAGCGGTGGTGCCAGTGCGAGCCGAAGATGCGGCCACCGAGGTCGGCGTACTTGCGCACCTCAAGGTGCATCGCGGGGGTCCGCCGTTCCGTCACGCCTTCCGGCAGGTCGTCATCGTCCGGCTGGTTCCACAGGTTGTCGT
Organism: Polyangiaceae bacterium; assembly: GCA_029266615.1. GTDB lineage: Bacteria > Myxococcota_A > Polyangia > Polyangiales > Polyangiaceae > PMG-095. Next base: position 29,575 of record JAQSWN010000035.1, read on the forward strand.
TGCCCTCACAGCTCATCAAGATCATGTCGTAGCCGAGCATGCGGTCCGCGTCGGCCCAAAGGTCGTGCGCGGAAGGCAGCGCGACCGACTGGCCTCTGCTCAGCATCGAGGTGGCGGCGTTGTAGCCGGCCCACAGGTTCACGCGCCCGCCGCCACTCTCCGGGGTGAACTCGTCTGCGTCCACCCCAATGCGGTGGAGCAGGCACTCCAGCGCGTCCGAGCCGCCGGTGGTAACGGCGATTTTGGGCAGGTGCCCTTCCGTGGAGTTGCGCGGTAAGCGCGTGAGCTCGGGTTCGAGCTGGGTGTTCGTGCAGGGCGCGACGTACGGAATTTTCACCGTGCGCCGCCACTTACCGAGCTGGACGGTTAGTGGAATTTCTTTACCGACGGGCACGTCCGTCAGCTTGAAGCTGCCGTCCGGCTTCGTGAGCGCGACCGCGAGTGCTCCGAATTGCGGGAAGTGCACCCCGCAGTCTTCGCACTGCGCGCGGTCGTTCAAGTCCACGAGCGCCTTGTCTTCTGCGACGTAGACGACCGCGTTGTAGAGCGGCACCTTGCCCGCGGGGTCGTACACCTTGCCGCTCACGGAGGTGGTCGAGGGCACGCTGTCGGCCGGGCAATCCACCTTACGGCACTTGAGCAGGGACTGGTCGCTGCAGCGCCCCGTGGGTTCGATGACGATGCCGCCCGGCGCCGAGCCCGCGCCGTTGCCGCCCTGCGCGTCCGGAGGGTCGAGGGTGCGCGCCGAGCAGCCGCCCAGCGCGGCTAGCGCCAGCAAAGCGACGGCAAAGGTCTGCCGTCGCTTACGCCCGCCGCTGTGCATCGCCGTGCTTCGCATGAAAGGTCGCAACGAGACCGGGCGTCGTGTCCACCGCCCAGGATAGCGCGAAATCCGGCGCGGCGAGGGCGCCCCGGCCGCGAGAATTCGGCCGGGGTGATTCCACGGAAAATTGCCGAGCTCTTTCACTGCCGTCTGTCTTTATGCAGCCGGCGACTGATTCGATCACCAAACGCGTGCCTACTTACGCGGCTACTGTGCGGAAGGGCTCTACCGGCCTGTATTTTCCTGCATTTCGAGAGGCGCGAAGCGCGGCGCCAGTAGGTGGTTGATGACGAACGCGACCAAGTAGGCGAAGCCGCAGATGGCGAACAGGATGGCGTAGCCAGCGGTCACGTTGCCGGTGGTCTGAAAGCGATCCAGCAGTTTGCCAGAGTACAGCGGGAACAAGATGCCGCCGAACGAGCCGGCCATGCCGCCGATGCCCACGATGCTCGCCACCGCCCGCTTGGGGAATACGTCCGAGACGCTGGTGAACAGGTTGGCGCTCCAAGCCTGATGCGCCGCGCCGGCGAGGCCGATCAGCAGCACCGCGCTCCAGTCTCCGACCTGCGTCACCGCCAAGATGGGCAGCACCGCGAACGCGAACACGAGCATGCTCGTCTTACGGGCGCCGCTTTGCGTGTAGCCTTTGCGCATCAAGTAGCCGGGCAGCCAGCCGCCCACGACGCTCAGCGCAGTGACGATGGAGTAGATGAGGACGAGGTGCACCCAGCTATGCTTGATGTCGAGCCCGCGCGTCTTCTTGAAGAAGTCCGGTAGCCAGATCAGGAAGAACCACCACACCGGGTCGGTCAGGAACTTTGCCGCAACGAAGGCCCAGGTTTGCCGGTATTTCAGCAAGCTGCCCCAGCTCATCTTCGTGGTGGTCTCGACCTCGCGGTCGCTCTGAATGTACGCGAGCTCGGAAGCGTGTAGCCGACGGCTACGCTCCGGAATTTCGTAGAGTGGGATCCACAGCGCGAGCCACAAAAGCCCGACGACACCGGCGCCAACGAAGGCCGCACGCCAACCCCACAGGTCGGCGACCAACGGAATTACCGCCGGCGCCACGATCGCGCCCACGTTCGTGCCGGAGTTGAACAGCGCGGTCGCCAGCGCGCGCTCCTTACGCGGGAACCAAAGCGCCACCGCTTTGATCGCAGAGGGAAAATTGCCGCCTTCGCCCAAACCGAGCGCGATGCGTGCGCGCACGAAGCCGCTCACGCTACCGACGGCCGCGTGTCCGATCGCGGCCAGGCTCCACGCCGCGATCGACACCGCGTAGCCCACCTTCGTACCGAAGCGATCGACCAAGTAACCGAAACCGAGCAAACCGACCGCGTACGCACCTTGAAAGGCCGCGTTCACCTCGCCGAACTCGGTATGGGCTTGAGAAGCGAGAGAATCTGACGGTCGATGTAATTGATGGTGGTGGCGAAGAACAGCAGCGCACAAACCAACCATCGGTAACGATGGGCACCCTCGGGCATGCGCGTTAATGCGCGCGCGAGCGATTTCGATCGAAATGAGCGGTTTTCGCTGGCCCGGAGCCGGTGGTGAAAAAAAAGCACGCGCTCATGATCGATCTCAGGGCCACGCGCATTACGTCCTCAGCCGCACACAAGCCCCCTGCTCGGCGGAGACCCGCCCGACGGGTGGGGAAGCAGGTGTGCGGTGATTCATCATGGCCGCTTTTGCCACTCCACACGCAACCGGTAAAGGCGTGCCGGGGGCCCGGCTGCTTGTCGTTTAAATACGCAATCCCCTTGCGACAAGCAGCCGGGCTACCCGCCTAAGCAACGGCCGATGACCGGGCCCGGTAACACTGCGACCACGGCGCCGACGATGCGAGTGTGAGCGCGGCGGCCTCGAGCATCAGGGAGCGAATCATGAAGCCTTCGATCATTCTCGGTGCGGTTGCGGTCTTGCTCGGCGTGGCATGCTCGGCCGAATCGGGCGACGGCGGCGGCGGCGCCAACGGCTCCGGCGCTTCTTCCAGCACTGGCGCCACCAGCAGCAACGGCGCGACGAGCAATATGGGCATCGGCAATGGGCCAATGCTGGAAGTGCCCGTGGGCGGCAGCGGCGGCAGCGGCGGCACCTCGCCGGTGAACAACGGCGAATGCGCGCAGCAGAGCGTCGTCATCGGCGCCAAGCCCGCAGACGTGCTGCTGGTCTTGGACCGCTCGAAATCGATGATCGAGAATAACGTGCCGCCCAACGACGTGACGCGTTGGGACGCAGTCGTGCCGGCGCTCAAAGCGGTGATCGAGGAGACGGACGCGTCTGTCTCGTGGGGCCTCAAGGTGTTCCCGGAAGGGGAAGGTAGCGAGTGCATTGCTGCCAGCGTCACGGACGCAATCCCCGTGCAAATCATGGCCAAGAACGCGGCCGCCGTGAACGGCGCGATCGCCTCCACCATGGCCCTCGGCAACGGCACGCCCACGGGTGCGGCCATTCGCGCCGCAACCACGTACCTCAAGGGCCGCGCGCTCAGCAATCAATACATCCTGCTGGCCACGGACGGTGACCCTTCTTGTCCGAAGGGCTCGGGGGAGGACGGAGCGGCGACGGACGCCATCGCCGCGATCACCGACGCAAAGGCGGCCGGTTTCCCCGTGTACGTGGTCGGCGTGCTGGACCCGGTGAAGGACAAGAGCAAGTTCCCGACCCTCAACGCCATGGCCGAAGCGGGCGGAACTGCGCGCAGCGACAACCCCGTGGCGGACAAATTCTATCAAGCGCAAAGCCAAGAAGAGCTGACCAACGCGCTCAAAGCGGTCACCGGTCAGGTCGTCAGCTGCGTCTTCGAGTTCACGTCGAAGCCGCCGGTGCCGGACAACATCGCCGTAAGCGTGAACGGCAAGTGGCTAACGCGCGACACGACCAAGGCTCAGTCGTGGGACTACACGAGCGACCAGTACGTCGCGCTCGAGCTCCACGGTGACGCCTGTCAAGAGCTCAAGACAGCGGCCGCGAACAAGGTCGACATCATCTTCGGCTGCCCCGGCAAGCCGGTAGTGATCCCCAAGTAACTCGGAGGTAACACGTGTCGCGCGCACTCAGCGCGGTCCTCGCCGCGAGCGTCGCGGCGTGCGCCGCTTCCGCACCGCCTCAACCTTCCGCTCCTTCCGTCGCTTCCGCGCCGCCGGCGTCCGCCGCGCCCGCGCCCGCGACTGAAGAAGTCGTCGCGCTCGCGCCTCAGGGCGTCGCGATAACGGTCGAAAACCCGCTCCCCGAAGCGCGGGGGCCGGAGACCATCGCGGTCAAGCTCGGGGATCTCCAGCGTATCGTGCCGACTCTCGAGCCCAAAAAGCTGCTGGTCGTGGACGGCGCGGGGCGCGTGCAGCTCTCTCAGTTGGTTGACACGAACGGAGACGAATCCGTGGACGAGCTCGTCTTTCAGACGAACCTCGCCGCCGGAGAGAGCAAGACGTTCCGAGTTCAGCCAGGTGAGCGCAAGCCGTTCAAGGCTTCCGACTACAAGGTGTACGGGCGGTTCGTTCGAGAACGCCACGACGACTTCGCGTTCGAGAACGACAAGCTGGCTCACCGCATGTACGGCCCAGCTCTCGAGACGTGGAAGGCGGAGCCGCTCACTTCCAGCGGCATCGACGTCTGGGCCAAGCGTACGCACCGGCTGGTCATCAACGACTGGTACATGACCGACGACTACCACCGTGACAACGGTGACGGCGCGGACCTGTACTCGGTGAACAAGGCGCGCGGCTGTGGCGGCCTCGGCGTTTGGGACGCCGGCAAGCTCTACGTCTCGCGCAACTTCGTGGAGACACGCGTCCTCGCTCAGGGCCCAATTCGGCTGCTATTCGAGCTGAAATACCCCGCCTATGACACCGCAAGCGGCAAGGTCGTGGAGACCAAGCGCATCACGATGGACGCGGGGCGTAACCTCAACCGCTTCGAGAGCCACTTCAAGGTAGAGAGCGGCGCGCGCCCGGCCACGGTGGGCATCGGCATCGCCAAGCACAAAGGCGGCACGGCGGGCCTGGACAAGACCTTAGGCCTTTTGCACAGCTGGGAGCCGCTCAAGGAAGGCGGCGGCAACGTCGGCTGCGGCATCATCGCCTCGCCGGAGACGGTCGAAGGCTCGCAGGAGACCGACCTCGACACGCTGCTCGTCGCCAACGTGCCGCCGAACGGGCCCCAAGTCTATTACGCCGGCTTCGCGTGGGATCGCCGCGGGGACTTCGCGGACCAAAAAGCTTGGCTCGCTTACGCGCAAGGCTTTGCGCGGGCGCTCCGAGCCCCGCTACGCGTGTCGCTCAGCAACGCGGCGGAGCGCGCCGCGACTCCTTCTCAAGCCGACGCCGGTTGGGCCAAGCGTACGTGTGACTGGCTCGTCGAGCGCCACCCCGGAGGGTTGCCGAGCTGGGAATACGACAACGGCCTCGTGCTGCGCGGTTGCGAGCAGTTGGGGCTGAAGACGGGCGACGCTCGCTACCTGGATTACATCAAGAAGAGCATCGACCCGTTGATCGCGGCGGACGGCAGCATCAAGGGGTTCAAGCTCGAAGAGTACCAGCTGGACCACATCGCCTCCGGCAAACTGCTGCTCGGTCTTTACGATCGCAGCAAGGACGCGAAGGATCGTGAGCGCTACAAGAAGGCGCTGCTCGTGCTCCGGGGCCAGCTGAAAGCGCAGCCGCGCACGAGCGACGGCGGCTTCTGGCACAAGAAGATCTACCCGAGCCAAATGTGGCTGGACGGCTTGTTCATGGCCGCTCCGTTCATGGCCGAGCTCGCCGCCAAGCTCGAGGAGCCGGCGCTCTACGACGACGTGGCCAAGCAGGTGGTGCTCATGGAGCAGCACACGCGGGACCCGAAGACGGGCCTGCTCTATCACGGCTGGGACGAGAGCAAGAAACAGCGCTGGGCGAACAAGTCGACCGGCGTCTCCCCCGAGTTTTGGGGTCGCGCGGTCGGCTGGTACGCGATGGGCCTCGTGGACGTGCTGGACTTCTTACCCGAAAAGCACCCCAAGCGCGCCGAGGTGCTGGGCGCGCTGAAGCGCCTCGCCGCCGCCGTGACCGCGGTGCAAGATCCGGAACGCGGCGTGTGGTGGCAGGTCATGGACAAGCCGGGCGCGCCGCGCAACTACCGCGAAGCCTCTGCGACCGCGATGCTCGTGTACACCCTTCAAAAGGGCGTGCGAAGGGGCTGGCTGGACAAGAGCGTCTACGGCCCGGTCGCGGAGCGCGGCTACGCGGGGCTCGTCAAGGAGTTCGCGAGCGTGGACGCGCAGGGCAACGTGGAGCTGCGCGGCGTGTGCAAGGTCGCCGGCCTCGGCGGTAACCCCTACCGCGACGGCTCTTACGAGTACTACGTGAGCACGGACATCGCGTCGAACGATCCCAAAGGGCTCGGCGCGTTCATCTTGGCGAGCGTGGAGCGTCCTTGAGGCTGCTCCGTCGCACGCTGAGCGGGCTGATGCTCAGCTCCGCTCTGTCGTGCTCGGCGGCCAGCCCCGCGGCCGCGACTCCGCCCGCGCCCGCGCCGATGCCGCCCGGCAACAACTGGCGTGGCCTCTACCAGGGCCCGTATCACCTCATCCTCAACATCTGGGCTGAGGGCACTCGCGCTCAAGGCAATTGGCGCGCGGTGGGCGATCGTGAGGGCATGTTCACCGGCACCGTGAACGGCAACTTGCTGGTATTCGATTGGACGGAGCGCGCTCGCGACAAGCAGGAAACTTGGTCGGGCAGCGGCTACTTCGTGTACAGCGCGGCCGCGCCGGACCGCCCGGCGGAGATCTTCGGCGAGTGGGGTATGGGCAGCGCTCGTAAGGTCAGTAGTTGGTGGGCGAAGAAGCGAGCAGAAGAGCCGCTGCGCAGCGAGCGCGGGCGGATCGATCGCGACGCCGACCAGCAGTATCAAGACGACGCTTCGGGCTGTGAAATGGCTGGCTGCGACACGTCGGACCAAGACGGCAAATGATGCGGCAGCGCCGTATTCGTGCCTCCGTATCCGTACGTGCTTTCGGACGTGAGCACCGTTCAAGACGCCGAGCAGAACGGCGCCGGCCCTTGCGCGAGCCATTCTTATTCGAAGCCACGCCCATCCTGCGCTGCCGTGCGCTGTAAGAGGCGGCGCCAAACGCGCCACCGATAAGCAATTTGGTGATCGAAAGCTACCACTGCCGCATTACACGACAGTCGAGCGCGATGACCCGAATCGCTGCGACAGAAGCCTTGCTCCATGCTCAGGCACCGCCTGCCGATTGCCGCCGCTCTTCTCGCCCTACTGCTAGCGCCCTCTGCGCTGCAGGCGCAGGAGGCACCTAAACCTGCCGTGGTCGCCAAGCCTGCGGAGTCCATCGAGGACGTGAAGGCGGCGCCCTACGAGCCGCCGCAAGAGCGCGGCAAGTCCCTGCAGAGCAGCGTCGGCTTGCCTCCCAACTCGCTGGATCTGGGCAGCGAAGCTGACATCTTGGGCGTGCGCGACGGGCGCGAAATGTCGGCGATGCTGGAGCGCTGGAGCTTCAGCATGAAGGGCTCGATCCGCGCGCCGATGCGCATCGGCTTTGGTCGCCGCAACGACGGAAGGCCCGGTACGGAGATGCACGCGCTGCCGCGAATCGTCGGCCTCGGCTCCGGGGACTGGAACTACGTCGGCCTCGCGCCGAACGCCTCCGTCACCCTCGGCATCGTCGTATCGAACCCAGTGGTCAGCGGCACGATCATCCTCGGCACCAGCCACTTGAGCGACCCGTCGTACGCCGTCATCGACGACGTCGGCCTGGACCAGGCCTACCTCACCTTCAAGTTCCCGAAGGCGTTCGGAAACCGCGGCGGCATCTCGCTCATGACCGGGATCTTCTCCGAGCGTTTCGGCCTCTCCGGCCCGTTTCAGAAGAGCTCCGGCTATTACTCGACCTACCTGTTCGGGCGCACCCACCAAGCCGGTGAGTCGCTCACGTTCGACATCGACTTGAGCCGCAAAGTGCAGCTCATCTTGGAGAACGGCATCGGCGCCAAGACGGAGACGGTGCCGTTCTTCCCCAACTCCGACAGGGCTCCGGAGGGCCCGCCCGAAGCCGACTTCTTCCCTGGCCAGCAGTCGCAGCCGTACGGCTCCACGTTCGTGCATCACACGCACGGCGCGCTCCTCTACGACGACTGGTTTCGGGCCAGCGCTCACTACCTCAGCTCTTGGTCGCCCGACGACAAGACGCTGCTCACGGGGGCGCGCATCCAGCCCGCGCGGCTGAACGTGGTGGGTGGGGACGTGCACATCGACAAGGAGCTGTTCAACTTGTACGTCGGCTACTCGCACGTCGACGCCAACAACGTGTACCCGCTGGCGGACGCGGTGAACGTCCTGCACAGCGGCTCCGGGCGCTCGCTCAAGCTGAACTATTTCGGTCAGAAGGACCGCTTTACGGGCCTTACTCCCTCCAACTTTTCCGGGACGATCGACACGATTCTGTGGCAGGCGATGCTGAAGATAGCTCCCTTGATCGGGGACCCGTTCGGCAGCCGTGACCTGAACTTGGCCGTGTACGGCATGTACAACAAGGCCAAGAGCCCGAAGGAGGATCCGAACGATCCGACTTCGATCAACATCAACGACGACAAGCTGAAGTTCGGCGCAGATCTGGACTTGTCGCTATTCAAGTTCATGTCCATCGGCACGCGCGTCGATCGCGTCGCTCCGCGCCTCGCGGACACTTCGGATGCGTACACCGCCGTCTCGCCGCGCCTCAGCTTCTACACGAAGTGGAAGAGCAAGGAGCAAGCCATCGTGCAGTACACGCACTTCTTCATGGGGAAGAACACGGTGCCGGGCTCGCCCTACACCGATGAGTACTTTCACCCCGACCCCGACAAGCTCGTGGTCATGGGCAGGACGTCGTTTTGATCATGGCCACGCTCACCCGCAAACCGGTCGCATCGCTGTCATTGAGCCTGGCGCTCACCTTCGGCGTGTCCGCGCCCGCGCTCGGTCAGGAGCCGCCCGCGGACAACCAAGCGCCCGCACCCGGGCCCCGGCCGGCGCCGAATCCAGACGCGCCCATCCCGGCCGCGCCGGGGGGCGACGCGAACCTGGTGGCGCCGACTCCGGAGCTCAACGACCCCAACGCGGCCGGCAATCAAAAGCCGGTAGAAGAGAGGAAGGGCGTCCCCACCGTGTTCCCGCCGCCGGTGGACCGCCCCCCGGCGCCCAAGCGCGAAAAGCTCCAGGTAACGAGCGTCGGTATGCGGCTCGGGGCCGTGGATTTCGGCGCGGAGGCGGACATCGTGAGCTCCGTCGGACGGCTCAAGCCGCCGCCGGACAATCGCCGTTGGGCGTACGCGCTGCGCGGCTTCTTCCGCGCGCCCATGCGCATCGGCGTCGGCCCGGAAACGGGCTCAACGACCGGTAGCCAGCTGCACAGCCCGCCCCGCATTACCGGCTTCGGCTCGGACGAGTGGCGGTACATCAACGTGGCCCCCGGCGCGATCGGTCAGATCGAGCTCGCGGTGACGAACCAGCGCGTGGAAGGCCACGTCATCCTTTCCGGGGATTTGTTCTCCGACGCCGCCTACCCCCATTTGGACAAGATGGGCGGCTTCTCTCAGGCGTGGGTCACGCTCAAAGCGCCCGCGATGTTGGGCCTCAAGGGCGGCGCCGCGCTCAACGTCGGTGCGTTCTCCGAGCGCTTCGGGAACGCGGGTCCGTACCAGCAGAGCACGGGCTACTACGGCACCTACTTGTTCGGCCGCACGCACGTGGCCGGCGAATCGATGGTGCTGGACTGGGACGTGACGCCAGACGTCGAGCTGGTACTCGAGCACGGCTTCGGCGCGAAGGTGGAGGTGGTGCCGTACACGAAGAGCGGCGCGCCGATCGCTCCGTACCTGCCCAATCAAGGTCCGACGCCGCAAGGCTCGAACTTCGTGCATCACGCGCACGTCAACGTGCTGTTCAAGGACTGGCTTTCAGTCGCGGGGCACTACCTCTCTTCGTTGAGCCCGAACGACTTGCAGGAGGTGACGCAAACCCCCGCCAAAGAAGCCCGCATGACGATCATGGGCGGCGAGGTGCACGTCGATCACCCCGTCGCCGGCAACGGGTACATCGGCTACTCGTATATCGACGCCAAGAACATCTTGGCGCTGTCGAATGGAGTGCAGGTGCTCCATGGCGCCAATGGCGCGGGCTTCAAAGACAACTATTTCGGTCCGCTCTCCGTGAGCGTGCCGCCCGTGCTGCAGCAGGGTAAAGACGACCCCCGTCGGGACGACACCGGCAAGCTGCACACCGTCCTGTTCCAATACATCCTGCGCGCGGCGCCGCTGCTCGGCCGCAAAGAGCCGGGGCCAGACGTCTCGCTCGGTGTGTTCGGCATGTACAACCACGTGGACGCGTGGAAGCAGGATCTCAACGGCATGACCGTGCCCGCGTACGTCTTCAAGCAGGACAAGCTGAAGCTGGGCGCGGAGCTTCAAGTCGCGCCCATCGAGCAGCTGAGCATCGGCTGCCGCTTCGACACCGTCATGCCCGACGGCGGCAATGAAGAAGTCGCGTACTCTGCCATTTCACCGCGCATCGTCTTGCACTCGAAGTGGATCGGGCGCGAGTACGTGATCCTGAACTACACGCGCTTCGTCGGCGTCGGTAACGAGGTGCGCCCCAGCGCGCCGTACTCCCAGCCCAATCCGCCTTCGCAGCCTTTGGCTTCGGTCACCAAGCCAGACGAGAACCTCATCTCGCTGACGGCGATGGTCGCCTTCTGACTCGGTGCTCGAAGAAATTCGCAAATGAGGTCTGAAATGAACAAGGTATATGCAGGCATCGCATCAGTCGGGTTCCTCGTTCTCGGTAGCCAGGCAGGCTGCAGCAGCGCGGACCCGCCCACCGGAACCGGGGGTACGACCGCGACCGGCGCCACCGGCAGCGTCGGCGGCACGAACGTAATCCCCATGGGTGGTACCGGCACCGGGACCGCGGGCACCGCCGCCACGACGGCAGGCACCGGTGTGGGCGGCGCAGGCACGGCCGGCACTGGCGCGGGCACGGCAGGCACCGGCACGGCAGGGACGCCCGGCGTCGCCGACCCCGCCTGCAAGGGCATCAAAACCGCGGCCGTGTGCGCGCCAGAAGGCACCGCGTGCCCAGGGCTGGCCTGCGGCTTGGCCGACAGCGGCTCGCGCTCCTGCAACTGCGCTGCGACTTGGATGTGCCAGCCGTGCGACTACACGGCATCGCCGTTCAAAGACAAGCCCGCGCAGGTGCTGCCCTGCTCCGGCATCGAGGCGGACAAGGTCGCGTGCACGGAAGCGGACAAGGGCAAGGTCTGCTCCAGCGCGGGCGGCGAGGTGTGCGCTTGCTGGACCGACGACGAGGGCGGCCTGATCTGGGACTGCGACAAGCCCCCGAGCACCTGGGGCGCGCTCTAAGCGGAGCCGGCATGGTGACGCACGCTCCACCGCAACTGCATGGCCTCGGGTTACGACGAACGCTCTGTGCGGTCGTCGTGGCCGCGGGGGGCTTACTCGCGGCCGTCGGTTGCTCCGAAGGCTACGACGTACCGCCTCTACCCAACGGCGAAATGGCCATTGGCGACCAGCTATGTCAGGCGGACATGGAGCCCGGCCAAGGTGATGTGTGCACGAAAGACTGTCTGACCGCCACGTGCGCCAGCGGCACCGGGCGTCGTATCTGCACCTGCGAAGGCGGCGTGTTCTTGCAATGCGCTTGCTTGCCGCCCGCGGACTGGCCGTACACCGACGTGCCGGCCGCGCCCTACTGTGATCGCCTCACCGGGCAGCCGCGCTACCTGAGCACGGAGAACTGCGTGAGCGAGGGGCAGCAGTGCGTCAGCAGCACGTTTCCCAACCAAGGCTGCACCTGCGCGATGGGCAAGTGGGTGTGCGGTACCAACGAAGGCTACGCGCCCGGCGTCCGCGAGTGCGAGTCGATCGGCAACGGCCTGCAAGCACTGCTCAAAGACAGGCCGTGTGACACGCAGTGGCAGTTGTGCGTGTCGCGCGACTACAATCCGACCGGCACCGCCCCGCGCGGTTGCTTCTGCAACATGAAAGCGGGCCGGCTCGTTTGGCAATGCGGCGGAACCAACCGCTGGTGGCGCGCTCCGTGAACAGGTTCCAGATGACGACCCTAGGCGTGCTCTTCATCTCTACGCTGCTCGGGCTCTCTGCCTGCGCACCGGAGGGCCCTGCCTTCCCGCGGGCCAACACCACGCCGGCGGAGTCGCCGCTCGTGAAGTGGCCCAAGCCGACCGGTGAACGGGATGTGGACGCGACCATCCGTGTCCTCAGCCACTTCGACGGCAAGATGCAGCGCTTTTACGGCGTGGGCGACCTCGGCACGAGCAGCCAGGACGAAAACCAAGACCCCATGTTCCGTCTTTCCGATAACGCGGTTCTGGAGAACGTCATCATCGGTGATCCGGCCGCGGACGGCATCCACTGCTATGGCTCCTGCACCCTCAAGAACGTCTGGTGGGAGCGCGTCGGCGAAGACGCCGCCACTTTCCGCGGCCAAATGCCGGATGACGTCATGCTCATCGAGCGCGGCGGCGCGAGCGGCGCGAAGGACAAAGTCTTTCAGAACAACGGCGTCGGCACGATGATCGTCAAGGACTTCTACGTCGAAAATTTCGGCAAGCTTTACCGCTCCTGCGGCAACTGCAGCCGCCAGTCTGCGCGCACCATCGTGCTGGAAAACGTCACCGCCCTCATCGGCAACAAGAGCTCGTGTCTGGTCGGCCTGAACGAAAATTACGGGGACCGGGCCATTTTCAAGGGCATCAATCACGTCTTCGTCGACGCGAAGCCAACGTTTCCGGTGTGCCAACGCTTCCTGGGCAACGCGCGCGGCCTCGAGCCGAGCAAGACGACCACCGGCCCCGATCGCAACTGCGTCTACGACGATCGCAGCGTCATCGTCGAGTAGAGGCCGCGTAGGCCGTACCTTGGCGCTACAAGCCGAGAGCCTGGATACGCGCTTGCTCGATGGCTTGGACGAGCTCGCTCAGGCTGTAGGGCTTGGGCAGGAAGATTTGATAGGCGCGAGCGTCCAGTCGTTCCCCGGCCGCTTGGGCTTGGTAGCCGGAGGAGAGCACGATCGCGACGCGAGAGCCCGTTTCGCGGATACGGCGCACGACCTCCACGCCGTCGATGTCCGGCATGGTCATGTCCACGACGAGCACGTCCGCCGGCTGAGCCGCGTGACGAGCCACGCCGCTGAGTCCGTCCACGGCTTCGTCTACTTCGTAGCCCCGTAGCTCGAGGGCGCGACGGAGCTGCGAGCGCACCAGCTCTTCGTCGTCGATGACGAGGACGCGGCACGGCTCGTTGGTCAGCGCGGGTGGGTCCGTTTTGAGCGCGTCTTCGCGGCGAGTGGTCGCGGGCAGAACGACGGAGAAGCGGCTGCCGACGCCGCGCCAGCTCTCGAGCAAGAGTGCGCCGCCGTGGCTCGTGACGATGCCGAGGCACGCCGCAAGTCCGAGCCCGTGGCCGTGCTCTTTGGTCGTGAAGAATGGCTCGAAGACGCGCAGCCGGGTCGCTTCGTCCATGCCGACGCCGTCGTCCTCGACTTCGACCAGCACCCAATCGCCGGGGCGCCCGGTGACACGTGCGCCGAGGGCTTCGTCCCAGCGCGCGGGAAGCTCGCTCACGAGGCTGGTGCGTACGTCGATCTTACCCGGCTTCCCCTCCAGCGCGTCGGACGCGTTGGTCAGCAAGTTCATCAAGACCTGCGTGAGCGGCGCACGATCGCCGATGACCACGCTGCTCGGCGCGATGACGAAGCGCACGGCCGCCTTCTTGGAGAGTGTCGCGTCCAGCAAAGTGCGAAGCTCCTTGAACAGGGCGTTCAGATCGACGGGGTCGCGCCGGCTCAGATCCTGCCGCCCCGCGTAGGCCAGCATCTGCCGTGTCAGCATCGCCGCGCGCTCCCCGGCGCTCATGATCGCCTGAGCGGCTTGGCGCTCGAATGGAGTTTGCAGCGTCGTCATCAGTAGGCTCGCGTTGCCGATGACGCCGACGAGCAAGTTGTTGAAGTCGTGCGCGATGCCGCCGGCGAGGACGCCGAGGCTGTCTAGCCGTTGGCTACGCTGCAGCTGCTGTTCCAGCTTCCGGCGCTCCATTTGTAGCCGATTGCGCTCCCGTAAGTCACGGAAGCCTGCGACGCGCGCCGGCTCGCCGTTGAACGTGGACAGCACGCCCACGACCTCGGTCGGGATCTCCTCGCCGCTCTTGCTCACGAGCACGGTCTCGTACGCGCCGTGGCGATTCTCCGAGATGGCCTCGCCGCTCACGACCTTGGCGGAGGACGCCACGAATTCCAGCGAATGGCGGCCGAGCATCTCGTCGGAGGTGAAGCCGAGCAGCTCCTGAACGCGCCCACCCACGTGGACCAAGATGCCCTTTTGAGAGACGCACATGAAGTCGAAGGCGCCGAGCGCCAAGTCTTGCGTGTGCTGCTCGCTGTCTCGCAGGAGAGAGAGGGTGCGCTCTCGGTCCGTCACGTCTCGCACGGCCGCGATGCGCACGGGCCGATCGCCGAGACGGCCTTGTTTGGACTGCAGCTCCGCGCGGAAGCGCGTTCCGTCGAAGCGTTGTGCGGTGATGGTGTACGCGCCTTCGTAGCCGTTCGCGACGCGCTGTCTGGTCGCTTCCAGGTCCTCGGGCGCGGTCGCGCGAACGATCGTGTCCGGACCGAGCAAGTCCTCGGGGCGACAACGGAGCATCTCCGCCAGACGCTGGTTCACGTCGATGACGACGCCGTTGACGTGAACCAGAATGCCTTCGAACGACGCTTCGGACAGCATCTGCAGGCGCTCGCGCGTGCTCTTGTGCTCGTCTTGCTCGACGGCGCGCCTCAGCGCCAGACGGAGGAGTGGCGTGAGCGCCACGCAAAGCTCGCGGGTGCCGCCCGCCAGCGACAGGACCTGCTTACCCGCGCTGACGCTCAGCGAAGAGCTCGAGGCGCCCGGCTCCACTCGTTGCAGCCCGAGCTCAGCGAGCCGAGCCAGTGCACGAGCCAAGCAGGCCCGCGCGTCGTCGCCGGAGAGCAGCTCCGCGAGCTCGGCCGAGAGAAGAGAAGGTGAGGGCAGCGACATGGCAGGGAGTCCGCCGACCCCGATGCGCGAGCATAGCTGCGCGGCCGAGACACCGGAAGCTCGCCGCGGTTTCGCGCGTTTTTCTGGGCTGCGTCTCAGCTTGGAGCGATGTCGGCGAGCAGCGCGGCGTAGCCTTCGACTTTCGACAGCCGCTCCCGCGCCGTATGGCAGGTGAGGGCCGTAGCCTGGCCGGTCGTCTCCGCCAAGAAGCAAAGGTAGAGCGCGACGTTCTTCGCGTACAAGAGCTGCGCTTCGTCGCTGATCGCGTAAAAGCGTGCGCGCTGCGCGTAACCTTCCGGCGTGTGATCTCCGAGGGAGGCCTTGTTCGCTCTGCCTCCGGCCGCGAGCACGAACAGGAAATTGTACTCGAACCAAAACATGTGGTCCGGGCTCGGAGGGAGCTCGGAAAGTGCGTCGCGGCACGCGCCCTCGCTGCCGAACACGTCTTCGCTCCGGGCTTCGCTGCGGAGCGCGTGCAAAATGAACGAGCGCGCCATGGTGCGCTCCTGTTCGTTTTCCGAGAACGCGCTGGCCGCGGCAAGCTCCCGCGTGAATCGGTGCCAGTCTTGCCACAGCGCGCGGTCGCTCTCGTTCGAAGACGTCGCCAGCGCGCGGCCCATCTCGTACGTGTAACGGCCGCTCGTCTTGATTTCGAGCTTGCTGCCCGTCACGCGGCCGCACAAACGGTAGTTTTCTTCGGATTTGCCCGAGCCGCTGTGAAAGCCGATGGAACAGCCGAACGCCTGGCAGATACGCCACGCGCTTTGGACGCGACGCTCCAGCTCGGCGTTGTCGTCGAACGGGAAGTTCTTTTGGAAGCCGAAGGCGGGCGCGACGTAGTGAATTCGCAGATCCAGCGCTTCGCACAGCGCGAGCATCGTCGCGAGTGTTTCCGGCGAGGTGAGGCCGGGCAACTCGTCGATGGAGAGCTCACGGAAGTAGGCCTGACCCACGGACGTGCGGAACGCGCGCCGACGCGCCTCCGCGTACAAGCGGTCCCGCTGCTGCAGCTTCTGCACGGCGGGCCACACCGCGCAGAGCAGCTCCGCGAGCGCGCGCTCGTCCAAAGACAAGCCGAGGCCCGCGGCGCGCGTGCGCACGTGATCCAGAATTTTGCCCGGCACTTGGGTCGCGCACCAACCGAGCGGGTCGCCCTGCTTCGGCGTGATGCTCAGCTCCGGCGAGAGGTCGAACGTGATGTAGCTAGACAGCAAGCAACCCGCGACGAGCTCGGACTCGCGCGCGTCGTACTTGCCGCCGACGGGTTGATGGTCGGCATTGAACCCCCAAGCGATCCGCCGCTGATGAAAGCCGGTTTTCAGCTTGGAGAGCACGGCGCCGTGGCTCATGCCTTCCACGCTTTGGCCCTGATGCCCTTCCGGCACCTCCGCGCCGATGAACGGAAACGGCACGCCCTCCAGCCGCCCTTCGAGCATGGCGTCCACGTCGTACACCAGCTCGCGTGGGATGCTGTTCTGGTTCGCGGTCATGCTGAGGCGCAGGGCGGACATCGCCCACTCCACCGCGGGCCAGTGCAGGGTCGTGAAGCGCGCGCCGACGCCCAAGCTTTGCACTTGTAGCGTCCCGGTGGCGGTCGGAAAGATGGTGCTGCCGACGTCGTGCTCTTGCACGAGGTTCTTCAGCGTGAGCAAGTTTTGCCACGTCGCTGGGAAGGCGTAAGTGTCGTTGGCGAGCGCCACGCCTTCCGCCAGCACGCTTTCGGCGCCGGCACGGCTGCTCTTCAAAATCCACGCGCAGTCTCCGTCCTCGTCCTCGGCCAACGTGAAGGTGCCGATCCCTACGGCGAAGCGGCTCTTCTCGTAGTGAGTGACGCTTTCGGCGCGCGCCAGCCGGTCATACAGGCGCGCGAAACTGAGGCAAAAATCCGGCGAGATGCAGGGATTGTGGCGGAGAGAAATGCGCGCTTCGGTCAAGAAGCGATTGATGGCGCTCATCGGCTTTCTTTCGTAGGGGCGGCGGTGGCGCGCGCATTCCCGGCCGAACAGCCCGGGTACATCGCTGCCAGGCGCAGCGCGTTAGGCACAATCTGTATCGAGCAGTGTTCGAGGGAGCGCACTCATTGCCCCTTTCGGTGTTTAATGCTCGGTGCCCGTGAAACGATCACAGCGTCACCGAGCTGCTGTCGCCTTGGCGCTCGCCGGTGCAGGGGTCACGGTGCCAAGCTACGCGGACGCGCCTGCCGCAGAGCCGACCCACTTCGAGCTCCGCGCGCCCGAAGGGTGCAGCAGCGTGGAAGATTTCTCGGCCCGCGTGCGCAAGCGGTCGTCACGCATTCTGCTCGTTCCGGGCCCGGCGCCACGCTCGCTCGTGGTGGAAATCCAGGAGCTATCCCCGGGAGTACTGCGTGGTTCAGTGCGGGTGGTGGAGCCGCGCGGCGGCGCTCGCTCGCGTCAGCTCAAGGCGTCGAGCTGCGCGGAAGCGGTGGAGGCGTTGTCGCTCATCGCCACGGTGACGCTGGATCCGGACGCGTTGCTCGCGGAGCCGGAGCCGCAGCCGGAGCCAGAACCGGAGCCGAAGCCGCCGCCTCCTACTCCTGCCGCGGCGCGACCCCCCGCCCCGCGCGCTCCTGAGCCCGCGGCAGGGGCGGCGGAGGCGCGCGCGGGGTACCGACTGAGCGTCGGGCTGGGTGGTGCGTTGCTCTTCAATCAGATTCCGGAGCCGGCGCCTGGCGGCTCGGCGGCAGTCGCGCTGGAGCTGCGGCCCGGCCACGTTCTGGCGCCATTCATCCGCCTGTCGGTGATCCACGCTCAGCGACGGAACATCCCCGAGCCGGGGGGCGCCGCCAGCTTCGCTTTCACGCTTCCGACACTGGACGTCTGCCCCGTACGGGTCGGTTCGCGTGACGTCGGGGTTCGCGCCTGCGCTTACGGGAGCGTCGGCTTGCTCGAGGTTTGGGGCTCGGCCTCCGGAGAAAGCGAGTCCCATTCGCGGCTCTCCGGGTCGGGTGGGGGCGCGCTCTGGCTTGGTGCTCGAGTGAGCGAAGTGTTCGAAATCGTTGCGGATGGTCGAGCCGGCGCGCTCTTCCCACGTGACCGTTTCGGCTTCGACAACAGGGGTTTTTTCACGACACCCAGACTGGGATTTTCTGCCGGGCTAGGAGTCGCGGGCGGATTTCCGTGATCGATGTTGGTCCGACCCGCATCATGGGTAGTGCGGGTGAACACAATCTCCGATTTGGAGCTCCCCTCGACCGAAGCTGAAGTTGCCAGACAGGCAGCGTCGCGCTTGCGGCTCGAACAGATGTTCAATGATCATCACGACTTCATTTGGCGACTCATTCGGCGGCTGGGCCTCAGCCGCGGGGCCGCAGATGACGCCGCACAACAAGTCTTTCTCGTCGCAGCCGAGCGTATTCTGGACATCCAAGAGGGACGCGAGCGCGCGTTCTTGTTTGGCACCGCGCTGCGAGTCTCCCGTCGTGTCTCCCGAAACGAGAAGCGATGGGTCTTGGAAGACGACATGGATTTCCGCAACAGCGCGGCTCTCCGTCCCGAAGAGCTCGCCGATCAACGCCGCGCCGTCGACTTGATGGGGCGCATTTTGGCGAACATGGACCACGACCTTAAGACCGTATTCATCCTCGCGGAGCTGGAAGGCATGACGATGCCGCAAGTGTCGTCCCTCCTCGAAATCCCTCTCGGCACTGCGACGTCCCGGCTACGCCGCGCGCGCGAAGCCTTCCGCTCGGCGGTCGCCGCCTTCGAAGCGGCCGTGCCGCAAGGAACCAAGCCATGAGCAACTTGAAGCTCGTGCCCGACGCGCCCACCCCCCTCGAGAAGATGCTGATGGACGCGTCACGCGCCGAGCAGCCTTCGAGCGAGCATAAGGCGCGGCTCCGCGCGGCACTCGGTTTCGGGTTACCGCTCTCTGGGCCGCTCGCGGCGCCTCCGCCCGCGCCCGCGCCGCTCCCCGCCGCGGAGCCGGCTGCAGCCGCTCTGCCCGTCGGCGGCAGGGCCCTCACCTTTGCAAAGGTCGCGGCGTCGGTCGGTGCGATTGCGCTCATCGGCGCGGTGGTCCTCACGCGTGAAGGTAGCGTTCCGAGCGCGCCCGTCACGGCGGTGGCGCCCTCGCCCGTCGTCGTGCCGGTCAAAACCTCCGCGCCTCCAGAAGAGCTGGCGGTCTCGCCGCTTCCGCCGGTGGAAGAGGCAGCCCCGGACCGCGCGCGGCGTCCTACGCGCGGTGGTGTCGCCTCCGCCGCCAGCGCGGACTTGTCCGAGCAGATCCTGCTCATCGAAGCCGCGCGTGCTGGTGTCGCCGGCCGTGACGCGAAGAGCGCGCTCACGGCCTTGGATAGCTACACGGCGAAGTTTCCGCGCGGCGCCTTCGGGCAAGAAGCCGCCGTCCTCCGCATCCGCGCGCTGGACCAATCCGGGGACTCTGCGCGCGCTACCGCGCTCGCTAAATCCTTCGTCGCGCGCTTTCCGAACAGCCCGCACGTCGCGCGGCTCAAGCCCATCGCGGAGCGCGGCGCTTCGAGATAGATTGAGCCTTGATGGCTCGCTCGTCGCCGGTCGCGCTCGCGCTTCTCTTGGGCGCGATCCTGCTGTCCGCGTGCGACGGCGAGTTCGTCAACCTCGGCGCGGCGGACGCTTCACTGAGTGAGGCCGGGCGCTCTGGTGGCCCTCCCATCACTCGGGTCTGGCAAGTGGAAGACTCGCCGCTCTTGCCCCAGGTAGACGGTTTGCTGCTAGCGAGCCCTTCGCTGACCCAAGACGGCAACCTCTTCTTCTCCGCACAAGAGCGCGGCACGTCCGGTGGAGAGCCCAAACCGACCACGGTGTGGCGCGCGCCCCCCTTTGGCAACGGGTTCGGTACGCCCGTCCCCGTCCCCGTCCCCCTCGGCACGCTGGAAAGGGTGGACGTCGCGAGCCCCGCCGTCTCCTGGCTCGGGACGGAGCTGTGGTTCGGCGCGAACGTCAAGGGCCACACGGACGTCTTTCGGTGCCAGCTCTTTGCCGGCTCTTGCGGCACGCCTCAGCCCGTAGACGAGCTCAGCAGTGACTACGACGACGCGCCTCGCCCGCCCGCGCTGGACGGAACGATCATGGCGCTATCTTCCAAACGCCACGGCCGCCCGTTCCTCTACCAAATTTACCTGGCGACTCGCGCGAGCGCGGACGCAGCGTGGGGGGCGCCGAGTCAGGCCGGGCTCGAGACCATCAACTCCGCGGCCTTCCAAAGCGCGGACGGCTTCCTCGCGGAAGACGCCTTGGCTCTCTACTTCTCTTCCACGCGAGCCGGCACTTCGGATCTCTACGTGGCTCGCCGCGCCACCCTGCAAGCGGCGTTCGGCACGCCGCAAGCGCTCGCGGATCTGAACACCGACGCGGAAGAGCGCATGCCGTGGCTGAGCCCGAGCGGGCAGCAGCTTTATTTCGTCTCCAACCGTTCGACGACGCAGTTCACGCAGTACTCGCTCTACGTCGCCCAGAAGCTCTGACTACTTTCCGTTATCCGCCGCGATGGCACTGCGGATCGCGGCCTTGAGCGGATTGTCGTTCGCGACCGGCGCCGGAGCTTTCGGCTTCGGCTCGGCCTTCGGCTTCGGCTCGGCCTTCGGCTTCGGCTCGGCCTTGGCGACGGGTTTGACGGACTTGACCGCGGTCGCCAGGCGCGGCTTCGGAGCGACGACCGCCGGAGCCTGTGCTTCCGGCTTCGGAGCGGCGGGGCTTTCGGCCAGCACCGGCAGAGAATCCAAAGCCACCGTTTTTACGTTCGGCTCGCTCGTCGGCTTCGCTTCGCTCTCGGCCTTCGCCGTGTCGGTCGATTGGGGCGCCGCTATCGGCGTCGCGGGTGCCGCCGCGACCGGCTGGGGCGCGCGCGGTTTCGGCACGACGGCGCTTGGCTCCGCGTTGGGGCCGGGTAGCAATGCCAGCCGGCCGAGCACGTTCTTCACCGCGGGCGGCGCCTTCGCGCTGACGAAGGCCGTGACGCGCCGCTCCCCGTACAAGTACTTGTTCTCGACTCCGACCCGACGCGCGCCTTCGCGTAACCAGTTTTGTCGGTACGCAGCGAGCACGCCGCCCGTGAGCAGCAACCCGAGCATGAGCCAACGGCCCCAGCGCACGCCGCCGGGCTTGCGCCGAAAGTCCACCTCGCTCGCCATCGCCGAACGGCGCTTGGGCACGGCCATGGGCGGCGTGTACACGGGCGCGACCAGCCGTTGCGGCTGCTGCTGATACGCCGGCGCGACTCGCGGCTGCGGGGGCGGCTGATACGAAGGGGGCGCGGACCGCGGCTGCGGGGGCGGCTGATACGAAGGGGGCGCGGACCGCGGCTGCGGCGGCGGCGGATACGAAAGGGGCGCGGACCGCGGCTGCGGTGCGAACGCGGTCACCGCGAAAGGGTTCGGCACCGTCGCGAGGAACGGATTGACGGCAGTGGGCGCGGGCCGAGGTGCCGGAGTCAAGCTGCGTGGGGATGGCGGCTTCGGTACGGGGCGCCCCATCGGCTTCGGTGGGGGATGAGCAGACGGCGCCGCCCGCAAACGTGTCACCGAATCTTCCGGCTCGTCATCGTCCAAACCGGCGACCTCGCCCAAGCGCTGCCAGGTCTTCATGCCGTCCTTCCAAACCATGGTCGACGCGTCCACCAAGCTGAGGCGAAACGCGTCGTCGAGCTGCTCGACGTTCATGCGTTTCATGTCGTCCGCGATCATCACGTGCCAGGTCTCGATGTCAGCGATTGAGGCTGCCAAGGGTTCCCTCCAAGGAGCGAGATTGTCACAGCAGGTTACCACCCACCCGCGGGCGACCGGCGCTCAAAGAATGACGCTCAGAAGATTCGCTTCGCCTCTCGTCGAGATTTTCCAGTTTCCTCAGCTCCCGACTGACATCCAGGCTCTGGCGCTGCGGAAAACTGCTGGACTCGTTCGCTCCCCTGACTGGCAGCAAAGAGACGTTCCACAGCTCGTTCGCCCAGCGAACGCTATGTTTCGGGGCGCGGCTCAGTGCAGTCATGATCTCAACGTAGGGCGACCAAATGACAGCGTTATGTCAGTGATGCGGGGGCCGATTTCAGCGCTTGCAACTAGCGGAAATCGCCGGTGATTATTTCGCTCCGTTCGCCACTGCGTGTCCATCTGCTAAGCCACGGGCAGAGGACGACCTCCCCGATTCGTCGGGTAGCCAACGCTGGGACGACCCAGTCCTTGTTTCGAGGGCTTGGCCCTCGGTGAGGAGGCCCCATGGCCTGGCTTGCGTTGGTCGTCGCCGGTTCGTTGGAAGTCGTCTGGGCGCTGTCGCTCAAACAGTCGGAAGGCTTGACCCGCCTCGGTCCGAGTGTCGTCACCGTCGTCGCGCTGGCGGCGAGCTTGTTTCTGCTCGCGATCTCGTTGCGCTCGTTGCCTCTCGGTGTCGCCTACGCGGTCTGGACCGGCATCGGCGCCGTCGGTGCTTTCGTCGTGGGCGCACTCCGTCAATCCGGATCGGAGTCGCTCGAGCCTTGCTGAATGCCGCTCTCGAAGCGCGCGTTCGGATCCGCACCTATGAGAACGAGCGTCGCGTCGTCGCGAGAAAAGCGCCCGGAGTCAGAGACCTGGCTGGCGAGCAGGTCGTAGAGCGCGTCGGGGCTCTGGCCGCTGAGCAGCAGCCCGCGTTTCGCGAGGTCCAGATCGAGGGCAAGGCGGCGGACGGCGTCGGGGTGATCGGAGCCGGAGGTGAATCCGTCGGAGACCACGAGCCAGGTGGTGCCCCAAATGAGGGGGACGACTTCCACTGACGGAGGCACGACGGTGGTGGACGTGAGGGGCGGTGACGAGGAACCGTGAGTCGTGACGTGCCCGTCGGGGCGTACACAGGCGAGTGGCGGCATTCCGGCGGTGGCGACTTCCGCACGCGCGTCCGCGATGGAGCAGCGGAAGATCGTGGCCCGGAGCTCCGTTCCCGGATACTCGAAGAGGGCGCGCACGAGGTCGAGCATGACGGCATGCAGCGGCGTGCGTTCGTTGATGCCGCGTGCGGCTTTGGCGAGGAGAGCCCGGCCGACGTCACCCGCGTTCGGATGGCGCGTCGAAAGGTCGAGCAGCACGATCCCGACGTCTCCGCCGGGGCCGCTCACGATGTCGAAAAGATCGGTTTCGCGCGGTCCTTCTAGGGTGTCGCCGGTGATGCGAAGGAGACCGCGTTGAAGGGGAAGCTTGCCGGAGGTGGAATGACGGAACGATGCTGCCAAGGCGAGCGGCCGGATTGCGAAAGCCGTTCCAAGGCCGAGCTCAAACCGGGCATCCATGAGGGGTTGATAAAATATTCAACAAAACCAGCCAGTTGACCGCATTCCGCTGACGGTGGAGGGCCGGTTTTCCCAACTTTTTCGGTCTCAAGCTGAGCTTCCTGGACGAGCGCGTCTAAAGCTGGGACCCGAACGTGCGTTTGAGGTTGAGTAGCAATGCTCGACGAAGAAACGTCTGCATCGATGGGCCCGCGCCCAGTCAGCGTCGCGGTGGTGGACGACGACCCCACGGCTCGCCGGCTGATGCGCTTTTGGCTAGAGCGGGCGGGTTACACCGTCGTCGAGCACGAATCTGCGCGCAGCGTGCTGGACCACGACGGCCCGATCCCGGAGCTGGCTTGTGTCGACCTCGGCTTGGGTGAGGTGACGGGCATCAAGGTGATTCAACACCTGAAGGCGCGCGACTCGGAGCTGCCAATCATCGTCGTGACCGCGCAGCGAGAGCTTGAGACCGCGGTCGCCGCCATGCAAGCGGGCGCTTACGACTACGTGACCAAGCCGCTCGACCGGGACCGCCTGCTGCTCGCGGTGCACCGCGCGAACGAGCGCCGCGAGCTGCTCTGGAACGTACGGCGTTTGGAGTCCGCGCTTACGGAGCGGTCCGTGCTCGGTGCCATCGTCGGCAAGAGCCCGCCCATGCGCGAGCTGGCCCAACAGGTGCAACGCGTCCTGGAGAGTGACGTCGCGGTGTGCGTGTTCGGCGAGTCCGGCACCGGCAAGGAGCTCGTCGCGCGCGCGATTCACAACGGTAGCGCGCGCCGTCGCGGTCCCTTCGTCGCCATCAACTGCGCAGGTATCCCCGAGTCTTTGCAGGAGTCGGAGCTGTTCGGCCACGAGCGCGGCGCGTTCACGGGCGCGACTCAGCAGCGCCGCGGCTGCTTCGAGCAGGCGAACGGCGGCACCCTCCTCCTGGACGAGCTGGGCGAGATGAGCCTGCAGACGCAAGCGAGCCTCCTTCGCACCCTGCAGGAAAAGACGATCCGCCGCGTGGGCGGCTCGAGCGAAACTCCGATCGACGTGCGGATCGTTTGCGCGACGCACCGTGACCTGCGCGCCGAGGTGGAGGCGGGTCGTTTCCGGGAAGATCTGTACTTCCGGCTCGTGGTGTACCCGATTCACCTGCCGACGTTGCGCAACCGCGTGGAGGATATTCCGCTCCTGGTCGGTCATTTCTTGCGCGCGCTGTCGAAGGACGTGGGGCGCGACGTGCAGAGCATCTCCCCAGAGGCGCTAGAGGCGCTCGGACGTCACCACTGGCCCGGCAACGTGCGCGAGCTGCAGAACGTGGTGCATCGGAGCCTGCTCGCGTGCCGCGGCGAAGAAATCACGCTCGCGGATCTGCCGCCCGACATCCGGGAGCTGGCGTTGCCAGCGATTTTGCCGACCGTGCACCACATGAACGGCAACGGCGCGAGCCGCTTTCAAGAGCCGAGCGAGGAAGACATCGTTCCCCTGCGCGAGCTCGAGCGCCGCGCCATCCAGCGCGCGCTCCGGGCTACTCACGGCAGCGTGGGCCGCGCCGCGAAACTACTCGGCATTGGCCGCGCGACGCTGTACCGACGCATCGCGACGCTGGATCTTTCTCGAGACGTCGCGTGAGGCGGACTTCGAGCGACGCCGCGGCCGAGCCGACTCTCGGCGGAGAGGAAGCGCTCGAGCTCCTGCGCAAGCTCAGCCACGACCTGCGCGACCCGATGACCAACGTGCTCGGCTCGACGGAGCTGCTCCTCGAGAGCGAGCTCGACGTGTCACAGCGACTCGCGGCCGAGAATGTCCATCGGTCGGGCCGAGAGCTGCTGGACGTGGTCGATCGGCTGCTCGCTGCGCACCAGATCAGCAAGAGCGCGCCGCCTAGCTCGGGCGAGTTCCGTGCCGCCCCGCGCGTCGCGGCGGTGCTCTCCGGCCGGCGTATCTTGCTGGCTGAGGACAACCTGTTCAACCGCACGTTGATCGAGCACGTGCTGGAGCCCATGGGCTGCCAAGTCGACAAGGTGGCGTCGGGAACGGACGCGGTGAAAGCGTTCCGGCCCGGCCGCTACGACTTGGTCTTGATGGATTGTCAAATGCCGGAGCTCGACGGTCTCGCCGCGACGCGGCAAATCCGCAGCATCGAAGCCGGCAAGAGCCGCGTGCCGGTCGTGGCCGTCACCGCGGGCACGGTATCGGGCGCGCGCCGCGCGTGCCTGGAAGCCGGCATGGACGACTTCTTGGCGAAGCCGTTCTCGCTCGGCCGGCTCCGGAAGAAGGTGCTGGAGTGGCTGCTCCCGACCATCGACTCCGAGCCGCCGGATCCCGAAGAGCGCAAGAGCGAGCCCAACGTCTTGGTCACGCTGGGCGACGACCAAGTGATGGACATGTCGCGGCTGCAAGAGCTGGCGCACGAGTCCGGCTCCCAGCAAATCGTGGTCGAGCTGTCACGCATCTTCCTGGACGACGTGGCGCGCCGCATCGTCGCGCTCGGGCTCGCCGCCAAGGCGCGCGACCAGCGGGCGTACTTGAACGTGATTCACGCCGTGAAAGGTGCTTCCGGAAACTTTGGCGCGGTGCGTATGGCGCGAATCGCCGAAGCCAGTGAGCGCCAAGCGAAGCACGGCAACTTGTCGGAGGTCGACTCCGCGGTCGTGGAGTTGGGCCGCGAGCTCGAGGTCGTGCGGGTCATTTTAGACCGTAAGGTCTTCGGAAATGCCTGAGTAACGCTATTTCCGGAGGCTCACCGCGAGCTTGCACTATGCTCGCGCGGTGGCAGCGACGTCGGAACCATCCCAGCCCACGGACGCTGAGCTCCCGCTCGAGCGTGACGATGTCCAGCTAATCGAGGCCGAGCCCAAGCGGCTCGACGTGAGCGTCTGGAATCAAGTGGAGGCCGTGCGCGGCGCGGCCAATCGCCAGCTCTCCGGGTCCCTGCTCGGCACCGCGGTCGCGCGGCTGGGCCAAATTGGGCTGTTCGGCGCGCTCTCCTTTTTGTCTTACGTGCTCTGGGCGCTGCTCCTCGGGCGGGCTCGCATCGGCTCGAGCTACGGCACCGCAATCGGGGTCGCGCTCGGTGGCATCGCGCTCAGCCTCGCCCTGCTCGGCGTGACCAAGCTGCGCAAGATACCGCCCCAGAACGTGGCGGACTTGGGCAACGTGTACTTGTTTCTGATCTGCCTGCTCCTCGGCGTGCTGCGGCACTCGCAGCCGTCCACGGCCGGCGACTTGCTGCGGCAGGTGTCGCCGGTGGTGCTTCCGCTGCTCACCTACGGCGCGCTCATCCCGACCGTGCCGGGCAAGGCGCTCGTCATCATGCTGTTCGGCGCGGCGATGGATCCGCTCGGCCTCATGCTCATGCGCGCGCACACCCACTACGACGCGGCCGAGCTCGTGGTGGTGTTGGCGTCACCGCTCGTCGCGGCGTTGGTGGCGCAGCAGGTGTCGAAGGTCGTGCACCACCTGACCGAGGGCATCGTCAAAGCGCGCGAGGTCGGGAGCTACAAGTTGGTAGAGCGGCTCGGCGTGGGGGGCATGGCGGAAGTATGGCGGGCCAATCACCGCATGCTTCGCCGGCCCGCCGCCATCAAGCTGATTCGCCCCAAGGTGCTCATCGATCACGGCCCCGCGGATTCCGAGCGCCTGCTCCGCCTTTTCACGCGGGAAGTGCGCACCACCGCGTCGCTCCGCTCGCCCCACACGATTCAGATCTACGACTTCGGTATCACGCAAGAAGGCGCATTTTACTACGTCATGGAGCTGCTGGACGGCATCGACCTGATGACGTTGGTGGAGCGCTTCGGTCCACAGCCCGCCGAGCGCGTCGCGAGCTTGATGCGCCAAGTTTGCCACTCGCTCCGGGAAGCGCATGCGCGCGCCTTCGTGCACCGAGACGTGAAGCCGGCCAATGTGCTCACCTGCGCGGTCGGCGGCGACTTCGACTTCGTGAAGGTGCTGGACTTCGGCTTGGTGCTGGATCGTCACCTCACGAACGAAGAGCTGGAAGACGAGAAGCAGTTCGTCGGCACCCCCGCCGTGATGGCGCCGGAGATGCTCCGGTTTCAAGCGCCGGTGGACGCGCGGGCGGATTTGTACGCCCTCGGCTGCGTCGGCTATTGGCTGCTCACCGGCAAGCGCGTCTTCGAAGCGCAGACGCGCGCGGACATGCTCGTCATGCACGCGCATCAGAAGCCGCTCTTGCCTTCCAAGCGCGTCGACCGCCCCATTCACCCGGGCCTCGAGGCGCTCGTGATGCAGTGCCTGGAGAAAAATCCGAACAAGCGCCCTCAAACGGCGCACGAGCTTTCGGAAGCGCTCGGCGCGCTTCACTTCGCCCACCCGTGGACTGACGAGCGCGCCGCCCTGTGGTGGAAGCAGAACCGCCCCGAGGCCCAGCGCGCTACTTCCGCGCTGGACGAGAAAGAGCGCGCGGCCGTTCAAGCTTCGGAAGCGCCTTCGGTCCCGCCCCCGGCCGAGCCCGCGCCGGCCACGACCGAGTAGCTCCGCCACTAAATTGCCATCATCTCTCCTCCCCGTGGCCGCGCCTGAAGGCCCAGATTGGGGGCATGAAGGACGACAAGACGGGGGCGGTGATTCGCGGGGTCGCGCTGGTTCTCGCCGCGGCGCTGATTCCCAGGCTGCTCGGAAGCGTCGGCGCGACGGACCTGTGGGAAAACGGCGCGCCTCAGGTGGAGCTAGCGCGCCAAGTGGCGGCCACCGCGCGGACGCGAGTGGGCACGGACCGCTTTCACACCGGCAGCCAACGCTACGACGGGGAGTGGG
The DNA here is from genome assembly GCA_029266615.1 of Polyangiaceae bacterium. Classification (GTDB taxonomy): domain Bacteria; phylum Myxococcota_A; class Polyangia; order Polyangiales; family Polyangiaceae; genus PMG-095. Next base: position 57,483 of record JAQSWN010000035.1, read on the forward strand.
CTTACGGCACCCATTTGATGACGACATTGGGGCTCGGCCAGGTGGCGCTGCAGCACCCCGAGCTCCGCGCGGAGCTCTTGCCCGCAATGACGGAAAGCGTCGCGCAACTCATCTCACCTCGAACCAACGCGTTCGGCACGGAGGCGTGGGGGCAGCCAGGGCTCACGACGTTACGCGGCGGGCGTGGCCACGGCTACTTGGGCTACGCCAATTTGGCACTGTCGATGCTCCGCCTCCTGGAGCCGAATACGCGGTTCGCCGCGCTCAATGACGAGCTGACGGACGCGTTGGCGGAGCGCCTCGCGGCCGCGCCCCACGCGCTGTTCGAGACGTACCCGAGTGAAGCGTACGCGCCCGACATGTCGATGGTCGCGGGATCAGTGGCGCTCCACGACTGCGCGACCGGTCGCGCGGAGCGAACCTTTTTTCCGGCCTGGCGCGCCGCGTTCGAGCGGTACATCGACCCCGTGTCCGGTCTCTTGTACCAATCCGCCGAGGCCGAGACCGGGCAATTCTTGGACGCCCCACGTGGGTCCGGAGCCGCCATCGCCGCGTACGCGCTCTCCTTCGCGGATCGCCGGCTCGGAGAGCGCTTGCACACGGGGGTACGCCGCCACGCGCTCGCGCCGCTCGGCTTCGGCATGCGGCGCGAGTACGCGCCTGGCCATTCGGGCCGTGGCGACATCGATTCTGGTCCTGTGATGTTCGGGGTCGGCGTGTCCGCGACGGGCTTTGCCCTGGCCGGTGAGCGCCTTTATGGCGACCGGCACGCCTTCACCGCACTCTACCGCACCGTAAATTTCGTCGGTGTGCCGCTGGGAGGCCATTTCATGAGCGGTGGTCCTCTCGGCAACGCAATCTTACTGGCGATGTCGAGCGCCACCTTCGAATGGCAAAAGCACTGCCGGAAGGTGGCGTCATGACCGTGCGTCGTGCGGCTGGTTGGGTCCTCGTCTCGGTAGTGCTGAATCTGGCCGGCGCCCAGATATTGGACCGGCTCGGCCTCATCGAAGGCCTGCTTTCGCCGAGCGGCTGGCGACTGGTCCTCATCGTGCCACTCGCTGTGTCGTTTTACTCCGCTCGCTTCATCGCCTGGTTCGTCGCGCCAGGGCTGTTGTTAGGTGCGCTGTTGCTCCGCTTTCGCAGAGCTGGTTTGACTTCCGGCGACTGACCGGCTCACACCGGTCGGGTGGCGACCATCAACTTTCCCTCTCGCCCTCGCATTCCCTCTTTCAAGGCGGGGTGGATCGGCACCGCGCTGCTCGTGATTGGCGGTCTCGTCTTCGCGTGGACCGCTTACTACACCGTGCCCGCCGAATCGGAAGGCGTGGTGCTGCGCTTCGGGCGCTTCAGCCATGTCGTGCCGTCGGGGCTGCACTTCAAGTTGCCCATGGGCATCGACACGGCTCGCATCGTGCCCGTCAAGCGCCAGCTGAAGCTGGAGTTCGGCTTCGGCACCGAGAACGCGAGCGCGCCGCACCAGGTCGGTAACCCGGAGGAGTACGAGGACGTGAAGTCCATGGTCACGGGCGACTTGAACGCCGTCCTCGTGGAGTGGGTCATTCAGTACCGCATCGAGCGCGCGGACCACTACCTGTTCAACGTGCGCAGCCCGGCCGAGACGCTGCGGGACGCGGCCGAGAGCGTGATGCGCGAGGTCGTGGGCGACCGCACCGTCGACGAGATCATCACCATTGGCCGCCAAGAAGTAGAAGACGAAGCGCTGCAGAAGCTGCGCAAGCTGGTGAAGTACTACGCCATGGGTATCAACGTGGACCAAGTGCAGCTGAAAAACGTGAACCCGCCGAAGAAGGTGCAAGCGTCCTTCAACGAGGTGAACCAAGCCCAGCAAGAGCGCGAGCGGGCGATCAACATCGCCAGCGGCGAGTACAACAAAGAGGTGCCGCGCGCGCGCGGGCGCGCCGCGCAGACCATTCGCGCCGCGGAGGGCTACGCCAAGCAGCGCGTGAACCAAGCCGAAGGCGAGGTAACGGCCTTCAACGCCTTGCTCGCCGAGTACAGCAAAGCGCCGGAGGTAACGCGCCGCCGGCTCTACCTGGAGAGCATGGCCGAGGTGCTGCCCAAGGTGAAAAACAAGGTGATCGTGAGCGAAGATGCCAAGGGACTATTGCCCATTCTGAATTTGAACGGACTCTCGAACGGAGCCAAGCCATGAAGGCATTCAAGCTCGGCTTCGTGCTCTGGGTGCTGTTGATCGCCGGTTTCTTCTTGGCGAGCGCGTCGGCCTACACGCTGCAGGAAACGGAGCAGGCCATCATCACCGAGTTCGGTAAGCCGGTAGGGCAGCCCGTCACGAGCGCGGGGCTCCACTTCAAAACCCCGTTCACCCAGCAGGTGAACATCATCGAAAAGAACATCCTGGAGTGGGACAGCCAGCGCAGCGAAATGCCCACGCGGGACAAGCTGTACATCTCGGTGGACGCGTTCGCGCGCTGGCGTATCAGTAAGCCGCTAGAGTACTTTCGCCGCTTGCGGGACGAGCGCAGCGCGCAGTCCCGGCTCGAGGACGTGCTGGGCAGCGAAACGCGCAACGCGATCGCGAAGCACGACCTCATCGAGGTCATCCGCACCACGAAGGGTCGCACGCCGCTTCGCGACGAAGTGCTGGGCGCGCCCAACGAGGGCTACGGCAGCATCGGAGTGCTCCAGCCGATTCAGAAGGGCCGCGCCGCCATCGAGCTGGAAATCCGTGACGCCGCCAAGGCCAAGCTCGAGGAGCTCGGTATCGAGCTTTTGGACGTGCGCTTCAAGCGCATCAACTACAACCCGAGCGTTGTCGACAAAATCTACGAGCGCATGATCTCCGAGCGCCAACAAATCGCGTCGCGCTTCCGCTCCGAGGGTGAAGGCGAAGCCGCGAAGATCATGGGCGACCGCGAGCGTGACCTGAGCGTGATCGAGTCCGAAGCCTACAAAACCGTGCAAGAAATGCGCGGGCAGGCGGACGCCAAGGTGACGCAAATCTACGCGGCCGCGTATTCTCAGAGCGCGGAGTCACGGAACCTCTATGCGTTCGTGAAGACGCTGGACACGTACAAGAAGGTAATTTCCGAGAATGACACGCTGGTGCTCTCCAGCAAGAGCGATCTCTACCGCTTCCTGACCGACGCGAGCGGCGGCGAAAAGTAGCCTCAGCTCGGCTCGTCGAACGTCCGGTCCAAGATCATGATCTTTTGCCAGATGTTGCGGCTCAGGCCGACGGTGAGGTCCTCGATGTCGCCCGCTGCGCGCAGCACCTCCGCGTCGTTGAAGCGCTGCACGTAAATGGCGGCAATCTTGCTAAGTATGGCCAAGAGCTCGGTCGAGTAGTCCAGGTATCGCGTGAGCTGGAACGGCGTCATGTCCCGCTTGGGGGAGGACGCCGTGTCGCCTCCGCCGTGCCCTCCCGTCAAGCGCTCGGGATCTTTGGTGAGCTGGTGCATGTCCACCACGTGCGCCATCGAACGCAGCACGTGCAGCTCCTTGATCGCGCGGGCACGTTTGATGCGCGCTTCGATGCCCACCAGAAAATAGATGGCGATGGCGATGAACACCAAGTTGTTCACCGCCGCTTCTACGCCCTGCGCGGTCTCGTAGAACCCGACCCCGGGCACGTCCAGCCTGACGAATCGCAGCGCGGCGAACACCAAGAAGGCGAGGACCCCGACCGCGACCCCGACCGAGATTCGCACCCAGAGGATGGGCCGGGAAAGCCAAAGCGATACCTCGTCCGCCGAGCGCGCAACCCCGCTCAGCTCCGCCGCGACGCGGCTCAAGCCCGATCCGGGAAAGCGTTCCCCCACTCGTTTGTGCAGGGTCTCGGCCGTTTCCACGATACGAGTCGGATCGAGCACACGGTAGCGAGACAAAGCTTAGATTCCGGCCTCTCGGGCCCCAGGCGCTTGCAGCAGGGCGGCCGCTTCCTCGCCCGTCGTCACCGGCGCCGCGCAGGCGAAACTGCGGCAAACGTAGAGCGCGGCTTGGGTCCCGACGAGCTTCTTTCCTTGTGCCAGCGGCAGCGTCGAGGCGTGCTTCGGCATCAGCCGCGCTTCGATGCGGTTGGGCGCGTAACGCCGCGCGATCTCCGCGGCCAAGTCGTCGTAGCCGCTCACTCCGGGCTCACCGACGAGCACCAGCTCGAGCGAGGCCTCGGTCATGAAGTCCAGCGCGTTCAGCGTGCTGCCGAACGCGCGCGGCAGACGTTCCACCGACTTGGCGTAACCACGTAGCGCGTCCCGAGCCCGCTCCTCCCATTCGGGGCGATTCAGGTGCCGCGCGAGTCGAGCCAGCGCCATCGCCGCGACCGCGTTCGGATTCGGGAGCGCGCCGTCGTGGCCATCGCGCACTCGCGCGATGAGCGCCTCGTGATCGTGCGCAGTTTGATAGAAGGGACCGCCCTGGGCGTCGCCGAAGTCCTTCAGCAGTCGCTCGGCGAGCCGGGCCGCCTCGTTCAAGTGCTGTTCGTCACCCGAGACCTCGTAAAGGCTGACCAAGCCCTGCGTCAGGTACGCGTAGTCCTCCAAATAGCCGAATAGGTGCGACTTCCCCGCCCGCGCGGTGCGGAACAAGCCGCCGTCGGGCCGTACGAGCGCGGTCCGAATGTGCTCGGCCGCGCGAGCGCCGCTCTCGGCGTAACCGCGCTCCGGGAAGACGCGCGCCGCGGTCGCGAACGCGTCGATCATGAGGCCGTTCCACGCCACCAGGATCTTGTCGTCCAGGAGCGGCGGCACGCGGCGGCTCCTGGCCTCGTACAGGATCGGGATCGAACGCTGCAAGGAGGCGCGAAGCTCCGCGACCGGGATGCCCAACTCTTCCGCCACTTCTTCGTGGGTACGCTGCACCCGAAGCACGTTCAGGCCTTCCCAATTACCCTGAGGGGTGACGTCGTAGTAGGCGCAAAAATCCGCGGCGTCTTCCGCGCTGAGCAGCTCCTCTACCTCGTGCGGCTCCCAGACGAAGAATTTACCTTCCACGCCCTCGCTGTCCGCGTCGGTCGCGCTGTAGTAGCCGCCTTCGGGGCTTTGCATCTCCCGCGCGACGTAGTCCAGCGTTTCTTGCGCGATGCGCGCGTACTCCGCGTCGCCCGTGAGCTGGAACGCCTCCGTGTAGACTTTGGCGAGCTGGGCGTTGTCGTACAGCATCTTCTCGAAGTGCGGCACGTGCCAGCGCTCGTCCGTCGAATAACGGGCAAAACCGCCGCCGAGTTGGTCGTACATGCCGCCCGCCTTCATGCCGTCCAACGTGCCTTTCAGCATGCGGAGCGCGAGCGCGTCGCTCGTGCGCCGCACGAAGCGGAGCATCAGCTCCAAGCTCTGGCCGGGGGGAAACTTCGGCGCCTTGCCGAACCCGCCGTACCGGGAGTCGTAGCTCTGCGCCAGCTGTTCGATGGCCGCCTTCTGGCTGTCGAGGGACAAGCCGCCGCTCGGACCCGGGCCTGAAAGCTGCTGCACGTGCTGGGTCAGCTGCTGCGCTTGCGCCACCAAGGTTTCGCGATCGGTTCGCCACAGCTCGGCTAGCTTTTGCAGCACGGTGGTGAAGCCGGCTCGGCCGTGGCGGTCTACGGGGGGGAAATACGTGCCCGCGAAGAACGGCTGCTGCTCTGGCGTCAAAAACACCGTCATCGGCCAGCCGCCGCTGCCCGACATCGCCACGGTGGCGCTCATGTAGATGTCGTCCAAATCCGGGCGCTCTTCGCGGTCCACCTTGATGCAAACGAACGACTCGTTCATCAGCTCGGCGATGGCGCGGTTTTCGAACGACTCGCGCTCCATCACGTGGCACCAGTGGCACGCGGCGTAACCGATGCTCAAAAATATCGGTTTGTCCTCGCGGCGGGCGCGGTCTAGCGCCTCCTCACCCCAGGGGTACCAATCCACTGGGTTCTTGGCGTGCTGCAGCAGGTAGGGGCTGGTCTCGCCGGCCAGGCGGTTTTCCCGAGCCATGCTCAGGCGGTACCACGGCTGAATTGGCGAAGCTCTGGCTTTTGACTACTGTCCGGCTCGTTGTCAGACCCGCGCAGCGACGAGCAGCTGATGGCCGCCTACACGGCCGGCGACAGCGCGGCGTTTCGCGCCATTTTCGAGCGCTACGCGCCGCTGCTGCTCCGCGCGATGCGGAGGGAGCTCTACGTCCGTGAGGAAGCGAACGACTTGGTGCAGCAGACGTTCTTGCAGCTGCACCGCGCGCGCGCCGACTTCGACTCCTCGCAGAAGCTCAAGCCGTGGATCTTCACGATCGCCATGAACTTGAAGCGCGAGTATTTCCGGCGCAAGAAGCGACGACCGGAGCGCTCGCTCGACGCCGAGTCGGCGGTCGAACCAATCGTGGGCGCCCTAGGGGCAGCGCACGTAGATGCCCGGCGGACCCTGGCGCGCGTTTTGGTCGATCTGCCCGCCGACCAACGTGAGGTCATCGAGCTGCACTGGTTCGACGGCTTGGAATTTCCTGAAGTTGCGCAGGTGGTAGGTGCCAGTGTGAGCGCGGTCAAGGTCCGGGCTCACCGCGGGTACGTACGGCTGCGCGCCGTCCTGGGCGACGACGCCGCGCTTCCACCGCTTTCGGACGGTAACCCCAAGCGGGCGGGCAGCATATGAGGAGAAACGCCTTGGACTGTGCTGAGATCCGCAACGGTTTCGTTGCCGGACGCTTACCCGCGGGACCGGAGGTAGAGGCACATTTGCAGAGTTGCCCCCACTGCTCGGAGCTATTTGCAAAGGGCGCCCAGTTGGGCCGGCAGCTCGGGCAATCCGCGCTCCCCGAGCCGCAGCCAGGGGACCTGTTCACTCTGGTGAATCGCGATCTTCAACGAGAGTCGGGGCTTCGTGCCACGCTGCGCGCGCTGCCGACCGGCGCTCGCGCGGGAGGGCTGCTCAGCGTGGCGCTCGCGCTGCTCGCGTACGAGCTCGGGTTCAATCGCCGCGAGGACTTCGCGCAGTTTTCGCCCCTGGTCTTTTGGGCCGTGGTCGCGCTCCTCATCGGCGCAGTAGCGCTAGGCGCGGTACGGCTGCTGCGCGGGGCGAACGCGCCGCTCGGCGCCGCCGCCCGCGACCGAGGTGTCGCGGGGGCGCTCTTGATCCTGCCCGCGATCGCCGCGCTCGTCGTTCCGATTGGCTCGGAGATGCCGGGCGCGACGGAGGCGTACGGCAACCCCATGGGCTGCTTCTTGTACGGCTCCGCTTTGATCGTGCCCTTCGTGCTTCTCTATTGGCTCTTCGAGCGGCGCGACTCGGTGCCGGTCACGTCGTTGGTTTCGGCCGGCGCGCTCGCCGGCATCGCCGCCAACTTGCTGCTCCACGCGCATTGCTTTTCGGCCCACCTCGGGCATTTGCTCCTCGGTCACGCCAGTATTGGCGCGGTGTGGGCGCTGGGGCTGGGGCTGTTGTCGCGGCCGCTTCAGGCGCGCTGAGGCGCTCGGCCGAGCAGCAGCAGATGCTCGCGGCGTGGCCTGTCCACGAAGGCAGTGCGTGACGCGCCGTGGAAATGCGGCCGGGCCTGTGACGCTCGCCCCAGAAGGGTGAGCCCCGCGGCGGGCGCGGCCTTCTCGACGACGCGCTCCGCGAACAGCGCTTTGCCTGAAAGCGTGGAGTCGGCGATGAGCAGCACGATCTTCCCCGCCGCCGAAACGCCGCGATGCAGCGCGGTCAGGGTTGCGCCCAGGTCTCGTTCCCAACGCGCGAGCGCTTTGCCGAAGCTCTCCTCCGAAAGCTCACGGCGGGAGCCGATCTCCAGCTCTGCGAACCGTGCCGAAGACAAGCCGAGCCAGCGCAAGCGATCGTCATGATGCGAAACGTAGTCGTAGACGCCCGGGTACGGCGGTGAGGAGACGACCAGCGCGACGCTGTCCGGCGCGAGCCCTGGCAGCTGTCGTGCGTCGCCCAAGGTGCAGGACGCTGCGGGCGCGCCCTCCGGCAACGAGCGCCGGTACTCGCCCAATTTCCGCGAAAGCTCGCTCGTCTTCTGGATGAAAAAGCGGCTTGGAAAGCCGGGTGCGACGCGCTTTTCGGTCGGCGTGCCCGCGCTGTCTCCGGCGCGCTGGCTGACCTTGGTGAGCAGCGCCGAAAGCACCAGCAGGAGCGCGCGCTTCAGCTCCGCGGACGGTGTTTTCAAGATCCCGTCGCGCAAGCCGTCCAACTCCAAGAGCACGTGCGGAGCGAACTCCTCGCGGTCTCGCTCGCCGTAGCGCTGCGTCGCGCCTGCCTTACGCTTGCGGCGATCGTCCGCGTGCGCCGCGACGCGCGCGGCTTCGTCCCCGAGCTGCGAGAGCCAAGTGTCGTCGGGCCCGAGGGTCTTGAGCCACGTGAGCTCGCGTGAAAGCGGGTTCACGTCGTAGCCGAGCCCACGGCGTCCCTGGCGTCGCGACTCCACGAGAACGGTGCCGCTGCCGCAAAACGGATCCAGCACGGTTTGCCCCGGCGCGGAAAGCGCCTCCACCAAGCGCGCTGCCGTGAGCGGATGCATGCGGGCGGGGTAGCTGTGAAAGCCGTGCACGTCCGCGAGCTCGGCCGTCTCCGTGGCCACGACGTCGAACGCGTGGCGGAGCGGCTCGGCGCCTCCTCCCCAAGTCTCGATGGCGCCGCCGAGTTGGCTCAGCGCGGTGCGGCGACCGGGGGCTGTCTTCACGTTCGCGGTTGTAGCATCAGACCGCGCGGCGGCGACGCACGAGCGACAGCCCCAAAATCACCGCAAAAGCGGCGTACCCCCTGCCCGAGCTCGCCGGACCGAAGCTGCATGCCTTTGGCCCGCCGCTCGCTTCGGACGAGTCTACCTGCGCATAGAGGGTCGACACGGCGCCCACGTCCGTCGCGGCCAGCTCTCGCTTGTGCACCTCACACTGGCCAATGCTCAAGAACATGGCCGCCCGCCGCTCCACCATGTCCTCACCCAAACCGAAAAAATGTCCGGCTTCGTGGGTCACCACGTTCTGCGTGTCGTACCGGCTCTGGCAGTCCTCGGCCTGCAGCTCGCTCTGCCCTTCGGGCTTTTGGAGGAGCTTCTGCTTCAGCACGCCCATGGGGTAGCGCGCGTTCAGAATCACGTCCGCTTCCAGGATCTCACCCGTTCTGTCGTTCGAGTACGTCACCGTGATGGCGACGTCCTTCTCGTGGCCAGGTGCTGTGATGTCGGCGTAGCTCACGGTGCTCTTGCCGTCTTGCCTTGGCTGGGCGGAGGTCTCGCCGCTGTCGAAGGCGAGGTTCGGCAGCCGTGAGTCGCTCGCCATCCAGCTGCCGAACGCCTGCATCACTGCTTCTTCCGCTTGGGGGCCGAGTCGCTTCAGCGAAGGGTCGAGGTGAACCGTAACGTTCCGCTTTTGCCAGTGCTGGTCGATTCCGGAGGAGGATTTGCGGAATCCGGGGCTGCCACTGCGCACGTCCGCCGCCACCGCGGGGCGCTTCACCGCTGCCGTCCCGACCGCGCCCGCGACCGCTGAAAGTGCGACGAAGAACCACAGCCTGCGCCGCGCCGGGCGACTCGCCTCGGACGCGAGGGGTGCAGGTTGAGCTTCCGGCGCCACGGTAGAGGCGGCGCTCGGAATGCTGAGCAGGGACGGCTGGTAGCGGATCTCGGGAGACGGGTGCGACGAAGGTTGAATGGAGGCCGGCACAAGGACAATGAACGGCCGCGCTCACGAAGCCTTGAGTGCTCTTCACGAAGCCCGCGCTTCAGCGCGCGCGCACGACGGCCAGCACTTCGTCGTCTCGCAGCACCCGGTTCGCGGAGCGTGCGCGTTCCAGAATGCGCGTCACGAGCGCCTCGCTCGGCTCGATGCTGTGACGGCGCAACCAATGTACGACGTTGGAAGTGCCCGACATGTACCCGATGCGAATGTCGTGCCCGCTGGCGAAGTGGCTCACCGGTACCAAGCTATACACGCGGTCTGCGAGGGCCTCGTCCATCTGCAACGCCTTCACGATGGCGGCGGCGTGCACCCCCGTCGCGGTTCGAAACGCGTTCTCCCCGATGAGCGGGTGGTTTTCGGGGATTTTCGTGCCCAGCGCGGCCGCGAAGTGCTCGGCGTAGTCCCTCAGCGCGCGTGCGTCCGGCTCTTTCCCGTGGAGGAGCGCGAGGTTGGCGACGAGGAGCTCGAGCGGTGTATTGCCGACGCGCTCGCCAACGCCGAGCGCCGTGGCGTGAATGCGGCCCACTCCTGCCTCCGCCGCGCTGAGCGCGTTGGCCAAGCCCAGCCCACGGTCGTCGTGACCGTGCCAATCCAGGCCGACGTCGCGTCCCGCGCGGCCCACCACCTCTTGCGCGAAGCGAACGAGCGCTCGCACCCCGGCTCCGGACGCAGCTCCCACCGTGTCACACAAGCAGAGCCGGGTCGCGCCGTGCTCGATGGCCAGCTCGAACAGTCGCCGCAGCGTCTCTGGTGGCGTCCGCGTCGTGTCCTCCGTGACGAAAGTCACCGGCAAGCCGGCGCTCGCGCCGAGCTGCACGGCTTCTTTGGTGAGGCGGGATACGCGCTCCAAATCCCAACCCTCCGCTTGCCAGCGAATGGGGCTCGCTCCGACGAACACGGAGACTTCAATCGGCAATCCGGCGCGCTGTGAAAGCTCGACGATGGGCGCGACGTCCCCAACCAAGGTCCGCCCGGCGCAAACCGGCAGCAACGGGAGCCGCTCCTCGCAGATGACGCGCAGCATCTGCTCGGTCTCGCGCAACGCGACGGAGGACACCGAGGGCATGCCCAAGTTCACGGCCGACACCCCGAGCCGCGCCATCCTCCGCAGTCCCTCGAGCTTCTGCTCCAAGCTCGGGTTTTGCACGGAGGCGCTCTGCAGGCCGTCCCGCAGGGTTTCGTCCAGGATTCGGAGGGGGCGGCTCTCCCAGCTGGAGGCGTCGCGATTCCAGTCGTAAAGCAGCGAATCCGGGCTCACTCGCGGTGGAGCCTAGCTCGGGAAATGCCGTGGGACTACCGCTCGAGCGGCGTTTTACGCCCCGTCACGGGCGCTGCCGCCCCGTCGAGATATACTCGGCGCCCTCGTCCTCGCATGCTCTCCGAATCCACCCGGCGCACGATCTCGACGCGGCTTGAGGCTGAGCGCGGCCGCATCGCGAAGTCCGCGCCGCTCACCGTCGCCCTCGCTTACCCCTCGCCGTACCACGTGGCGATGAGCTCGCTCGGCTACCAGCGCATCTACCGCGCGTTCATGGAGATGCCGGGGGTTTGCTGCGAGCGAGCCTTTTTGCCGGATGACACCGACCGCGACGGTGAGACGGAACGCCCCGTTACTTACGAGACGCTGCGCGGCCTCTCGGACTTTCCGATCATCGCGCTCAGCGTTGCGTACGAGCTCGAGCTAGCCGGCCTGATCAAGCTGCTGCAAGCGTCGGGTATCGAGCCGCTGCGCGCCGAGCGCGGGCCGGACGCGCCGTTCATTCTATGCGGGGGGCCGCTCACGTTCTCGAATCCGCTGCCGCTCGCCGCCTTCGCGGACGCGGTCGTCATGGGCGAGGGCGAAGGCGTCGCGGAATGGGTCGTGCGCACCATCGGCGACAGCCCATCGCGTGCCACCGCGCTCGCGCGGCTCGCGGAGCACCCCAACGTTTTCGTTCCGGAGCACCACGGCGATCGTCTCGCCCAAATCGCCGCGTGCGACAACGCCATGCTCCCCGCGACGAGCGTCATCGTCACGCCGCACACCGAGCTCTCGAACATGTTCCTGCTGGAAGCGGAGCGGGGCTGTTCGCGCGGCTGCACCTACTGCGTCATGCGGCGCTCCACCAACGGAGGCATGCGCATCGTTCCGCAAGACGTGGTGCTCGCGGCGATCCCCCAGGAATACAAGCGCGTCGGCCTCGTCGGCGCCGCCGTCAGCGATCACCCGAAAATCACGGAGATCGTGAACGCGCTCGCGGATCGCGGCTGCGAGGTGGGCCTCTCCAGCCTCCGCCCCGACAAGCTCAAAGACGAGTTCGTCGGCGCGCTGCGCCGGGCCGGTTATAAGACACTCACCACCGCCCTAGACGGTCCGAGCGAGCGGATGCGCAACCTCATCGAGCGTCGCGGCCGGGAGCCTCACTACCAAGTCGCGGCCGAGAACGCGCGCCGCCACGGCTACGACCGGCTCAAGCTCTACCTGATGGTCGGCCTCCCCGGCGAGACCGACGAAGACATCGACGAGTGCGTGCGTTTCGTCACGGAGCTCTCGAGAACGATCCCGATCGCGCTCGGGGTCGCGCCCTTCTGCGCCAAGCGCAACACGCCGCTCGACCGCATGCCCTACGCCGGCATCCGCACCGTGGAGGGCCGCCTCGACCGTCTCCGCCGCGGTCTCCGCGGTCGCGCGGACGTTCGCAACGTCTCTGCCAAGTGGGCCTGGGTCGAATACGTCCTCGCTCAAGGCGGCGTCCCCGAAGCCCTCGCTCTTTACCGCGCCGTTCAAGCGGGCGGCCAGTTCGCGGCCTACCGTCGCGAGTTTCAAGCCCTCGGCCACAGCCCGGACGGCCGTGGCTACGCGGAAACGGTCGCGCCGGTTGCGCCCGAGCGCCTCAAACACAAGCACCTCACGCTCGCCCGCCCGTCGTAAGCCGCGCCCTCTCGCACGGTGACGAGCGCGCTCACTTGCCGGAAGCGGCGATCGTGATCTTCGCTTCGAAAGCGCGCCCGGTGCCGTAGCGAAAGTAGGCCTTCCCGGGGTGGCCGGGGCTCGCGCCGTCGAAACGCTTTTGGACGACGTTGCTCGTGGGCTCGTCCTCGGCGGCTTCATCAAGAAGGGTGACGTCGATGATCAACCGCTCGGAGCCCGGCTCATTGGAGCCAGAAAGCGCGAACTGCCCGGCGCGGAGCAAGACGAGCGTGCGCTCCACCATGCGTTGAAGCACGGCGGGGGGCGCCGGCTCGCCGGGGCGCGCTTGCCAGCGTTCGAGCGCGCCGAGGCGGTTGTTCCCGTCGACTTTGAGCGCGATGCGGATGGTTCCGACGTGGCCCGCGGGGAGCTCACGCCACTCCGGATCGGCGGGGGTGGCGGCCGGAATGGCGCGCGTGAACGCGTAGCCGAGTCGGCGCACACCGGGGGCGAGGCCCTCTTGCCCAAAGGTGCCCGCCGCGGGCGCGCCGCTCGGAGCCGAATCCGAGCCGCTCGAAGGACTCGCAGCGTCGCTTCCGGCGCGCGGCGCTGCCGTTCCACGTGGTTGAAGCTTCGGCGTGGCGGCAGGGACCGGCTTCGGCGTAGGAACGGCCTTGGGAGCCGGGGCTCGCTCTCGCGGCAAGTCGGGGGAGGGGGGCAGGTCGGGCGTAGGAGCTTCCGGCGCCTCGCGCGGAAGCGACTGAACGTCGACCGGCGCCCGCGGCTCCGGGACTGCAGGCGTGGCTGGAGAAGCAGGCGCGGAGGCGAGGTCGGGGGTCGGCGCTTCGATCTCTATCGCATTGCCCGGCATGGCCACGCTGTTCGGTAGTGCGTCGAGCGGGGGCGTGGGGCGGAGGCGTGCCGCGACCGTCACCGAGAGAAGAAGCGCTGCGTGAAGCCCGAACGATGCGCAGAAAGCCAGCAAGTTGCGTTGGCTCGAGAAGGACACCGCTGGGCTCACTTCACAGAGGACACCGCCGGACGCCGGAGGTTCCGCGCAGACTTTAGCGGCGGAGCGCGGTGAGCGGTACGACGTTGTTTGCCACGCCTCCGGTCTGCGGCTCTTCGAGCGCTTCGTCTACGCCCATGACGCGGCGCAGATCCAAGTCGTAAAGATGCGAGGGCCGGATATTTCCGAGCGCGGCGAAGACGTTGGCGCGCACGGTAGGGTTATCGTCGTTGAGCGTGGTGAGCAGCTGCTTCACCTGCTTGCGCTTGAGGTTGTCCTGCGAGCCGCACAGGTCACAAGGAATGATGGGAAAGCCTTTGAGCTCCGCCAGCTCCGTGAGCTCTGCCTCCGTCGCGTAAACGAGCGGGCGGATCACGACGTTGCGCCCGTCGTCCGAGCGGAGTCGGGCGGGCATCGCCTTGAGCTGGCCGGCGTAGAGCAGGTTGAGCATGAGCGTCTCGATCACGTCGTCCCGGTGGTGCCCGAGCGCGATCTTGGTGGCGCCGAGCTTCTGCGCCTGCGTGTACAGGATGCCGCGGCGGAGACGCGAGCAGAGCGAGCAGAAGGTTTTGCCCTCCGGGATCTTCTCCGTGACGACGGAGTACGTATCTTCTTTGACGATGACGTACTCGTAACCTTCCCGCTCGAAGAACGCCGGCAAGAGGTCGCTCGGGAAGCCGGGGTGCCCTTGCCTTGGCCACCTGCGAAAGTAGCTTCTTTTCGAGTTTGTCCATGAGTCAGCCCCAATCGGGGTCGATGTTGGCGAGCTCCGCCAAAGAGACAGGATGGTACGGCGGGCGCGGCGTGATGCCTTGGCCCGGGTCCCCGCCCTGCTCGGCGAGGATGCGCGCGCACGTCGCGAGGCACCACTTTCCCTGGCAGTGACCCGTACCGAAGCCGGTGTAACGTTTGAGCGATTCGATGTCGCGGTGGCCGCGCTCGATGCCGCCGAGCAGCTCGTGCAGGGTGACGTCTTCGCAGCGGCAGACGAACTGCTTCATGCCGAAGGCGCCGATCAGTCCGCGCTGGGCGCGAATTCGCCGCAGAGGTTGGCCATCGGACCGCGCGGCTTGCCTTCGTCGAAGACGACGCCGCATTGAAGCGGGTTATCGAGGCTCTCCGCCAGGTCGATGGTGAGTGGGCTGGCCCAGCTTCGCCCGCCGTCGAACCGCGCGCGGATGACGCCTTGCTTGTCGATGAACCAAGTTTCGGGGAAGAGCTTGGTGCCGAACTTGTCGCGCACCACCTCCGAGTCCGCGTCGATGAGCACCTCGAATGGCGGATCCCCGCCGCCCAGCACGCTCCGTAGCGTGTCCCGCGCGTCGGCCGCGCTCTCGTCCGTAGTGATCGTGACGAGCGCCACGTTCGGATGCGCCTTCAGCGCCTTCGCCAAGTCGGCGATGGACGGCATCTCTTCCAAGCACGGACGACACGTCTTCGTCCAAAAATTGAGGATGACGGCCTTCCCGCGGTAGCTGGACAGCTTCACTTTGCCGCCGTTCATGCTCGGCAGCTCGAAATCCGGGGCGATGCGGTTGCGAGCGGCGTACGCGGGCCGAAGCGCGCAGAGGGACGTGCAGGAACGGCGAGTCTCGCCGTCTTTCGCGGCCGTGACGAAGCCGTACACGCCTAGCGCGGCACAGCCGATGAACGCGAGCTCCACGATCTTCGCGAACGCCACCTCAGCCTCCTTCGTACTCGCAGCGCGCGTCGCACGTTTCGTGGACGATGATGCGCTCGAGCGCGGGTAGGCTCGGCTTGAGCTTGTGCCACAGCCAGTGGGCGAGGTTCTCGCTCGTGGGGTTCTCGAGCCCCGGCACTTCGTTCAAGTAGTTATGGTCCAGCACGTCTTGCAGCGGCTGCCACAGCGCGTCGATGTCGCCGTAGTCGATGAACCATCCGGTGTCCGGGTTCACGAGGCCGGACACCACCAGCTCCACCTTGAAGCTGTGGCCATGCAAGCGCGCGCACTTGTGGCCGGGCGGCACCTTCGGCAAACGGTGGGCGGCCTCGAAGCGTTGCTCTCGGATCAGGCGGACTTTCACGGCGCCGGGAGTGTATCACGCGGCGGCATGCGTCAACTTTGGCGCGCATTCACGCGCTTTTCGGGGCGGTGCGCCAGCGAAGGGGCCCGTGTAGGTGGAGCGGAGCATGCTGTGTCGCTTCGAGCCGGCGACGCAGCGATGCATTTTGTCGAGCTGGTTTGGTCGCGAGCTAGCACTCACGAGTGTGACTACCTGGCGTCGCGCACTGCATTTTTCGGAGTTGGTTGGACGGCTGCGCCCTCCGAAGAAAAGCGGAAAGTTTCTCGAGGTGCACGCGCATAGACCAAGTGTGCTCACGCAAAGGGTATGCAAGTCGGTTTCCTCGCTCGCGCTGCTGCTCGCGGTTGGCGGAGCGGCGGCTTGTACGGGGGAGGTCGCGTCGGGGGGCATGAACGGCGTCGGGCAAGGTGGTAGCTCCACCTCTGCCGCCGGCTCTTCCAGCGGCGGCACCGGCAGCGGCGTCGCCGGTGGCGCTACGCTGCCGCCTCAAGTTTGCACCTCGAGCGTTACCCGGGCCCCGCTCCGTCGCCTCACGCGGTTCGAGTACAACAACACCGTCCGCGACTTGGTCCAGGACACGTCGCTCCCGGCCAACGCCTTCCCGAGCGAAGAGCTCGGCAACGGCTTCGGCAACGACGCGGATTCGCAGGCCGTCGTAGGCGCCCTGGCCGAACAGTACGTGTCCGTGGCGGAGAAAGTGGCCGCTACCGCCACGTCGCCGGAGCGCCTGGCGGCGCTCGCGCCCTGTGCCGCGACAGTGACGGACGCCGCGTCCGAAGCCGCCTGCGTCAAAACCGTAGCGGAGACGTTCACGCCCAAAGCCTGGCGGCGCACCCTCCAGCCGGGTGAGGCGGACGGTCTCGTCGCGCTGTTCACGGAGTTGCGCGGAGCTTCCGACTTCCGGAGCAGCCTTGCGGCCGTGCTCGAGGCCATCTTCCAAAGCCCCGAGTTCTTGTACAAGCCGGAGTTCGGCACGGCCGTCGCCGGCCGGACGGACGTGAAGCAGCCGACGGGCGAGGAGATGGCGACGCGCCTCTCCTACCTATACTGGGGCTCCATGCCGGACGAGGCGCTGCGCACGGCCGCCGCGAGCGGCGAATTGCTGAGGCCCGATGGCGTGCGCTTGCAAGCGCAGCGATTGCTGGCGGACCCGAAAGCGCGCGACGTCGTGCGCTTCTTCTTCGACAACTTGCTGCCCATCTCCTCGCTCTCGCAGCTGGAGCGCGACCCCGTGCAGTATCCGGCGTTCAGCGCCAAGATCGGGTCTCTGATGCGAACGGAGACGCAGACCTTCCTGGAGAAAGAGATCTTCGAAGGCCCTGGTACCTGGCCTGGCGTTTTCACGGCCCAGTACACGTATGCCAACGAGGAGCTCGCCCGGTTCTACGGGCTGCCCGGGGTTACGGGGGAAGCATTCCAAAAGGTGCCGCTGGATCCCAGCACGCACCGCGGCGGCCTGCTCACGCAAGCCGGTGTGCTCGCCGGCCCCGTGCACAGCAACCACGAGAACCCCGTCGTGCGCGGGTCCTTCGTCGTGCAGAAGCTGATGTGCCGACCCATCCCTTTTCCCACCGGCGACATCGCGGCGATGGTCACGCCTCCGGACCCCGAAAGCGCGAAGACCGCGCGGCAGCGCTTCACCACTCATAGCTCCAACCCGGTCTGCAAGGGCTGCCACGTCAACATGGATCCATTCGGCTTCGCGCTGGAGAACTTCGACGTGGTCGGTCAGTGGCGCGATCAGGAGAACGGCGTGGCGATCGACGCCTCCGGTGACGCCCCCATCCTCGGCAAGTTCAACGGCGCGCTGGAAATGCAAGCTGCCCTCGCTGAGAACGAGGACGTGCAGCGGTGCTTCGCCACGAATTGGATGAGCTTCGGTTACGGCCGAAAACTCACCGACGCGGAGGAGTGCGCGGTCCAAAGCGTGCGCGACACCTTCAGAGACAAGGGTTACAACGTGCAGGAGCTACTCTTGGCGCTGACTCAATCCGAAGCGTTTTTGACCTTGCCGGCGGTGCGGGAATGAAACTCATGGGTAAGTTGAAGTTGGACCGGCGCACGGTGTTGCGCGGCGCGGGAAGCATCGCGATCGCGCTCCCGTGGCTCGAGATCATGGGCCACGAAAAAGTGGCGCATGCCGCGGAGGGGCCCGCCAAGCGGCTGCTCACCGTCTACACTCCCGGCGGCACGGTGCTAGATAAATTCTGGCCGACCGACAAGGCGGACCCGACCTCCAGCAATATCCTGAAGCCGCTCGCTCCCCACAAGGACAAGCTCTTGGTCATCAAGGGCATGAACATGGACTGCGCCAAGGGCGAGCAGCACCAAGCCGGCATCATCGGCTGGCTCACCGGCAGCAAGCAGGAAGGCTCGCCGAAAAGCTACTCGTCTTTCCCGTCTATCGACCAAGTCATCGCTTCGCGTCTGCAGGCGAACCCGGCGACCAAGCGGCCCCGCGGCAGCTTGCAGTTCGGCGTGCGCTGGGCGACGGGCAAGAGCCACGGTCTCCTCTCGCCGATCAATTCGGCCACGTTCGAAGACTCCAAGACGCTCACGCCGCTGCCTCCGCGGCTGGACCCTCAAGAGATTTTCACGGATCTGTTCGGCAGTCTGGATCCGGGACAGCAAGACGGCGCGGCGCTGCGCATTGCGCGCCGCAAGTCCGTTCTGGACTACGTAGACAAGCGGTACGTCGCGTTGGGCAGCAAGCTCGGGGCGGCGGACAAAGCGAAGCTCGACAACCACCTGACCAAGATTCGGGAGATCGAGTCGGCGCTGGAGCAGGGCGCGGTGGGCGGCGGCATTTGTCAGCTACCGATGCGCGCCGACACCACCGGCTACAATCCCACCACGGGCCTCAACTCCGGTAACGCCGGCGAAATCGTCGACAGCAGGTCGGACGAGATGATCCCCAAGGTCGGCCAGTTCATGATGGACATGATGGTGATGGCGTTCGCCTGTAACCTCACGTCCGTCGGCCACTTTCAGTGGACCGACACCGAGGCCAAGCACACGTTTCCCTGGCTCTCGCTCAAGAACCATCATCACTTCTATCAGCACGACGGCGGGTTCCTGCCCGCAGAGTGCGAGAAGATCGGCATCTGGTATTCGCAGATGCACGCGCACTTGCTGAGCGCGATGGACGCGGTGGAGGTCGCTCCCGGCGTGTCGATGCTGGACGAGAGCGTCGTGTTCTTCGGCTCGGAGCTGGCGCACCCCCCCACGCACGACAAGAAGAACATGCCGTTCATGCTCGCCGGCGGCGGCGGTGGTCTCAAAGGTGGACGCCTGCTCGAGGCGGGCGGCAAGCCGCACAACAACCTTCTCGTCTCCATCCTCAACTTGTTTGGGGACAGCCGCACCAGCTACGGCCACGAAGAGTTCAACAGCGGCGCCCAGCAGGGGCTCACGGGCTGACGCGCGGCGCCGCCCGCCACCACGAACGCGGGGGCACCATTGGTCAACCGTTTGACTCCAGGGCTTTCTGCGTTAGAAAGCCAATGCGGCGTCGCGTGGCGCCAAAGGAACCGAACCGTTGGGCCCGCGTCTTCACTCGCTAGCTGGTGCGTGCGCGTTGGTTCTCGCGGCATCGGCGGTGCGCGCGGAGACGTCCGGCTACCGGTTGGAGCTAGTGCGCGCAGAGGGCACTGGCAGCTGCCCGAGCGCGAGTGCGCTGGAGCGAGACGTGACGGCGCGGCTCGGCCGGGATCCATTCTCCCAGACCGCGGACCGAGGCATCGAAATCGTGCTCGAGCGCGACGCAAGCAAGTGGCGCGCTCGCCTCTACCTTCGGGTGGAAGAGTCGACGGAAGACTCCGCACGGGTGCTGGAGAGCGAGGCATCGGACTGCGCGGAGCTCGGCAAGGCGGTTGCGCTCGCGGTTGCGCTCGCGCTCGCGCCGGAGCTCCCGCCCGTTCCGCCGCCGGCGCCGCCCGAGGAGCCAACGTGTCCGCCGCCACCGTCTTTGCCGCCGCCTCGTTCCACATGGCACGGCGCGGTAGCGCTGCGCGGAATGTTGTCGCCCAACCTGCTGCCTCGCACTGCGGGTGGCGCAGCCCTTTCGGTGACGCTGCGTGGTGACTTGCTCGGCGTCCAACTCGGGGGCTCGTTCTACCCGCAGCAGCGGCTCGAGGACGCAGACGCTCGTCTCGGTTTCGGCCTCAGCGCGGCCATTCTTTCGGGTTGCTTGTGGCCGCGGCGCACGGATCCGCAGGTCTGGTCGTGCTTGGGCGCTCAGCTCGGCGCGCTCCACACCGTCGTTTATTCGCCGGAGCCCTCGAGGCCGGGCGACCGAGTCTGGGTTGCGGCCTCCAGTGAGCTGGGGCTGCGACAGACGCTCGTCGGTCGAGCCTTCGTGGAAGCGGGCGCAACTGCCGTGTTCCCCTTCGTGCGGCACCGTTTCGCGCTCGGCTCGCCGGGAGGTGACAGCCGCGTTGCCTTCGACCAGCGCGGCGCGATCGTGGAAGCATTCCTCGGCTTCGGCCTGCGCCTGGATTGACTGGGGGAACGTCATGCGCGCAAAACCAGCGGCAGTCACCGGCGTCTCCGAGCCCGAAGGGGCGACGTCCGAGGGAGCGACGTCCGAGGGGACTCTCACCGTCAAGCAGGTGCATGACCTCCACGGCGAGTTCGTTTGGCGGACCTTGCACCGCATGGGCATTCGCCCCCCACACGTCGAGGACGTTTACCAGGAAGTGTTTCTGGTCGTGCACAGGCGGCTGCACACGTTCAACGGCCAATCCGCCGTCACCACCTGGCTCTACGAGATTTGTTTCCGCGTTGCGGCGGGGTACCGCCGAAAGGCTCACTTCCGTCGCGAGGAGCTGGTTCCGGACTGGAGCGAGATGGAGACCCTGAGCTCGCCTACGCCATCTCCCGAGCGCCAGTTGGTCGCGGCGCGACGTGCAAAACAGCTGGAGCGGATCCTGGACGCGCTGCCACTCGAGTACCGAGTGGTGTTCGTCATGTTCGAGGTCGAAGGCTTGTCTTCAGAGGAGATCGCGGAGAGTGTCGGCGCGCCGATCGGCACGGTATACTCGCGCCTGCACCGTGCCAGGAAGCGCTTCGTCCGAGCGCTTGCTAAGCTCGGCCCCGCCCAGATGGAGAACGAGTCGTGAAGCCCCCCGCCCGCTGGCTCTCATCCAGCGAAGACGCGCCGCCCGGCGCGGCGGACCTTTTGTCTTCCGCGCCGCCGCCGCCGCCGTTCACGGACGCCGTGCGTTATCGGCTCGCAGTTGGGGTAGCCAAGACGGCAAACGTGCCCGTCACGTCCGCGTGGTCATCGCTCGTCGCCAAGGGCGCGTTCATTGCCGTCATCGGTGGGGGCAGCGGGTACTTGGTGCACGCGCTGGCGAGCAACGAAGCGCCGCCGCCGCCGCCCGCGCCGGCGGTCAGCCAGGCCGCCGCGGCACTCGCACCCTCGCCCGTCGCCCCGCCCGTTCAAGTCGAGTCGCTGCCGGCGCTTCAGCTCCCCACCGCACCCGCACCGCCGCCCAAGCTCAAGGTGGACCCTCGCCTGGAAGAGGCAGAGCTGCTGGAGAAGGCGCGCTCGCTCGTCGGCTCGAATCCCGCCGCCGCGCTCAAGCTCACGGCCGAGCACGCGCGGGAGTTCCCGCGGGGCCGCCTGACCGCTGAAGCGGATTTGCTCGCAGCTCAAGCGCTGCTCCGGATGGGGGACGCAGCGGGCGCCAAAACGCGCGCCGAAGCAAGCCTCAAGCGGTACCCGAACGGCATCTACGCGCGGCAGCTGCGCGAGATCGCCGCGCGCTGAGCGCTCACTGCGTCGTGGCTGGATTCGCGCGGGAAACGATGCCGGTAAAGCGGCTCAGGTCGTGATGATCGTCGCCGTCGCGCGGGTCGAGCACGAAATCCACTTTGGAGCCGACCTGCAACGTGGCCGGCACCTCGTAGGCCACGCCGGCGCTGTCGTCACCCGCGAGAGTGATTGAGCGTAGCTCCACGCCGTCCACGTACACGAGCGCGACGACACCATTCGAACCGATGAGGTCGAGCTTTGCGGCTTCGCCACGAATGATCACGTCTCCGGAGTAGTCGCTCACCCATCGGCGCACCGCGCGCTCCAACACCGCGACGCTGGGCGGGCTCGTGTCCGTGCCGTTGGGGTGCGCGCCGAGCCGAAAGATCTGCGTCCAGTGCGTGGCTTCGCTCGCCCAGCAATCCCAAAGATCTTTGCTCGGCGGCACGAAGGTCGTGATGACGGAGGTGCGCGCCAACGGTTCGAAGTCGGCGACGTCGCCCGAGTCCGAGCCGTAGAACCATCCGTAGTCACCTTGAGTGAGGCTGAAGTCCGCGACGGAGTCGGCAAGAATGCGCGCCTCGGGAGCGCTCGGCGGCTCTCCCCCGTCGCTTGCGCCCGCCTCTTGGTTCTGCCCACCACTTCCGCCGCTGGGCACGCCGCCGCTGCCTCCGAGCGCGTCCGTCCCGGCGCTGCCGCCGCGCGCGGGGAGCCGTGCGAGCTCGATCTCCGGTGCGCACGCTCCGAGCGCTAAACCAAGCGTCGCGAAGCGTACCGGGAAGCGCATCAGGGCATTCATGTCGGCAAGGGGGGCCGGGCTTCGCTCAATCTCGAGCGCGGCGCCGCGCGCTCAAATCTAGTCCCAAATCCGCGCTCGCGCGCAGACGAGGGACCGCAAAATCGACGAAAGCTCGGACGCGTGCGGGGGCCCGCCGGCCTTCGCGGTACACGACATGGATCGGTAGTGGCGGGGCTTCGTAATCTTCCAGTATGAGCCGCAGCCGCCCGGCGCGGACCTGGGCCGCGACCATATACGAAAGGGCGCGCGTGATGCCGGCGCCGCCGACGGCCGCGTCGATGCCCACCTCCGAGGCGTTGGCCAGCAAAGTGGCGCGCGGTCTAAACGATATGGACTTGCCGCGCTGCTCGAAGGACCAGGCCGGAGTGGCGCGCTCGCTGGAGAACACGAACGTACGGTGCTCCGCCAAGTCCCGCGGGGTTTTGGGGACGCCGTGCTTCGCCAAGTACGCAGGCGACGCGCAGGTGACGCGCCGCACGGCGCCGACCTTGACCGCGTTCAGGGACGAATCTTCCAGGTGCGCGATGCGCACCGCGACGTCCAGCCCTTCGTCCATCAAATCCACCACCCGGTCGTGCAGGAGCGCGCGCGCCGTGACTTGGGGATACTTGTTCAAGAAGTCCACCAACATGGGGGCGACGAACAGACGCCCGAACATCACCGACGCGGTGACGCCAAGGGCGCCGCGCGGGGAGCTATGCTCACCGGTGACGGCAGCCTCCGCGTCGTCGACTTCGGCCAAAAGCCGCTTGCAGTCGACCAGGTAGCGCGCGCCGGCTTCGGTGACTCGCACCTTGCGGGTGGTTCGCTCCAGTAACACGACTCCCAGCCGCTCTTCGAGCGCCGCGACGTGACGTGTAACGACCGGTGGTGAGATCGCCAAACGCCGCGCCGCCGGCGCAA
Source organism: Polyangiaceae bacterium (assembly GCA_029266615.1). Classification (GTDB taxonomy): domain Bacteria; phylum Myxococcota_A; class Polyangia; order Polyangiales; family Polyangiaceae; genus PMG-095. The sequence continues at coordinate 80,503 of JAQSWN010000035.1, forward strand.
ACCCCTCCTCTTCCGCAACCGCGACGAAGGTTTGCATCAGCTCGAACCGGTCCACGCATCGTTTCTGAAAGAGGAATAGTGACTTGTCAATCGCACGAATTGTTTCTGGTACGGAAAGCCCCACAATCGCCCCCATGACGATTCGAGTCTACCGCCACCCCATCTCTGGCCACTGTCACCGCGTCGAGCTCTACCTATCCCTCCTGGGCGCTCCTCACGAGCTGGTGCACGTTGACGTGGTCGCTGGTGCTCACAAGCAGCCGGACTTCCTCGCCAAGAATGCCTTCGGGCAAGTTCCGGTAATCGAGGACGGCGAGGTAACTCTCGCGGACAGCATCGCCATCCTGACGTACCTGGGCGATCGCTACGACGAAGCCGGTCGGTATTGGCCGCGAGATGCCTTGCACAGAGCGCGAGTGCAGCGGTGGTTTTCGGTCGCGGCGGGCCAGCTCGCTTCCGGGCCGGGCGCGGCGCGGCTCGTCAAGCTGCTCGGCGCGAATCTGGACTACGAAGCAGCCGTGCGCACGTCGCAGCGCCTGTTCCAGGTCATGGAGCGCGAGCTTACCGAGCAATCCTTCCTCACCGGGCCCGCGCCTACGCTCGCGGATCTCGCGCTCTACGCATACACGGCCCGCGCGCCCGAAGGCGACGTGTCACTCGAGCCGTATCCGTCGATTCGCGCCTGGCTCGGCCGCATCGAAGCGCTGCCCCGCTTCGTGCCGATGCTCGAAAGTAGGGCCTGATGGCGCTGCCGGGTTGGGGCCGAGCAGGATCACCCTTTCACCCGGGCGAGCAAGCCGCGCAGGAGCGCGTCGGGATGCGCGAGCGCATCGAGCAAATGGGCCGCCGCGTCGTGCGAGACTTCATGCCCGACGAGCACCGTGAGCTCTTCGAGGACTTGCCGTTTCTAATCGTCGGTAGCGAAAGCGCGCATGGCGCGCTCTGGGCGTCACTGCTCTTCGGAGACCCCGGCTTCGTCCACTCACCGACGCCGCGAAGCTTGCTGATCCGAGCGGAACCGATCCTCGGAGACCCGCTGGCGGAGAGTCTCCACACCGGGGCGGCGCTCGGGTTGCTCGGCATCGAGCTTGCAACCCGTCGTCGTAACCGCGCCAATGGCCACGTGACGAGCCGTACGAGCGACGCGTTCGAGGTGCGAGTCGAGCAAAGCTTCGGCAACTGTAAGCAGTACATTCAATCGCGCGCCGGTATCTTTCGCCCTCCGGCCGCGCCTGCACGCGAAGGCGCTTCGCTGTCACCGGCCGCGCTCGGCGTGCTGTCCCGCACGGATACGACGTTCATCGCCACGAGCTCCCGAGACGCATCACGCGGCTATTCGGAAGGGGCGGACGTCTCTCACCGCGGCGGCCTCCCCGGCTTCCTACGCGCCGTCACCCAGTCGGGCGTCACGCACCTCACGATGCCGGACTTCTCCGGAAATTTCATGTTCAACACTTTCGGTAACCTCGAAGTAAATTCACGCGCGGGCTTGCTCGCGCTCGACTTCGCGTCGGGCGCGCTCTTGTCGCTCACCGGCCATGCGAGCGTGATTTGGGACGGGCCCGAGGTGGAGGCCTTCGAAGGGGCCGAGCGCCTACTCCAGTTCGAAGTCCAAGAAGGACGGCTCTGGCAAGACGTGTTGCAAGGCTGGTCGGAGCCGCAGTTCTCACCGCACCTGCGCGGTACCGGCGAGTGGCATTAGTGGATGATAGCGCTTGCGACCACGCGCTCCAGGGTCGCGGGCACGCGCTCGAACCTGGAAGGTGGGCTGAACACGGCGAGCCAACAGAAGTCTCGACGCCCTTTCGCGGCGTACAAGTAGCCCTGCGCGCGAACACCGTCGCGAGTTCCGTCGAATGCGAACTTCATTGCCGGAACATTGCCCAGAGTCACGAGCTCGCCCGGGCCAATGTTGGTTGCCAGTCTTTGCTCGTAAACCTTGCGCATGACTTCGGCGTATTGGCTCAGGCCGAAGTCGGCGGCGAAGTCGGTTCCCTTCTCGGTCGCCCAAGCGACGGCGCTCCCATTGGTCGCGTACAGGAGCGACATGTGCTCGCCGGTACTGTTCGAACGGCTCTCGAACCGCCACGACTCGGGCACGCGGAGCGTGAAGTTGCCGGTCGGCGCGTGACGGTCGACCACCGCGGCGCTTGCTGGCCAAGGCTCATCGCGGGCAGCACCTTTCCGCGTCAAGCTCGACAACGTGCTCAGCGTCATCATCGAGGTGAGTACGAGCGCCCCCTTGCTGAAAGAGCGGAGGTTGCGGAATCGCCCCATTGGAAGGCAGAAGAGCGCCGCGAAGAGCGAGCCGCCCAGCGCCATCCCCAGGTGATAGCCGAGCTGCACCTCCGACGTTTCGAGCTTGGAGAGCAGAACCATGAACCCCGTCAGCGCCAGCAGGAGTAGCAGGCGAACCACGGTCCACCCACCCACTCCCGTGGCCTCGGGCCGCGCGGCCCCTGCCACGTAAGACGGGAGAGGGCCGCCGAAGCCAGGCTGAGCCGAGGCGGGAGGAGCGGAAGGCCTCACGACCGGAGGCTTGGAGTTACGACACAACACGCAACTGGCGCTCACGGTTGGATCGTAGGCCAGCCCATGCGCCGTACACCGGGGCAATCCTCGTCTCTCACTCATGGTCGCGGTCGCCCTGCTGGTCACGTCGATCGAGCTCGACTGCCAACGCGTAACACCCTTTTCCGCGCGGCTGCATCGCACGAATGGGTGTTCCCACGCCCGCCAGAATTTGTCGGCGAAGGTGTCCTCGACAAACTCCCACGCTAATGGAGGACGCGTTGCCGACGTCTCGACTACAGCCGCTTGTACTTGCCGGTGAACGGGTCCTGCTTGCAGCCGAAGGTGCTGGCGCCGCCCGGCACCACGCCGCTCGCGGGGCGGAGCTGCCCTGAGAAGGGGTCGTTGTAACAGCGCTGCGCGGTGGGAGGTTTCGCGGCCATCGGCGGCGCCGGTGTCTCCCGTACGGTCTGTGTCTTGGCGGTGACGGGAGCTTTGGTCGGCGATGCGGGCGGCGCCGGAGTGGACGGTTCCGGCGCAGGCAGCGGCGCGACTTCTTGGCTCGCCGGGGGGCTCGCGATGACGGCGGCACTTCTTTCGGCTGCCGGCTCCGTGGTCGTCGGCTTATTGCGGAGCAGCACGCTCACCGCGCCAATCCCTCCCACGAGCAGCACCGCGCCGAGCAAAATCCAGGGTAGCGGGCTCGCCTTCGTGGGAATGCGGAGCTCTTCCACCGCCTGGGAGGTGTTCATGGAAGACACGGACGGGGCCGCGCTCTGTCCCGTCCCGCTCGGGAAGTACGCGGGCTGGCCCGAGGGGACAACCGCGGAGGGCAGAGCGGCAGCGGTGGCGTGTCCCGCGACGACGTCTCGTAGGGCGTTGACCAGCTCTTGCGCGCTCCCGAACCGCTGCTCGGCGTCGCGGCTCGTCGCCTTCGCGAACCATTCGTCGAAGCCGCGCAGCATGAAGCCTTGCGCAGAAGGCGGCGCGATCGGCCGCGCGCAAATGTTGAGCAACAGCTCGCCGTAGGTAGAGCCGTCGAACGGGCGCACGCCGGTCATGCACTCACAGGTAATGACCGCCATGGCCCAGAGATCCGTGCGAAGATCGACGGCTTTTTTTCCTTCGACTTGCTCGGGGCTCATGTAATACGGCGTGCCCATCGTGACGCCGGTCTTCGTCTCCATGCCGCCGAACGTGGAAGCCGGCGTCTTGGCGATACCGAAGTCCAAGATCTTCACGAGCTCTTGATCGTCTTCGCGCACCAAGAACACGTTGTCCGGCTTCAAATCGCGGTGAACGATGCCGGCCGCGTGCGCTCGGCCCAGCGCGCGCGCCACTTGCGTCATGATCGTGACCGTGCGCTCCGGTGCCAGGCGCTTCTCGCGCTCCAAGCAGCCGGCGAGGCTCTCGCCGTTCAAGAGCTCCATGACCAGGTACGGCGTCGTCTCGTGAACGCCGTAGTCCAGCACCTGCACGACGTGCGCGCTTCGCAGCGACGCGGCTGCCATCGCTTCGCGTCGGAATCGCTCCGCGCCTTCCGGCGTCGCGGCGATGGCCGGATCCATGAGCTTGACCGCGACCCACGAACGGAGCGCGAGGTGCTCGGCCAGCCAGACCGACCCCATGCCTCCCTTGCCGAGCTGGCGCTCCAAGCGATAGCGGCCGGCCAACACGCTGTGCATGGCCAAGAACCCTGCCTCGACCTGCGGTGCGGGTCCAGTGCTCCGTTGTCGCGGTGCAGGTGATCGCTCCGTTGTCACTCGGCGCCTCCGGCACTAGGCTCGGCGCATGCTTTCCGTGGGTTCGAAGCGCGCGCTGTGCACGGTCGTTCTGGGGTTTTCACTCAGCCTGGGCTGCGCCGGTCGGTGGCAGCCGGCCAACAGTCACGACGTCGCCTTTCAGGCCGAGCCGCACGCCGCGTACGCCACCGTGCTGGAGGTAGTGACGGCCAAGGGCTACACCATCGACTCGAAGGACGACGCGGCGAAGAGAGTGCGGCTCCAATCGCGCGCCAACGCCAAGTCCTTCATCGACGTGGAAGTGGCGCCCGGCCTGGTCAAGATCGCACCCGCCGGCAACTTGGTGCGGGGGGACAAGGTCCACAAAATGCTCAACACGGAGCTGAACAACTTGGAGGCCGACCTGAAGCAACGCTTCGGCGGCGGCCAAGTCGTGGCGGTCGCGCCTTCGGCCAGCGCATCTGCCCCCACCCCAGTGGCGGAAAGCGCGACCATGCCCGCCGCTCCGGTCGCGGAAGGCGGAGCCATGCCCGCCGCGTGGACAGAGCCGGCTTATGATCCGAGCGTGTGGGGGAACGGCCAGTTCACGTGCTTGCCTGTACGCGTGCCGGCGGATCACCAGGGCGCACTCACGTTGCAGCTCAGCAACGGAGAGAAGGCGGATCTCCAGCTGTCTCTCGCGTACGACGCGGGCCTGTGCCGTTCGCCCGCGCAGTGCAAGCAAGGTGGCGGCTGCCCCGCGCTCGGCATCGGCGATACGGAGCGCGTGAATCGCCTCGCGGGGCGGCTCTCACGCGGCGAGATCGCTTCGCAGGCGCTCTTATTGGACGCTGGCAAGCCCGTCGCCAACGTCGACCTCTCGCGCCACGGGTCCATCGTCCAGGCAATGAGCGAGATCAAGCGCTAGTCCTCGCTCAGCTCTCTCAACATAGCTTCCAGGCCGACGACGACGCGCGCCAAGCGGTCGAAGTCCATCTGCTCCGGGGTGTCGGTCAGCTGGTGGTAGTTCGGGTCGCGAAACGGGGCCGTGTCCGTCACCATCACCGCCGCGTAACCCTGCTGCCAGAACGCCCAATGGTCGGACCAGCCAACCCCTGGGAGTGAAGCCGGCAAAGCCGCGCCCTCCGACGGTACGGTAGCGTGCGCGCGGAAATGCCCGAGGCTATCGCGCACCAACGCTCGCGACGCTAGGTTGCCGACGAAGCCGATGAAGTTGCCGGTGTTCGGATATAGCCGGCTGAGCGGCGGCGGGTACTTCTGCGAGCCGGGCACGTCCGAGAAATGCCCCATCGTCTCCAGCGAGAACATGGCGCGCAGCTTTTCGCCGCGCTGCGCGCAGCCTCGGGCGTGCACCAGCGCTCCCATCGCTTCCGTCTCGAAGTACGGCATTTCCTCGTTCGCGAAGAGCACGAAGCGCAGCGGCAGCGGGTGCTCGCTCTGGGCGAGGCGGCGCGCCAGGACGAGCAGGGCGGCCGTGCCGCTACCGTTGTCGTTGGCCGCCGGCGTGCCCCCGGGCGCGCTGTCGTAGTGCGCGCCAATCAGCACGAGCGGCGCGGCGTGCCTACCCGGCAAGTCCAGCACGAGGTTCGCCGCCTCCGCAGGTGAGCTGGGGATGCGCTCGCGCCGCAACTTGCCCCCACGGACCTTCGAAAGCTCGTCGATCAAATAGCGCTCGGCTCTCGCGAGCGAGTCGCCCTCCGTCGCGCGCCGCTCCCCGATGTCGACGGCCAGCACCCGCACATGCTGCTCGAGCTCCGCGCTCACGTCGCGCTCGTCTGCGCTCAGCGCGGGAAGCGCCCCCGTGACTGAGCGCCCGGGCATCGCCGTGCAATAGACGAGGGCCGCTACGAGCGCGACGACCACCGCCGCGACGGACGACGCCGCGATCGTCGCCCAGCTGCGTTTCAGTCGGACCATGGGTTACCGCGCAAGATCGCGCCGCCCGGCAGTGTGGCATAGCCGTCCCCGTGGCGTGTCTCGCACAAGAAACCGACTGAAAGTGGCCGTCCGTCGCGATGGCGTCGAAAGATCCAGCGCTGGTAGGACCGCCCCTCCACCATCTCTTCGAGGGGGGTGAAGCACAGCTGGTAGCTGCGGTACCGGCAGTCGTACTCGACCTCCGCGAGCGGGCCGCCGGGCGCGACGTCGCGCAGGCCCAGCTCGTGGAACGCCTCCATCAACTCCTGAATCTCGTCCGTCGTCGCCGGGCGCGCCTGCAATCGATACACGTCGCCGGCGCGCTCGGCGATCCACGTGCTGCACAGCGGCGAACGTTGCTCACACCACATGGTGAGACGATAATTGTGTGTCGTCGGCCTCTCCGTGCCACCACACGCCTTGCAGCACTGCGTCTGGCGGCACGTCGAGATCGAGCGCGCGCGTCACTCCGTCGAGCTCCGCACGGTTGAGCGATTGCACGGACTTGCGCGGCTCTTTCCCCATGTTCCCGCCTCTTCTTGAGACCTGAAAAGTAGCGAGCCAGGGCGCTTCGCGCCAGCGTCAGTCGGCAGCGTATTTTTGCTCCGAGGCTGATGCGATGCCGCTTGCGCAGATTCGCTTCGTGCCAGCCCGATGCGAATTTGCGCGCGGGTCCGCAATTTGGAAGGTCGGAGTGCGAGCTATACCTCGATTGCTCGATTGCTCGATTGCTCACACGGTGTAACCCTCAGCGCTGAAGACGTCGCTGCGTCTGACTCGCTACGTCTGCCCCCGGACACTAGCTCATCATGAAAGCACCCGTGCTCTACGGCGCGATCGCGCTCTGCCTGATCGCTTGCAGCCGCCCTGACTCTGCGCTCTTCGGCCCAGACGCGCCCGAAAGTAGCGCCGGAGACAGCGGGAGCGGCGGCACCTCCCCGACCACGGGCGGAGCAGAAACCAGCGGCGGCTCCCTCGCTCAAGGTGGCACGACGGCCGAGCCCAATGGCGGTACGGACGCAGGCGGTACGAGCGCCGGTGGCACCCAGCCCGGTGGTGGCAATGCCGGCGAGCCAACGGAGATGCCCGGGGACGCCGGCGAAGGATCTGGCGGTTCGAATACCCCGCCGGACCCACCCATGCCCGTGTGCGGCAACGGCATCATCGAGACCGGGGAACAGTGCGACGACGCGGGGCAGGCGGGCATGGACGGCTGCGAGAAGTGCCAAGTCAACTGCATGCATTTCGGAGCCGGCGCCGTGAAGTCCGACGACCATCACTGCTACCGCGGCTACGACGAAGAAACGTTCGAGGGCGCGGTCGCAGCGTGCAAAGAGCGCGGCGCGCACCTCGTCACCATCACGAGCGCCGCGGAAAACGAGGTCGTGAGCGACCTCGTGAACAGCTCCAAGTTCATCGGCGGCTGGGAAGACTTGGGCCTCATGGAAGAAGGCCAAGGCGACTACGGCTGGATTACGGGGGAGGCGCTCAGCTACACCAATTGGGCCCAGGGCGAGCCGGATCAGGATAACTTTTCTTGCAGCGGCTGGGGCAACCAGCGCTGCTATGAGCATTGCCTCATCATGAATGGGCAAGGCACCTGGGAAGACCACCGCTGCGACCAGCCGGACGGCTACGCTTGCGAGTGGGAGCCGGCCGGCGTGGTGAAGTGAAGCGCGTCGCTCCCGCTCAATTGCAGTTCGTGGGAGCCCCGTTGACGTTGGTCCACGTGCTGTTCGTCGCGCACGGGCTTTCAGAAATGGTCGTCCCGCTGACGGCGACGTTCTGAATCCGAATGTCGCTGGAGGTGCCGGCGATGCGTAGCTGCCCGGAGTCCGCGATGCGGCTTTGGGCGGCCGCGTTGCCGATGGTCACGTTGTGAGCATTTTCCAGCAAGATGCTGTTGTTGCCCGTGTCTTCGATATCGACCTTGTCGATACGCGCCGCGCCGCTCCCGGAGACGGAAAACATTCCGCGCCCACCCCCGCGGGCGACCACGCTCTTGACGATGATGTTGACCGGGTCGTACCCACCGTTGATGCGACCGTTGTTGTTGGCCATGCGGAACGCCGCGTAGCCCGTGCCACTGGCGCAGTTGGTGCAGCTCACGCTGTCGATGCTGGCGTTGATGCTGCGGTTGAGAAGAACACCGCACTCGCCCACGTCGTTGCCCTCTACCTTGCCGATCGTGATCTTGCTGATGCCATAGGTCTCCACGATGTGGCTGCCCATGCCGGAGCCGTACACGTAGTCGATCGTCAGGTTCTCGTTGAAATTCGTGTCGGAGCCGGCGCTGCCGCTCGTATCCACGCGGATGCCGATGCCCGCGGAGCCGGTGAGCCGCAAATCAATCTGGCCCAGACGCATGTTGTTGGTGCCGCGGAAGAAGATGCCGTACTGCGGTGACCCCGTCATCTTCAGGTTCGGGATCTCGATGTCTCGAGCGTTGCGCGCGTACAGCGGCGACCGGTCCGAGCCGGAGGGCGAGCCGCTCACGTTCAACGTGCCGCAGAAGTTGACTACCGTGTAACTCGGAATGCTCACTTGCGAGCTGGCGGGGATGTCGCCCGAGCCCTGGACCAAGATGCTCTCCTTCGCCGAACGGCCGGAGCTGAGGCTCCCGTATGCCGCCCGCAGCGCCGCTTCCATGTCCGCCCCGGAGTGGACTTGCTGAGCGCCCTTGGTCACGGTCCAAGTCGAGCCCGACTTGATCATCAGCGTGGTGTAGCCGGCGGTGGAGCCATTGCAGGCGTACATGCCGGTCGACCCGCCGCCGCCCGCGCCGCCGTTCGCGGTGCCGCCGTTCGCGGTGCCGCCATTCGCGGTACCGCCATTCGCGGTGCCACCTTGCGCGCCACCCCCGCCGCCGTTCGAGCTCCCGCCGCTGCCGCCAGTGCCGTTGTTGCCGCCGCTCGAGGCCCCACTTCCTGCCAAACCGGCGCTACCGCCGGTCGCGCTCGCGCCCCCGCTCGTTGCTCCCGCGGTGCTCGTCCCGCCGAGGTTGCTGGAGCTGCCTGCCACCGCACTTGCGCCGGCTTGCGCCGCGTTGCCGCCCGCGGCGGTCGCGCCCGTGCTCGTGGTGCCGGCGGCGTTCTGTGGCTGGTCCGTGCCGTCTTCGCCCGAGCAAGCGGCTACGAGGGCTAGGGCGCTGACGAGCGCCGCGCCGCGAGGGAAGTAGGCTTTACCAGGATACGTGTGAGCTTGATCCACGCGATCTCAAGGGGCCGCCCCAAGACGACCTTGTCGGGACCCGACTAGTAAAGGACCTCTCCCGAGCCCTGTTCCCTTGCGACCCACTATTCAGGCGGGGTTCGTTGCGAGGTGCGCGCTTCTGAGGACGGTCGCGACTCGACAGCTCACGCGGCCCGCCGCTTCCTCACGAATTGACGTGTAGCCTTGCGCATCATCCTAGCCACCGAACGCAAAGGGCCTTTCCGCCCGGAGGTGAGCCAGCGCTGACGCTCCGCGAGGTGCTCCACTCCCCGAGACACCAGTTGGTCCGCGAACGCGGCCAGCGCGTCCGCTACTAGGTCGCCCATCTGTCGGGAAGCCTTACGCAATGCTTTTCGAGTGGCCATGTTTGGGCTCGGAAGCTCGTTGTCGCTACGTGGCTCAGTGAGCGTGCTCGGGAACCCGCCCACCTTCGAGACGATGCTCTTCGTCCTTCGCGATGCGCCGGTCTTCCAAGCGGGAGACCACGAGCTCCTTTAGGCGGCGGGCTTGTTCACGTAGCTGGGGAATCATGGCCACGGCCGCGACACCGCTCGCAGCGAGGGCGGCGAGGCCAAAGGCAGTGCCGTTTCGACGGACAACCTTCTTGAGCGCCTTGGCCTTCACCCGGCGCTTGGTTTTCTTACTCATGTCACCAACGCGTGCAGACGTCGTGCCATCCCCACCGCTTTCACGAAGCGCGCACACGCCGCGCAACGTGCATCGCGCTCAGCGCGCGATCGAGCGCCGTCGCCTCACGTTTGTGCACCTGCGTGCGCTGGAACGACTCATCTGTCTCGCGCATGACGTGTCACCCGACGGGGTTCACTCTCACCGTCGAAAAAATCTCAGCCACACCGTTGCGAGCAGCTGCGGGGGCTCGTGCGCGCCGCCAGCGCGTGGGGTGAAGCCGAGCGCTCATCGCCGCGGTGCCACGTGCAGAAGACCGCGACCTGGCCCAGCTGCCCCACTCGCGCACAAGGAGCTTTGCCGTCAGCTGCGCATCGATAACTCTAGAATCTCCCGTTAGGCGAGGCAGCCGACCAACTCATCGCCGCTGATTCAAGTGGGCGCGCACTTTACTGACGGCGACCCCGACCATTTTCACGGCGGTGCGGAGCTGCGTCTCCGAGCACGCGAGCTTTTGGCACCAGTAAGCGACCTCCGTCGCGTCGTTGACGTTGATGCGGGACCGGTCTTTGACTTTTTCCGACATTAAACTCCCATGAGGCGGACCCAACGTCCGCGCATGTCTCAAGACGTCACGTCGGGGGGGCCGTGTCAAACACCCTCGACGATGACGCGCGAAGCGGTGCCCGCCCCGGGAGCGAGGATCGGCAGGACGCCGGACAGCCGGCAGCGCGGAACGGGCACTCAGGCCCGATGCGCGAGCTCGCTTCGGGCCCGCGGAGCGACCCCCCAAGGCTGAGATGGTTGGTCCACGGAGTGTCCGAGCAGGCACGGCCGGTGACCTCAGCGACGCTCGTTCAGTCTGACATAAACGGAGAACCCGTACTCGCGAAACCTTAGACGACTGGCAATACCCAAGGACGGCGCGTTCGCTCTGAGCGTCCGGTACTGAGGCACGAGTCTGGCCTGCAACGCATGCCGCGCGGCGAGCGCCACGGCGGCCCCACCCAGGCTACGCCCGCGATGAAGCGGATGTGTGACGACCGCGATGTGAGCGATTGTATCGTTCCACACCTCGTACCCAGCCAGCGCGAGCAGCTCGGCAAACCGCAACTAACCGAAGAGACGCATGCGCGCGTCCAGAACGTGGGCGATGCGAGCTGCTTCTGGAACGTCGTAGCGGCGGTCCGCGTCGAGGAGCAAGCATCGGAGCCCTGCGTTTTTTGCGCCCACATAGTCCGCCGAGAATGAATCGCCAATGTAGATGCTCGTTTCCGGACTTCCGCGAGTCAGGGCCAGGGCGCGCGCGAAGATGCACGCAGACGGCTTGCGCTTGCCGTGCTCCACCGAAGTAACGACCGTTGCAAAGCAATCCGCCACACCCATCGCGTGCAGGTGGCTGTGGATGAGAGCGGCATGATGCGTGTTGGTGACTAGAGCCAATGTGAAAGAGTCAGCCAGCTCGAGAACTAGCTCTCGCACCCCCGGAACGTACTCAACGCCCTGGTTCCACTCGCGCAAGTAGGTGTCGCGAAACAAGGAAACAACTTCGTCGTCAGGCATCCGAGGCAGAACCCGGGTCAGGAACTGAGCACAGACGGCGTCCATCGAGTACTCGTCGAGGTCCGCCTGCGCCCGGAGCTCGAGCTCGTCGAACGAGCGGGCCCAGCGCTCGACGAAATCCGCGTAGGACATGTTTGCGCCGCGCTCGAGAAGGAGCTCGTACGACTGGCGAAAACCCTCGTCGACGCGGCGGTCGGAGTAAGCGACGAGAGTCCCGAAGAAGTCGAAGAGGATATGTGTCACTTGTTGGGGGACGCTCATTCAAGGGCGTTGGTGGGGCTTCCCGGCGGGCCAATGATAAGTAACGCATGTGACCTCGCCACCGAAGAAGGGTCCGGGGGAACGCGCGAGCACCTCACCACCGCGGGCGTCATAGAAAGCGCAGCAAGGCAGCTCGGCGAGGGTTTCGAGATAGAGCGGCGCGAGAGCGGGGCCGCGCAGCGTCGAACAGGCAACGTCCCAAAGCTGCCCGCCGATCCCTGCGCCGCGGTGAGCTGGGAGAACGTGGACGACATAGACCTCGACGCCCACCTCAATGCTTTTCTGACGCGGTGGACCGCCGCCGATGAACCCCACCACTTGGTCCGCGATTGTGGCGACCACGTCGACTCGATCTGCCGCCTGCAGTGAGGCCACCCACTGCTCGGTACGTCGGTCCACATCCGGCGCCGGCCATGCGCGGGCCAGCGGCGCCAAAGAGTCGTCGGCAGACGCAATATGAACGCGAGCAATGCTTTGCGCGTCGGATTGTCGAGCGCGACGGACGACGGCTCCTGCAAGGCTCATCTAACCCAACGTATCATTGCCCAGGTGTCCGCGGGCGCACCTAGCAGAACAGCCGCTTTCTTGCCGCGCCGCGATTCAAACTTAGAAAGGACGTAGCCCGTCCGGCGACCGGGAACGAAGCCAAGGCGTTCGTAAAAGCGATGGACGCGAGCGTCGGTACGGCCGCTTTGCAGCAACACGTGGTGGCAGTCGGTCGCCCACGCTTGCGCGAGCGCGGCCTGGACCACGGCGGTTCCGTGACCAAGCACCCGCAAGTCGGACGAGTGACCACGTTCTCGAGGAAGCCGTGGGATCTGCCTTGACAAAGCAGATTCGGCGCCGTGATCAACATGGGCGGACCTAGAGCGACACTACTAGAGCGGTAGCGTTGTCTCGCTGACCGTCAGTTTCGTACGCCCGGAAAGCCCAATTCACCAGTGGTTGACCCGCGAGATTCGGTGGAGCAGCTCCTACCAACAGTGGATCGAATGGTCGCCAAAGACCATCGGTGCACAGGAAGACATGCGAGATGTCCGCCCGGGGCACGATAAAGGTGTCGACCTCGACGTTCTCGGTAAAACCTAGCGCGCGCGTGATGACCGTGGAGTGGTCAGCTATCGCGTCGTTCAGCTCTTGAGTGGAGCCGACTCGTCGCAATTCCTGAACTAGCGAATGATCTCTGGTCACGCACTGCCATCCCGTCGAATGACGACGGTAGAGCCGGGAATCGCCGACATGCGCGACGACCAGGGCCTCGCGGGTGAGCGCGAAGCACGTAAGAGTCGTTCCGCAGCCGCGCCAGCGACTTGTCACGGCATCTGCGAATGCCGCGGCGTTGACTTCACAGACCGTCGCGACGAGCGCGTCCCGAACGCGATCTGGATCGGAAGAGACTGCCACCGCGAGAGAAGCGAGCCGCTCGTTCATGATTCGAACAGCGAGCTCGGCGGCGTGACCCTGATGAACCTCGCCGTCGAGCACAGCGTAGAACGGCACCTGAGGTGCGGAGAGGTAGCGATCCTCGTTGTCGAGATGTAGTCCGCTCCGCGATTCGACGAGGACCGTCAGCCGGAAACACGATAGCACCAATCTGCGCGGCCGAATCAGGCAACCGAATCGTTGCGCTGAGCGTGCGCCCTCCCAGTCCGCGATTCGCAAGGTAAAGACCTACGGCCGACACTCGAGCGGAGACCAGGCAGCCTCGGCGTGCACGATATGACCCGCTTCGTCGAACCCGAGGACGAGGTTACCCACCACGGTCTCGCCATCCGCCTCGAACGCTTCCCGGTGGTCCGGGTCCGCTGCGCGTGCCACGGCGAGGATGGCGGGCGGGGCTGCGCGATTACTCACGGGGGCAAGGATTGCGAGTGCTTGTTTTAGGGCAACACATGTTTGACGCACGTTGGCGTCGTCATGTTTTTGCGCCGCTGCATGATCGATCGTGTCGTAGACCCACCACATATTCGAGAAGACCAGACCCGCGATCGCTACCGCGAACGCAGCGAGCCACGCAGATTGACGCCGCTCGTTGGGAGGCAACCGCGCGCTTGACTCGAAAGACGGGTCCCTCATCTCGTTCGGTGCAGCGTACGGCCGTTAACGAGCGGCCGCACTCAGAAACCCGAAGGCGTAAATGGCAATGACGAGCCCCATGGCACTTCGCTGCGGTTTACGGGCGGTCGGCTTGCGCTAGCGAGCCGAGGATCGCGAGCGCGAATTGCTCGGCAAGGGGACGTGCACCTGTGAACCCCGCGTAGAATTGGTTCCCGGAAACGTGAACGACGAACAATTGGCAGCCCCCGCCTTGCGCCGTTCCGAAGGCCACACCCTCCATATCGCGGCGCTGTAGGCGCGTATCAACGCGGCGGAATCCCGAAAGGAGTCCATCCCAGGTGTGCCACATCCGGAAGCGTAGCGACTCCGCGTCCACGTCCACCCGTGATGGCCAGACCTGGTCCATCACGAGCTGCACGAGAGCTGCTGTCGAAAAGAGGCCGAGGACTAAGGCCAGCGGCAGGCTGAGCAGCAAACCGAGCAGCCCCTCGAGCAAAGGAACATCGGCACTTCTCTGGCGCCAGATGATGGCGGTCGACGCGATTCCGAACAGCCCGAGAGCCCCCAAGCAGCCCATGCAACCGAGATTGGCCGGCGCCCGCATCGCGAGATGGAGTGTGGAGGCCGGACCACTGGCGCGGCTGGCTGCAGCCCAGCGTTCGTGACGAGCACCACGGACCCAGCAAAGTCCGCACCGGGGGCATGTGAACGAGGCTGAATCACCCCCGACGGGTGCTCGGCAATTCGGACAGTCCAGCAAAGTGCGCGGCCCGTCCTAGCGTGCAAAGTGCCGTGAGATCACGGCGTTGTACGCATCTTGCTGGGCATCAGCTACGCAGCCCGTGCCCACGATCTGGACGCCGTGCTGCTCAAGCTCGCGCACGGCAGTTGGCAACTCGACTGGGCGCTCGGATGGGGGCCCGCTAACGACGAAATACTTGGGATTGCCGATTGCCAGATCCCAGTACGCGCTCGCGGAGCCGGACGGAGTGGCAAGGGCCGCGATCACGACGATCGATGCCGCTGCCCCGACGACAAGCCACAACCGCGCGCTCCTCGGCATCCGGTCGCAGTCTACCTAAGCCGTGGAGATCCGCAACGAGCCACCAGCACTGGCAAAGTGGTGCCCATGAACGTGGGGGCGCTGCTACTCGTGGTCGTCGTGCTCGCCGCCGTCGTGGTAACGGTCCGGAGGTCACGGCCCGCTGGGAGCGCTGCTGGCGATAGTGGGGGTCATCAAGACGTTTGGCGCCATGGGCGGAGAAAGCCTCGATCCGTCCCAGAAAGCGCGAGTCCTCGCGGCCGATACACCTGCGGCGGCAACTTGGACAGCCTCCGGGATCACGCTGTGGGTAGCAAGCGCGGTCGCGATGGCGTGGTTAACGAGAAAGCGCGGAGGTCCAGCTAGTTGACGCACATCGCTCAAAGGGCGACTTCGACGGATTGGTGTGCAGCACCTATCACGAAACGGCTAGCAAACTTGGCAAGACCTCCTCGGCGCGCCCGAGGATGACTTCTCGAAAAGCTGGATTGTGTGGCGTCATCGGTTCGAGGTTGATGAAGATCGTCCTCGCTCCGGCGTACGCGGCCGCGCGCACGAAATTGGAGGCAGGCGACACGGTGCCTGACGTTCCAACGGCCAGAAACGGCGTCCACGGGCAGCGCTTCATCGAACAAGGTAACGGCGGGACGCAGGGGTGCGGCGCAGCTCGGGCAGGTTGGGCATCCGTTTGGCGAGCTTGCCAGGTCTTCGTCGCGGGCGAAGTCGCATCGGGTGCAGCGACTCTGGCGCAGGCTACCGTGGAGCTCCACGACGCGCGTGGAACCAGCGAGCGAATGCAAGCCATCAACGTTCTGGGTTAGGACGGTCAGAGACTGGTCGGAGCGAAGGCGGTGTTCGGCGTGCGCGATGGCGAGATGCCCTAGGTTCGGTTGAGCCTGCGCGATCTGGCGTCGGACGCTACTGAAGAACGCCCACACCTTACCGGGATCCTCCGACATGGCAGCGGCGGTCGCGTGGCTGGCAACGTCCACGGTTTCCCACAGTCCGCCAACACCGCGATACGTCGGCAGACCCGACGCAACCGAGATGCCCGCGCCGGTCATGATCACGATCTGCTTGTATTGCGCGATATCGAGCGGGAGGGTGGCTGACATTTCGGACCTCCTGAGGCGGACTGCGTTGAGAGGCAGTCGAGAACTCGTGACTCAGTCCTCGGACAACACACCGTAACGCGGTTAACCAACGGTCGCATGGTGAAAGGAAAGGCGCAGCACAGACGAGCGCGCCGGTGGTGCCTCTTCATGGCGCGAAGACAGCACAGGTCACCACCAGGTTCAGCGTGGGGACGTCTTGGGCTTGACTGGCTTCGCATCCGGAAAGGCAGGAAGCTCACGTGGGGGAGCGAAGCGGCCCATGAACCCTCCCTGAGCTCGCATGGCAGGGTCGTCAGTTGTGTGTGCAGCGAGGAAGTAGGAATGCTTGGGGAAGTCCAGCTCGAAACCAGTAAGCGATTCGACGAACGCGCGTTGCTGTTCGGTAATCTCAAAAAGGTCCGAGCACGGGTTGGCTGCTGCTCACGGCAGCGGTTGCGCGGCGTCGACGATTCGACGAAACGTGAGGTTGACGCGCTCACCTTCCACGCGCAGCTGCTTCGGCACCGCATGGCGATAGAGCTCTTGGCAGGCGCCGCCCATGACCAGGAGGTCGCCGTGACCGAGCTCGAGCGCGAAGCGCGACGACGAGCGAGGGCGCCCTGGCCCCTTCTTCTGGAGCACGAAGCGGCGAGCTGTTCCGAAGGACAGACTCGCGATCACCGGCTGCGGCCCGAGCTCCGGCTCGTCGTCGGAGTGAAAGCCCATGCTGTCGCGGCCGTCCCGGTATCGATTGACGAGCACCGCGTTGAATTTCGCGTCAGCGCTGGCCTCCACAAGTCTCAACAGTGAAGCGAGCGTCGGAGTGAAGGGCGCGCTCTTCACGGTGCGCCCCGAGTACGTGTAGTCGCGGTCGCCGAACCACGCCGAGAGCCGCGGCTCGGGCACGAGCTTGCCGAAGAGGCGAATGGAGCCTTGCGCCCAACCAATCTCGCCGATCAGGCGCGTGAGCACGTCGCTCGCTTCCGGCTCCGGAACGAACGCTCGCGTCAGGGTGACGAAGACGCCGGGCTCGAGCTCGGTGCGCGGCATTTCCAAATCTCTAGCACCCGGATACTTTTCTACACCCAGCGCCCGAGAAGCGTACTTTGTAGGTTCGTAAGGGGTTGCTCGAGGGGCGGTTCGCGGGTACCAAATTGGAGACCTGGAATCGGTTCCCGATCGCAACGCCTCGGCCTGGAAATTCACCATGAAGATGCTCTCACCCCTTCGCGTCGGTCTTGCCTTCTCCATGGTTGGCGCAGCCATTTCCGGCTGTAGCGACGGCTCCGTGGGAGAGGGTGGCCCCGGCGCCGCTGCGGGCACCACGGGCGCTGGCGTGACCGCTGGGTCAAATGGAGTCGGCGGCACCTCGGCAGTCGGCGCCTCGGGCAGCGCGAGCAGCTCGGGGAGCGGAGCTGGCGGCGCGGCGGGCTCGACGGCGACCGGTGGCTCCGTTGCAAGCGGCGGCAGCGGCACTGCGGGCGTGGCGGCGGGCGGCAGCGCGGGCGTGGCGGCGGGCGGTAGCGCGGGCAATGTCAGCGCTGCGGGGGCGGGTGGCAGTGGTGGGTCGCCCAACGACCGTCCGCCCAGCGCGACGGCGGGCAACTGCAAGCAGGATCTGGGCGGCTACCAGAGTGGCTGGGTGACCTGGTACACGTTCAGCCAAGGTACCGAGCTCGTTCATTGCAGCTTCCCGACGCACAAGGGCTCACCGGACAGGGTGGACTTCATCCGCACCGGCAACGGCACCTACTTCGGAGCGATGAACACCAGCGACTACGAAACCGCAGCCGTGTGCGGCGCGTGCGTCGAGGTGACTCGGGGCGACCAGAACAAGAAGGTCGTCATCACGATTGTGGACGAGTGCCCCATCTCGACGAACAACAAGTGCACGTCCGGACACATCGATCTCAGTCAAGAAGCGTTCAAGCAATTGGGTGATGTCGGCGAGGGCTACCTCGGATCGGGCAAGTCCGGATCAAAGGGCCAGATCTCTTGGAAGTACGTGCCCTGTCCGGACGGGGAGACCGTTCACTTCACGCTCAAGAAGCCTTCGGACGTTTACTGGAACCAGGTCCGCGTCTCGGGCAACCGCTACGAAATAGCCAAGCTCGAGGTGTCGGTGAACGGCACGTGGGTGAACGCCACGCGTGAAGTCCACAATTACTGGACCCCGCCCGAAGGTAAGATGGGAATGGCCCCCTACCGAGTGCGCGCGACCGATATCAACGGCGCGGTGATCGAGGCGCCGCT
>JAQSWN010000036.1 GCA_029266615.1 Polyangiaceae bacterium
TGTTTCGGGGGCGCTTCGCCGGCGCGCGCTTCGGTGGTCGCTTTACGACCACCGCGTGCGAATGAGGGTGGCTGCCGTGGGCGTGAGAATGCGCGGGGGCGGCCGCGTGCGCGTGCGCCACGCGCCGGCCGCCGTGAGCGAACAGCTCGAGCGCGCCGTGGAGCACGCCCTTGAGCGCGAGGATGCGGTCCGCTTGGGCCTGGAGCACGTCCGAGCGGCCGTGCATGACCACGATCTCGAGGCACTTGTCGTGGTCCAAGTGGATGTGAAGCGTGGAGCGCACCGCCTCCCCCAGCTCGTGCTGCACCTCCGTGAGCTTCTCGGTCAAGTCGCGCACGTGGTGATCATAAATGAGGGTGAGGGTAGCGACCGCGTCGACGCCCTTCTCCACTTGAGCCCGAGTCACCGCAGCGCGCGCCAAGTCGCGCAGCGCCTCCGAGCGAGTACCGCCGCGCGTTTCGACCAGCGCATCGAACTGCTCGAGGAGCGAGCTTTCCATGGCTACGCCGAAGCGAACGAGCGGATCGCTCATTTGGCGTCGGTGGTGCTGGGTGCGCTGCTCGCGGGCGCCGGCATGCCGGGCTGGCGCAAGATGAAGCCGCCGTCGTTTTCGTGACCGATGAGCTCCGGCGAGCGCGCCTTGAAGGTGCCGTCGTCCACCGTGCGTGACACCGTCTTCCAAATCGACTGCTCGCGTTCGAGCTTGTAAAGGTACGTGACCGGGCTCGCGCCCGTTCCGGTAACGGTGACGCGAGTCACCGCTTGCGTGGGTCCGCGCTCCAGCAACTGGCCGGCGACGAGCACGGTGCTGCGCAGGTCCGACGCCTTCTTGGCGCAGCTCGCATCCGCGTCGCACTCCCGCACCGCTTGCTTCACTTGCTCCACCATCGGACCTTTGGCGAGCTCGGCTGCGCCGCCAAAGCTCTTGGTCGACCAGCGCAGCTCGAACTCCATGGCCGCGTCCTTGGGGTCCCGCGCCAGGTCCGTCAGCTCCACCTTGCGCGGATCGCGGCTCTCCTTCGGAGGGTGGTAGTTGCAACCGCCGCGCGCGAACACCCACATGCAAAGAGTCATGACGGCGACGACCGTCAGCATCCCGATGGTCTGCTTCGAGGGCGAGTCGATCTGCTCCTCCGTGAGCGGAGGAGGGGGCGGCGGCCGAAGCTTCTTTTTCTTTTTCTTCGGCGGCTGGCTAGCCCCGGGCGTCGCCTCCGGCGCGGGAGGTTGGCTCGCCTCGTTCGGTTCCTGGGGCCCTTCGGTCGACATCGCGGGCCTTCGGGTAGCAAGGGTCCAGGATTTCCGCAACCGGCCCGCTACGGAACCGATAGGGGGCCATGCGCCATTCTGCGCCAATTCTCACCATGATCGGACTTTTGTTGGGCGGCTGCTCCGGCGCCGTCCCCCTGCCGGCCCAAGCCGTGGCCCTGAATCGGGCGGGGGCGGAGGCGCTGGCTCGCGGCGACTTGGAGACCGCGGACGCTCGGCTCAGTCTGGCACTGGAGTACAGCCCGCGCTTCGTCGAGGCGCTCGTGAACCACGGGCTGGTCGAGCTGCAGCGCGGCAACTTCGAGCGAGCGCGGGAGGTCATCGCGCGTGCACGCCGGCTGAACCCGGACGTCGCTCAGCCTCACCACGCGCTCGGCGTGTTGGCCGAACGCCAAGCGCGGCCGGACGACGCGTCCCGCCATTACTACGACGCGCTGGCCGTGGATCCTGGTTTCGCGCCCGCGCGCGCCAACCTCGCCCGGCTCCTGTTCGACGCCGGAATGCTGAACGAAGCGTGGGTGCAGTTCAAACGCCTGGTCGAAGCCGCGCCGGACTCGGTGGAAGCCAAGCACGGCTTGGCCGAGACGCTGCTCCGGTTGGGTCGCGTCGACGAAGCGGAAGCCGTAGCGCGCGAGGCGCTCGAGGAGTTCCCGGACTCACCGGAGCTCGTGGTGTTGGCGGCCCGTAGTCAGCTTCGGCGCGGTCATTTCCAGCGCGCCATCGAGCTGCTCGCGCCCCTCGGTCATGGTCGGGACGACGTCGCCGCGAACGCGTTGGGCTGGCTCGCCACCGCGGAGCTCTTGCGCGGGGACGCACGACGCGCGGTCGGCGCGGCCAAGCGCGCGCTGGAGCTCGAGCCGAGCTCGCCGGTCGCCACTTATGCCATGGCGCAGGCGCTGGAGGCATTGGGCGATCCCGCCGCGCTTTCCTGGCGGCGCCGTGCCCGACCGCCGCGCTAGCCGTGCAGCGGGACAAAGCCGGTGGAAGGCTCTATGCTGCGCGCCACGTGACGACTCTCAGCGTTTCCGGCCCCGTCGCCATTCCGCGAGCGCTCGTGCGCCTCTGTCGCCAGTCGCAGCGGCAGCTGCTCGGCTTAAGGCTTGGGCGCGTTTACGGCTACGGTATCGGGCTCAGCTACGCGCTCATGGTCGCGCTCGTTCCGGCCGAAGTCGCCGTCTCCGGCACGCTCTGGGTTCGCTCCTTGGTCACGGCTTCGTGGGTCGCCGGCCTCGGCGCGCTCTCGCTCGCGAGCGATCTCTCGGCGAGGGACTCCACCGAGGGCGTGACGAGCTTAGCTAGGCTCCGCGGCTACGGAGAGGGAGCGTTGGAGCGGGCACGGGTGCTGGCCGGCGCGCTCAGGCTAGGCACCACCGTGCTCGTGCCGGGGCTCATCGTCGCGGTCGCGCTGCTGCTCAAGCTACGCACGCTCTCCGGGGCCGCCATGGCGCTGTCGCTCCTCGTGTTCACGGTGCCGTACGCGGCGTTGGTCGGAGGGGTGCTGGCTCCGCTCGCGCGCGCGTCGCATCACTTCTTTCCCGGGCGCGGAAGGTGGTTACTGGCGGCGGTGGTGCTCGGGCCGTGGCTGCTCGGCAAAGGGTTGAATGCGCCGGTGCCAAGCATCCCCGCGGGCTTCGACTGGCTGCTGTCACAAGTCGTGCGGAGCGTGAGCTAATGCGCGCGAGGTTGCGAGGAGCCGCGCTGGGCGCTCTGCGTGGCGCCGATCTGGAGCTCGCGCCCGGGCGCTACGTCGCGCTCTCCAGCGAGCGCGAGCCGCTCGCGGATTTGATCACCCTGCTGTGCGGGAGGGAAGCGCCGAGCCGCGGCGAGCTGCGGCTGGACGACGCGACGCCGTCGAACGCCCCCGCGCTCCGGCGCAAAGTCGCTTCGCTGCTCGCGGAGGAGGCCCTACCCCCCGCCAAGACGGTGCGAAATAGCGTCGAAAAGGCGCTCCGCGCCCGCGGCGGGCCGCCGGCAGACGCGTCCAAGCTGCTGGAGGAAGCGGGCCTTCCGGCGCTTTTGGAGCTACGCCCGGAGGCGCTTGGGGCCCGCGAGACGCGCAGCGTCGCCCTCGCCCTCGCGCTCGGGCACGGCGCCGCGGAGGTGTTCGCCCTGCACGAGCCGCTCGCCACGCTACTGCCGGCTGCCTTCGTGCTGCCGCGCTTGGACGACCACACCTCCCGCGGCGCGCTCGTGCTCGCCGCAACGACGAGCCCGGCGGACGCAACGCTGCTCGGCGGCGCGTGGCTCTGTGTGGAGCTCGGACGCGTCCGCGGAACTTCCGGCCCCGCACCGCGGCTCGGTGTCGGTCCCTGGCAACAAGTCTCGGTGGAAACGCCGAACGCGCGTGCGCTCGCGCAGCTCCTGCACCAGTCACCGCACGGCTTGGTGAGCGAGCTCGGCGCGTCCGCCCAAGCGCTGAAGGTTACCGGTCCCGCACTTGACGTCACGGTGCGCGAGGTCATCGCGCTGTGTCGCGCTCACCAGATAGAAATCACGCGCATCGAGGCGGCCGTGCCGCCTGTCGAAGCGCTCATGGCCGCGCGCGCCGGCTTCGCGCGGGGCGCGTACGAAGCGTCACGAGTTGCGGCTCATGCGGCGCTCTCCCCCTACCCGCCGCGAGGTGTCTCGTGAGCATCGACGCAGGTGTAGACCTCGCGCGGCAGCGGCTGCGCCAAGGCTCGACGGGCGTGGCGTGCGCTCTGGCGCTCGCGTTCGCGCTCGGGGTCGCGCTGCTGGAGCGCGCGCAGGGTCGAGTCGGTGCCGCGGATCGCGCGCTCTCGGGCGGTGCCTTCGGCATCGCGCTCCCGCTGCTCTGCTACTTCTTGGTGAGTCGCGTCTGCGCGGGACGAAACCTGCGCGAAGCCGTCGCTCCCCTCGCTCGCCACGGCTTGGACCGCCGTCAATTGGCGCTGGGCCTCGCTTTGCCCCCAGCGCTCGTCGCGGCGGCGTTTGCGGCTCTCGGCGGTCTCCTCGTCGTAGCCGTGACGCGTGGTCTGGGTGACCCGGAGCTGAGTAAGGACGCGCTGGCTAGCTTTTGGATCGGGCTCGTTTCCGGCCCCGCTTACGTCGCCGCCTTCGTCGGCGCGTCGGCGCTCGGGCGCGCCGGCCGTGGCCGTTCTTGGCTGCTTTTGGCGGATTTCGTGCTCGGAGCCGGCACTTCGTTCGTCGCTTTCCCTTGGCCCAAAGCCCACGTACGGAACTTGCTTGGCGGAGGCGCCACGCTCGATATGTCGCAGCTCGCCGCACTTCTGGCCTTGCTAGGCATGAGCTTTGCTTTTCTGTGTTTCGGCGTGCTTCGTAGCCCCCGCTGACGGCCTGGCGCTCGCAGACTTACGACGCTAGGCTGCCCAAGCTTGCACAAGGTCAGCTATCGCTTCGACGATTTCGAAGCTCTCGAACAGGCCCTCGACGCAGAAGATACCGATCTGGCGCTCGAGGATCCTCACCTAGCGGACGGCCAGTGGCTGCTCGCAACCTTCAGCGTCGGCGACGAGTCGACGTCGGTTGCCGGCCGCGTCATCGATCGCGGAGACGCGCTGCGCGTCACCTTCGAGGAACGCGACCAGCTCCGCCTGCGCCACTTCGCGAACGGTAATGGGCGTCCTTCCGTGCGCAGCCTGCTCCCCGCCGAGCATAGCCTCCCCCCCGGCAGCAGCGCGCTCGTCGTGAGCGCCAGCGCGCCCGTCGCGAGCATCGTGGGCAAGCTCATCGAAGGTTGGGGCGCGACCGTCCGCAGCGTCGGCAGCGTGGAGGACGCGCTGGACGTGCTGCGCCAAGCCCCGGTCGACGTCATCGTGCTGGACTCGCTTTTGCCCGGCCTCGGCTGCGGCGACTTGTGCCAAGCGCTCTCGCGTTCGGAGGACGAAAATCGTCCGTGCGTGCTGCTGCTCGGACAAGACCCGACCTGCGCCGATGCACACGCGGCTCTTGCCGCCGGGGCGGACGACTTCGTGCAGAAGCCCTTCCGCGCTCAAGAGCTCCGAGCGCGGCTCGTTGGCTTGCTCGAACACCGCCTCTGCGGCTGAGGCGTGTCCCTCAATTGGGATCGATCGCGCGTGCCCGTGAACGCCGAGACCGCGGACGTACCTAGGCCAGGCGCGGGCTAGGTAGACATAGCCGGGACACGCCCCAAGGCCCCGGCTACTGGTCGCGGAACGCTTCCGCGGGGCGCAGGCGCGACGCATAGAGCGCCGGCCAGATCGTGGCCGCGAGGCAGACGAGGATCGCGAAGACGCCGACCATGACGAACTGCAGGGGGCGTACCTGCACCGGAAGGTGCGAGATGAAGTAAACCTTGGGATCCAGGGGCAACGCGTAAACGAGCAGCAGCTTGCACACGATGATGCCGAGCAGCAGGCCGAAGGCGGTGCCGAACAATCCGATGAAGCCGCCCTGGTAGACGAAGGAACGCAGCACCGCGCTGTCGGAGGCGCCCATGGCTTTGATCACCGCGATCTCCTTCTTCTTGTCGAGCACCACCATGATGAGCGTCGCGATCACCGTGAAGGCGGCGACGACGATGATGAGCGCGAGCACGAAGCTCATGAGAAGCTGCTGGATCTGCAAGGCCGTGAAGAGGCCGTGGTTCAGCTCTTCCCAATCCAACGTGTGATAAACGCCGTTGGCGAGAAGCTTGTCGATCGTCCGCGCGACGTCCTTCGCCTGCTCGATGTCTGCAACCTTCATCTCCACGCCGGTCACGCTGTCGCCGGTGTCGTAGAAGGCCTGCGCTTCGTACAGGTCCGTGTAAACGAGCTTGGAGTCGTACTGGTCGAAGCCGGCGTCGAACACCGCCGTCACGCGGAACTGCTTGGCCACGGGCGCGCGCATGCTGCCGCGTGAGTACGAAAAGCCGATCGTCGGGCTCGTCACCTGCAGGCAATCCCCGATATTGACCTCGAGGTTCCGCTTCAAGGTCACCCCGATCACGATGCCGGGCAGCTTCTTGACCGCCGTCGGGTCCTTGCAAGGGTCTTTGAGGGCGTCGGCAGGAAGCGCGTCGTCTTCGGGCAGCTCACCCTGGTAGCCGCCCTCGGGTACGATGTTGCCGACGGGCGCGCCTTCTGGCAGCGCCAGCTCCTCCGAGGTGGGTTCCGCGGGCGAAGCTGCCCCGGGTGAGCCTTCGTCGACGGCGACGCGCGCGCTCGCGTCCGGAGCCGCGAGCGCCTCCTGCTTGACGATGTCCTCTATCTGCTTGAGGGCAGAGCCTCTGGGGAGCGGCGGGTCGGAAGAAGCCGCGGGGGGCGGCAAAGGATCGCCGCTGTCCGCGTCGCTGCCGAGGCCGCTCGTCGTCTGGCCCAGCGCGTCGTCGTCGATGAGCCCCTTCCGACGACGCTCGGGAGGCTTCGCATCCGTGAGTCGCAGGCCGTCGAGCGAGCCCTCGACGACGTGCCGCGGGAGGTCCAGCACGTCTTTCACCTTGGCCGGATCTACCCCCTTGAGGAGCACGCCCGTCGCGGTGCGATCGCGGTGCGTGATCATCATCGGATTGATGACGAACGGCGCCACGCCCGTGACACCGGGCACGGTCTTCATCTTCTCCATGACCTGGCGGTACTCGCGGAAATCCGTCGCGTACTTCAGGACCAGCACGTGGGCGTTGACGCCCAGCACCTTCTCGCGGAACTGCGCGCGGAACCCGCCCGTCACGCTCATGACCGTCGCCAGCGCGCCAACACCGAGCGCGACCCCGAGCGTCGCGAACATGGTGCCGACCGAGATGAAGGCGCGCTTCTTCGAGCCCATGTAACGCAGCGCCAAGTCGAGCGGGAAACCCATCAAGCGCCGCTGTAGCAGCTTTTCTCTACCTCGCGGACCTACCTTTCGCGACTGCTCCGGTGCGCAGCGGTGTACCGCGGCCGCTGTCATCGGCTCGCAACCGTTGCGGAGCGGATATTCGGCTTCACGCAAGGTCTCCGCTGAGTTAGGCGATTTATCGATCGTAGGGGCGCGGGCCTACACCTTGCATCCGCGAGGCCCACGTTTTAGCAACCACCAAGGTCAATTGTAGCCAAGGTGGAATCTGCGACGGATCTGGTCTATGCGGGAGAGCGGTGGGGGCCGCACGGACGTAGGAAGCACTGAGCGACGATGACGGATCAGAACAAGCCGATGCCCAAAGTTCCGCCGCGACCCGTGCGCACCGTCGGCGCGAGCGGCAACTGGTCATCGGGTGCCCCTGGCGCCACGTCTGGAACCGACCCGGCCAGCGCTCCGACGCCTGCGCAGACCGTCTCCCCATCGTCCCCCCCGCGGTCGCTCTCGCATCAAGTAACGCAGGTCGCGCCGTCTTCTGAGCCGCCGCCGAGCGCGGGGAGCGCGAACGCCGCCGGCCTCAAAATCGTCACCATCTCGCCGGGCAGCATCTCCTTCCCCGACGTGGAAGAGGTCACGAGCTCACGCCTGAAGGCGATGCGCCAGGATCCGTATCTGGGCGCGACGATCGACGGGCGTTACAAGGTGGAGGCTCTGCTCGGTGAAGGCGGCATGGGCGTGGTGTATCGCTGCGTCCACACCATCATCGGCAAGCGCGTGGCCATGAAGGTCCTCCGCGCTGATCTGGCGCGCGACGCGGAGGTGACCGAGCGCTTTTTGAACGAAGCGAAGTCGGCGTCGAGCATCGGCAACGCGCACATCATCGACATCAGTGACTTCGGCCAGTTTCAGGACGGGTCGACGTATTTCGTGATGGAGTTTCTGGTCGGGCAGCCGCTGACCAAAATCGTGGAGGGCGGCCAGGCCGTACCGGTACCGCGCATCTTGAACATCGCGCGGCAGCTGGCGGAGGGGCTCTCCGCGGCGCACGCCGTCAACATCGTTCACCGCGATCTCAAGCCAGACAACATCTTCCTCATCGACCGAGGCGGGGAGAAAGACTTCGTGAAGATCCTGGACTTCGGCATCGCCAAGGTGTCCACCTCCGGCGAGGGCGCCAAGCTCACGCGCGCCGGGGCCGTCTTCGGGACGCCGCACTACATGTCGCCGGAGCAAGCGGCCGGGCAGCCCGTGGATCATCGCGGTGACGTGTATTCGTTCGGAGTGATCTTGTACGAGCTGGCGAGCGGGCGCGTGCCGTTCGACGCCGACAACTTCATGGGCATCCTGACTCAGCACATGTACAAGGCGCCGGTTCCGATCCGCGCGCTCGTGCCGCAGCCGCAAGGGGTGCCGCCGGGTCTCGAAGCGATCGTGCTCAAGTGCCTCTCGAAGCGCCCCGAGCACCGCTACCAGTCGATGGACGAGCTCATCGCGGACCTCGACAAGCTCAAGGCCGGCAGCGTTCCCAGCGCCGTCCCCGAGATGATGTCTCGGTCGGGAGGCTTCAACGTACCGGCGGACTACTTCGCGAAGCCGCAGATGCCCGAGCCGGTTCCTGCGTCGCCACAGAGCACGCGCGAGAAGAGCCGATGGCCGCTGCTGGCCGGCGTGGCCGGGGTCGCGGCCGCCGTCGCGATCGTCAGCGGCATCTTCGCGAACAGCAGCCGGAGCTCCGCGCGGCCGAGCTCCGCGGAACCGACCAAGTCCGAGCCCGTACTGCCCGTGAGCACGCCCTCGGGTCCCGCCGCTCCCGTAACGCCCCCGGCCAAGCAGGTCGCGCTCGCGGTCGTACCGCCGGAAGCGCACGTGTTCGACGGCGACAAAGACCTCGGCAATAGCCCGGTCCTGCTTTCGGTCGAGGACGGCAAACCACTCAAGCTGAGCGCGCGCATGGACGGCTACAAGGATCTGGAGCTCACCATCGACGGCAAAAGCCCGCGTGAGAGCGCGAAGCTTTCGCGGTTGCCGAGCAAGGTCGGCGTCGCGCGGCCGCAGCCCAAAAAGCCGCTCGAGACGGCCAAGCCCGAGCCGAAGAAGAACCTCGGCGGCGGCGAGATCGTGGACCCTTGGCGCAAGTGAAGCGGGGTCGGAGCCCGCTCCGCGAACTGTGCTAAACGCCCGGCGTGGGTAGCCTTTCGACCGAATCGCTGAATCGCTCCGTGCCCGCGGAGGTACGGGAGCTGTGCCAGCGCCTAAAAGAAGCCGGCCATCGCTCGTGGATCGTCGGCGGATGTGTGCGTGACGAGCTCTTGCGCCAAGAAACTGCGCACGAAGCCCGCGGCGATTGGGACATCGCAACCTCCGCGCGGCCGGAGGAAGTGCAGAAGCTGTTCCGCAAAGTGATCCCCACCGGAATTGCGCACGGCACCGTGACCGTGCTGATGCGGCACGACCAATACGAGGTCACGACTCTGCGCGGAGAGACCTCGTACACGGACGGACGTCGTCCCGACGCGGTGTACTTCGTCGACGACATCAAGGACGATTTGGCGAGGCGCGATTTCACGATCAACGCCATCGCGTACGACGTGCTGGAAGACCGGCTGATCGATCCGTTCGACGGCGCTGGCGATCTGAGTCGGCGCTTGCTGCGCGCGGTGGGCGTCGCGAGCGAGCGCTTCGCGGAGGACGGGCTACGCGTGCTACGCGGCGCGCGTTTCGCGGCGACGCTTCAGCTTTCGCTCGACGCGGAGACGGAGCGCGCCATCGAGCCCTCACTGACGAGCTACCGCAAGGTGAGCGCGGAGCGCGTCCGTGACGAGTGGCTGAAGACGATGAAGGCAAAGCGGCCGAGCCGCGCCTTCGAGATCATGAAAAATCACGGCATTTTGGCGATTTCCGCGCCAGAAATGCTGGAGTCCGTCGGGTGCGAGCAGAACAAGTGGCATGCCTTCGACGTGTGGGGCCACGCCATGAGCTGTTTGGACGCGGCGCCGGCTGAGCCCGTGCTTCGCGTGGCAGCGCTACTGCACGACGTGGGCAAGCCGCGCTCGCGCGCGTTCAGCGACAAAACTCAAGACTATACTTTTTACGAGCACGAGCGCATCGGCGCGGAGATGGTAGAGCCGATGTTGGCGCGGCTTCGCTTCTCGAGCGACGAGCAGAAGCACATCGGCGCGCTCGTCCGGCACCACCTGATTTGCTACGACACGAGCTGGTCGGACGCCGCCGTTCGCCGGTGGGTTCGCCGCGTCACGCCCGAGCTGCTCCCGGACCTGTACCGGTTGAGCGAGGCGGACGTGCGCGGCAAAGGTCGCGACTGCACCCCCGACTTGGAGTCCTTAACCGCGCTACGAGCGCACGTGGAGCGGGTGCTCGCGGCGGGGGCCGCTCTCAGCATGCGCGACCTCGCCATCGACGGCCGCGCGCTCATGCAGGAGCTGGGCATGAAGCCGGGCCCCGATCTGGGCCGCATTTTGAAGATTCTATTGGACGAGGTCGTGGACGATCCGAGCCGGAACGTACGCGAGGCGCTCTTGCAACGCGCGCGCGAGCTGCTGTAGTTCCCGACCGAGCCAGAGATTTCACAAAGATATAAGGAGGGAAGGAGCGAGCGATTGGGGGTTCGCGCTGCCGCCGGCGGCCGCTGGGAGCGTCGCTTGCTCGCCGCAGGCGAGGCAAGCCCCAGAAGTCTTCCTCCTCTGGCTCCTCCCCTCCTTGTAAAAATGCTCGGCCCTCGTGGTAGTGCTACCGGCTCACCACCGCGATCGCATAGCCGACGTGGGCGAGGGGCGGGCGTTGTCGCGCCCCGAGCGTCGGTGAAAACCAGACGCCGCTGGAGGGCCCACCGTCGAGGTTCAGCGCGGCGCGGCAGCCGAAGCCCTGCGGAGGAGCGACGCGGAGCAGCTTGGAAGCCTCGAACAACGTCGGGCCTTCACCGCGCGGCGCGGCAAGCACGATGAAGTGGAGCCGCGAGCCGACCAAGCACGCGACGGTGCGCGCGGCGCGACGCCCGTCGTCGCGGTGGATGCCGGGCACCCCGTGCGGCTCGACGATGAGGGGGAAGCTCTGCACCGCGAGCGACGGCTCGAAGTCGAGCCCCGACATCGGCCCCAGGTAGACGCGACCCGACGTGACGGCAAGGACGCCGCCCTTGCTCGGATCGCTTTTTCTAGCGAGCTCGGCGCCACCGCTGACGACCCAGCTGCTGGGCTTGAAATCTGCCTCGAAATAGCCGCCGTTCACGACGGCGAGCCCTCGCTCCGGGAGGAGCTTCTCGAGTGGCGCGCCTCCGGGAGCGAGCACGACCTCGAGCGTGACTATTGCTTCGTCCAGCTCGAGGTCGGTGAAGCCCCACGGTGAGGTCACGACGCCGGGAGTCGCGGTCTCGATCAGGAACGTGCCGGAACGAGCGCGAAGACCCGAGCTCTCCTGCTCACTGACGACGGTGAGCGCACCCGTGGTTTTCGCCGCGCTCGGCGCGCCTTGCGGTGCAGGCTCTGCCCGCCCTTTGCAGTCGAGAGCCAACGCCGCCAGGAGAACGACACCGCGCGCGCGCATCAGCTAACCCCAGGCTTGCGAAGCGAGCACGAAGCGCGCGGGCGCTTGCCAGGGCATGCTCTGCGCGCCCCACGCCATCTCCACGCGATGCCCCATTTCCGCGAGCCCTTGCTCAACGAGCCAGCTCCGAAAACCCTGCTGCGAGAGAGGCACGTCCACGCGCAGCTTGCCGCGCGCGGCCCGGGCGACGCCGAGTAACAACGCGCGGGCGCCCGCCTCCGACTCGGCCACGATAGGTCCGACCAGCGTGTGGTCGCCGTGATCTAGCGCGAGCGCGAAGCCGGGCTCCGTCTTCAGCTCCAGCCGGGCGTTTGCTTCGGCAAACCTGGCGCGCAGCACGCGGCTCCGGTCGCAGCCGGACAGCCGCGCGTCGAGCTCCACCGCGCGCTCGGCGTCAGCCAAAGTAACGACGGTGGCGGGCACAGGCGCTCCGGCGCGGACCTCGCCGAAGAGCACCGCGATTTCCCCCGACACCTGGAAGCCGCGCGACGCGTAGAGGGGTCGCCCCTGCTCGGTCGCGCACAAACCGACGGGCAGGTGTCGAGCTTCGGCGAGCTTCAAGAAGCCGTCCAACATGCGCCCGCCGAGCCCTCGGCCTTGGTAGGCCGCCGCGACGACCATCTTTGCGAGGCTGGCGCAGTTGCCGTAGTCGCCGAGCACGCCTTGAGCCACCACTTGGCCTTCGTGGCGAACGCCGCGGACGTGACCGGCTCGGTGGAGCACGCGCCATTCGCTCTCCACGTCCTTCCAGCCAACGCTTCGTGCGAGCGCGACGTTCTGCGGCACGTCGGCTTCATGCAAATCCGAAAGCTCGAGTGAGCTCATGGGCTCAGGGTGTCACAAGTGGGGGCTAAATTCGCGGCACTTCGTTCGTCGGCCCGCTCAGGGCCCGGCGACGGCGCTTGGAGAGCAGGCGACGAGCGCGCCCGGCGAATGAGCAACCGGGACGGCCAGCGCGCGGCCCAGCTCAGCCGCCATTACTTCTGCGGAGCCGCCACAGGCTGAGCGCTCGCAGCTGAGCTTCGCGCGCTGCTGCAGCTGGGCGTAAACGCGGTCCTCCGGGTAACGGAGCATGGGGTCCGAGTAGACGGACGCGTCGATGAGTAGGTCGCCGCGCCGGCACTCGTAATGCTCGCGCAAGGCGCGAAGGTAGCGCCCAGAGCTGCTCGAGTAGCGTGCGGGGGAGAAGTCCGGTTCACGCAAGCAACACGTCGTGGCGTTCGGGCAAGCTGAGCAGAACGCGGCATACGCTTCCCAGGCCGGGTGCAGCTCACCATCACGGGTTGGTGGCGCTTCCACCACCGGTTCCGGTGCCGCGCACCCCGCCTCGAGTAACAGCACAATTGCCGCAAAAAAAGCTCTCACGGGGGCTCACTCTAGGCGAAAATCTGGTGGCGGCGGAGCCGGTTCGCGGTAGTGGTGCCGCATGTCCGAATCGCTCATCGCCGACGGCCAAGTCGTCATCATGCAATACACCCTCCGCGGAGACGACGGCACCGTGCTAGACGAGTCAACTCCGGACGACCCGATGGCCTACCTGCACGGCGCCGAGAACATCGTGCCGGGGTTGGAGAAGGCGCTGGAAGGTAAAGGCGTCGGCTTCAAGGGCAAGATCACGGTTGCTCCGGAGGACGGTTACGGCGAGCGCGAGGACGACG
This sequence comes from Polyangiaceae bacterium, assembly GCA_029266615.1. Lineage (GTDB taxonomy): Bacteria > Myxococcota_A > Polyangia > Polyangiales > Polyangiaceae > PMG-095. Next base: position 13,242 of record JAQSWN010000036.1, read on the forward strand.
AGCCGGACGCGATCCCGCGCGCCGCGTTCCCACCGGAGATGGAAATCGAGCCAGGCATGACCTTCATGGCCGAGGGCCCGAACAACGAGCATGCTCCCATCTGGGTCGTGGGCGTCGAGGGCGACAAGATCATCGTGGACTCGCAGCACCCCCTCGCCGGGAAGACGCTCCACTTCGAGGTCGAGGTGCTCGGCATTCGCGCGGCCTCCAAAGACGAGCTGGCGCACGGTCACCCGCACGGCGCGGACGGTAACGACCACCATCACCACTGAACGCTAGCCCCCGCGCTCGAGGCGTTTCTCAGCTAGGTCCGAAGAGGTCGCGCAAGCCCAACACGACGACCACGACCAGCATCATCGCCCCGAGCAGGACGGCGACGACCAGCGCGCCCACCGCCAAGTAGGCAAGCCCCAGGACGAATCGGTCGCCCCAGATGCGGAGCGCCGACAGCGGGCTGGGGCTCTCGACGCTGCGCATCAGCTCTTCGAGCTCTTTGTTGGTCGGATAGTGAATACGAGCGCCGTCCGGCCAAAATTCTGGCCGAGGCGGCGGCTCCCAGTCGTCGTCCTCCGCGGCGCCGTAGCCTCCGCTCCAAGCGCCCGACCAACGAGGTGGCGCCGAAGCGCTGGAGCGCGGCGCGTCCCGCGAGGACGGCTCCGGCGCTCGGAAGCCGGCCACCTTCAAGCGTTGGTACGCGGCGCTGATGATCTTGAAGCGTTCCTCGGCTTCGGCGTCCCCAGGGTTCCGATCGGGGTGGTAGCGGAGCGCGAGCCTCCTGAACGCCTGACGGATCGCAGCCTCCGGCGCTCCCCGAGGCAATTCCAGGATGACGTACGGGTCAACGTTCACGCGGGCTTCATCGATCGTAGGACCGCGGCTACCGCGACGTCGAGCCGGTCGGAGAGACCTAAAGACACCCCAGGCAGTTCCCGCTGCCGCGATGCGGGGAGCGCGTCGAGCGTCGCGCTGAGCAAGTAGCTGCCACAACGCAAAAGGGCGGCTCCTTGCGGGCCGCCCTTGCTGCGTGGCGTGACGGTTGAGGCTCAGCCGCTGGTCGCGGGCTTCGGCGCGCCGAAGATGCTCGCAGGGCGGCGCTTCTCCGCCTTGTCTTTACGCTTCTCGCTGTAGGTAGGAATGAGGGTGCGTTGACGGGGCGGCAGGTCACGACCGGCGAGGACGGCTTCAATCTCCTGCGCGTCGAGCGTTTCACGCTCGAGGAGGGCGGTCGCCAAAGCGTCCAGCTTGTCGCGATTCTCACTCAGCACGTCGCGAGCCTTGGCGTACTGCTCGTCCACGATGCTGCGCACTTCTTGGTCGATCTCGGTCGCGGTGGTTTCCGAGTAGTCTTCCCGGCGCGAGGTCATTTCCCGACCAAGGAAGACGCTCTCTTCGTTTTCGCCGTAGGCGACGGGGCCGAGGCGCTTGGTCATGCCCAGCTCGCACACCATGGCGCGAGCGAGGCGAGTCGCGCGCTTGATGTCGTCCTGCGCGCCGGTGGTGATTTCGCTGAAGACGATCTCCTCCGCGACGCGGCCGCCGAGGGCCATCGCGATACGAGCTTTCGTTTGCTTGCTCGTCATGAGGTGACGGTCTTCAGTCGGCAGGAACATGGTGACGCCCAGGGCGGCGCCGCGCGGGATGATCGACACCTTGTGAACGGCGTCGTTACCTTCCACCAGCTTGCCGACGATCGTGTGGCCGGCTTCGTGCCAGGCGGCGGTGCGACGCTCACCTTCGCTCATGACCATGCTGCGGCGCTCGGTGCCCATGAGGACTTTGTCCTTCGCGAGCTCGAAGTCTTCCATGGTGACGGCTTCTTTGTCTTGCCGGGCGGCCAAGAGCGCCGCTTCGTTCACCAAGTTCTCCAAGTCTGCGCCGACGAAGCCGGGGGTGCCGGCGGCGAGCACGTTCAGGTCCACGTCACCCGAGAGCGGCACCTTCTTGGTGTGCACGGCGAGGATGCCTTCCCGCCCGCGGATGTCCGGTCGCGGCACCGTGATGCGGCGGTCGAAGCGACCCGGACGAAGGATGGCGGGGTCCAACACGTCCGGGCGGTTGGTGGCGGCGATGATGATGACGCCTTCGTTCGACTCGAAGCCGTCCATCTCCACGAGGAGCTGGTTCAGCGTTTGCTCGCGCTCGTCGTGCCCGCCGCCGAGGCCGGCGCCGCGGTGACGACCGACCGCGTCGATCTCGTCGATGAAGATGATGCAGGGAGCGTGCTTTTTGCCCTGCTCGAACAGGTCGCGCACGCGGCTGGCACCGACGCCCACGAACATTTCCACGAAGTCCGAGCCGGAGATGCTGAAGAACGGGACCCCAGCTTCACCCGCGATGGCGCGAGCGAGCAGGGTTTTGCCGGTTCCGGGCGGACCCATCATCAGCACGCCCTTGGGGATGCGCCCGCCGAGGCGCTGGAACTTCTTGGGGTCTTTGAGGAAGGCGATGATCTCTTCGACCTCGTCCTTCGCTTCGTCGATGCCCGCGACGTCCGCGAACGTGATCTTGTTCTGCGACTCACTGAGTAGACGGGCTCGGCTCTTGCCGAAGCTCATCGCCTTGCCGCCACCAGCCTGAAGCTGACGCATGAACAAGTAGAACATCACGATCACGAACAGCATCGGCAGCAGGATGGTGAGCACCGGACCGACGAGGGGGCTGCCTTCGTCCTTCTGGTACGTGACCTCCACACCGCTCTTGACCAAGTCGGCCGCGGCTTCGTCGTCCCGGACCGGCCCCACGGTGCGAGCGCGTTGGCCCTCGCCCTTGTTGTTGGGGTTCTCGATCTTGAACGAGTACTCGCGATCTTTGATCTCGACCTTCTCGATGTGGCGTTGGTCCTTCGGCGCCTTGGTGAGGGCGATGAAGTTGCTGTACGAGATGTCCTGGTTACGAGGGTTCTCGATGCTTAGGAAATGCCAGATGGACAGAAAAGCGACGAGAACGACTACCCAGAGCAGAAGAGTCTTCGGCGGTTGCTTCACTCGAACCTCTACAAACGAAAAAGTGCCGGCGGGCCCGATCGGATCATGCCACCCATGGCGTGAAACGTCGATTGCCCAAACGCACATTTCTTTTCTGTTTCAGACTTATGCCTTGATTTTTGGTGGCCGTTGGGATGGGCCGGCCGCTGTCGAACTTGGTGGCGAGCTCGATCGCGAACTTGGTTGCGAGCTGCGCGGTCGGCCAACCGTGGCGCTTTCTCGCTGAGAAGCGGGCGAACGCTGGGCTCCGAGACGCACATCCCTTCCGCCCGCCACGCGAATTGTGACGGAACGCCCGAGGCGGCTTGCCCGCAATGCCTCGCGAATTTGCGCCCCATTCAGCTCCGATGCTCCCGAGGCGTCGCACCCGCCGAGATCCGGCAAGTCCGCGCCGGCGAGGGCGTCTGCGAGCGTGTTCAGGTGCTGTACGATCCGTGGGGAAAGTTGTTCCAGGAGCGGTAGAGCCTCGCGGCGTACTCGCACGCGCAAGAACGCCGCGTCCGAGTTGGACGGATCGTCGGCGAATGGCAGGCCGTGCCGCTCCAGGTGGAGGAGCACGTCCCCTTTGCTCGCTCTCACGAGCGGGCGAATCACATCGTGAGCACGCGGCGCGAGCACCGCAAGGCCCCGCGGGCCGGCGCCGCGTAGGAGCCGTAGCAACACGGTCTCGGCGCGATCCGTGGCGTGGTGCGCGGTAGCGATCAAGGCGTCGTGAGGCGCCGCCGCCTCACGCAGCGCTGCGTAACGCGCTTCACGCGCGCGCGCCTGCAAGTTGCCGCCTCGCTCGAGCGCGAGCCGCGTTCGCTCGAACGGTACCGCGAGGCGCTCGGCGAGCGCCTCGGCCAGGTCCAGCTCGCGCGAAGCCTCGGGGCGCAAACCATGGTCTACGCCGTGAGCGTGCAGCGTGAAGCCAAACGAAGGAGCGAGCCTCGCCAAGACGGACAGCATGGCCTGCGAGTCACCCCCGCCCGAGACCGCGGCCAGGACGCGTCGCCCGGCGAGCGCGCCGCACTCTTCCGACAGCGTGCGGCGCACGACCGTGGTGAGGCTCGGCGGGTGGGAGCGCGCCATCCTAGGAGAGCTCGAACTCTTTACAGAACAGCAGCGACTCGGCGCGCGTCAAATCCACACCCAAGTGGGGCGCGGTCGGGTAGCCGTTGCCGCAAGCGCGCGTCTCGGGCGCGAAGTGCGCGCAGCTCTCGCAGCCGAAGCGAAGTGAGAAGCGCTCCGCCTCGCCACGCAGCCGCGGGTCGACGCGGCTCGTCGTCATTGGAAGGGCTGCGCGGGTTGGCCGCGCTGGAAGTAGAAACTAAACTCGCCTTTCACGTCCTCGCTCGTCACCGCGTCCGGATCTGCTGCGTCCACCAAGTCCCTCGGGTCCGCGAACCGCGCCGTGAACTTAGCGGCGGTTAGGCGTTTGTCGCTGTTTTCCTCGTTGAGGTTGCCGCTGAAAATGGACGAAAAAGTGATTTCGCCGCTGACCGAGTACGTGGCGCTGTTCTGCTCGTGGCAGGTCTGGTGCAGGTAGATCGAAAGCGTCACGAGCGGGTTGGGGCGCCCCGTGAGCGGTTGGCCCGGGGGCACCACGCCGTTGGGTACGCCCACCGGGATGGGTTCCCCAAGCTTCACCTTCGAAAGGTCGTTCACGATGACGGTCACGCCGTCCGAAGCTTCCGTGTTGTTGTCCCCGCGCTGCACGCGAATCATCAGCGCTTCTTCGCGGTACGGGTTGGCGGCGAAGAAGTCCGGCTGGAGGTCGAACGGGCCGTTCCAACATTCGGACAAGTACAGCCGCTCCGACGTCACCGAGCCGCTACCGTCCCCCACGGTGCACCCGGTGCCGAGAGCGAGCAGCGCGCCGAGCGCCAGGTAGTGCCACGTCATGGTGATGCCTCCGCTGGTTCGGCCTTGCTTTGCATGGGCTCGGCACGGCGGATCAGACCGCCGCCGAGCACGCGGTCACCCGCGTAAAATACTGCAAATTGGCCGGGAACGACGGCTTGCACCGGCTTTTCGAACCGCACGCGAACGCCGCCTTCGGTTTTCACCACGCGCGCGCCGAGCGGGGTGCCTCGGTAACGCACCTGCACCTCACAATCGAGCGGCAGGGTGACGTCGCTCGCCAGGCTCACGTCGGAAAGGTCCGCCGAGGTCGCCATGAGTTTTTCTACGGGGCCGAGCTCGATTCGCCCTGCTTCCGCGTCGATGGATACGACGTAGCTCGGTTTGCCGAGCGCGACGCCGAGGTTGCGTCGCTGACCGACGGTGAAGCGGTGCACGCCCGCGTGCTGCCCGACGACCTTGCCGCCTTCGTCCACGATTGGCCCGGGGCGCACGCGTTCGTTGGCGCGCTCGCCGACGAACGTGTCGTAGCGGCCGGTCGGTACGAAGCACAGCTCCTGGCTCTCCCCCTTTTCGGCGCCCGGTAGTGCCAACTGCAGCGCTTCCGCGCGGACTTCGGCCTTGCCCGAATCTCCGAGCGGGAAGCACAGTCGGGAGAGCGTCGACTCCGGCAACATGTGCAAAAAGTAGCTTTGGTCTTTGCCGGCGTCGCGCCCACGGTGGAGCTCCGTGCGCCCTTCGCGCTGCACGAGGCGCGCGTAGTGACCGGTAGCCACGCGCGACGCGTCCAGCCGATCCGCCAACTGCATGAGCTCTTTGATCTTCACGCCGCGATTGCAGCGCACGCACGGGCTCGGCGTTTCGCCTTCCAAGTAGCCGTCCACGAACGGCGCTATCACCTCACGCTGAAACAGCTCGCGCCGGTCGAAGGCGTAGTGAGGAAAGCCGAGCGCGTCCGCCACGCGGCGCGCGTCGTGGATGTCCTCCGGCGCGCAGCAGCGGCTCTTCACCGAGCCGTCGTCCGGGTAGTCCCAGAGGTGGAGCGTCACGCCCACGACGTCGAACCCCTGAGAGAGGAGACGTGCTGCGGCGACGGAGGAGTCCACACCGCCGCTCATGGCTACGAGAATGCGCTGCCGCGTCACGGGGCGAAGAGTAGCCGGGTTTGGCCCCCACGCTCGAAAGCGCGGTCATTTTCTGCATTAGTGTGGGGAAACGATGGTTTTGACGGCGGTCGCAGCCCGGTCGACCAGCTTGGCCACGAGGTCCACCGCCTCGGTGTAGCGGTAGATGCCGGCTTGCAGCGCGATCAATTGGGCGGAATCCAGCCCGCCCAGATTTCCGCGGGCAGCGCTCGCGATCAGCGCCTCCCCGCCGTCGACGGCGCGCCCCACCCGGTTCAAGGCGCGGGCGAAGCCGGATTCGGAGAGCCTGCGCGCCGCAGAGCGACTTTCCGACTCCGACGCTGACACGGGCACGGGCTCGTAGCGGGGGCTTTCGCCGGTGATCCTCATGGCCCGCTCCATCGGCCTCTGGGGCGGCGAGTTGCGGACGAACTGCACGCCTAGGCTCTTTCGCGGAAGCGCTTGGCCAGTTTTTGCATGGCGCGGGTGTGGAGGCGGCTCGCCCAGGACTTGCTGAGGCCGAGCGAAGCCGCGACTTGGTCGAAGCGCTCGCCCTCGAGGTAGTGACGACGCACCAGGCTCGCCTCCTCTTCCGGCAAAGCTTCGATGGCCTCCGCGACGGCGCTCAGGAGCTGAGCTCGCACCACCGCTTCCTCGGGGTTGTCGTCCGTCGTCACCTGCACGCGCTCCCCGGCCTCTCCCAAGCGCGTCGGGGCAATGAGTCCCACCGCGAGCGCGGTGGCCATGGCCGCCAAGTGATCGGCCAATGCCTGGTCTGCTTGCGCTCGCGTGCTCGTGACCGGCGACGAGAACGAGTCGTCCGCCGCTCCTTCGCTCGCGCGGAGCGAGGCGGTGAGCCCGTTCAGCCGCTCGTGCGTGCGCCGAGGGAGCTGCGACATCGCGCGCACGCCGTCGATCATCGCGCCCCGGACCCGGAAATTCGCGTAAGCGCGGAACGGAACGCCACGCTCCGTGTCGAACTTCCGCGCTGCGTCCAACAAGCCTTCTCGCCCAAAGCTGCGCAAGTCGTCGAGCTCGACGGCAGAGCCGATACTGCGCGCCACCTGGCGACCGATGATCTCGACCAGCTCGAGCTCCCCCTCGAAACGTGCGAGCACCTCGGGCGTGTCCGCGCCCCGCGCGGTAACGGTCGCGTCGGAGCTAGGGAAGCGAGGCGTCGCCATCGGCGGCCAGATCTATCAAATCGCGGAGGCGCTGGGGTTTCGAATCAGGCAAACCCATGGCATATTGGGCTCATGTTTCGCTGGGGCCGAGCCTCGGTAGCGTATGCCTTCGTTGCGTTGGGTGCGCTCGCGGTCGGCCATGGCTTCGAGCGGAGCTCGCTTTTCTACTACGCGGACCCGTGGTTGCCGCTCACGGGGGTGGAAGCGCATGCGTTCAGCCTGCTGCTGGGGGCCGCCTTCGCGGGGGCGGTCGTCGTCACCACACGCGCCCTCGTGGAGAGCACGGACTTTGCGAAGAATCTCCACCGCGATCTGCGGCCGATGACCAATGGCCTCGATCCTACCGGCATCGCCGTGATCGCGACCCTCTCCTCTTTGGCGGAGGAGCTGGTATTTCGCGGCTTGCTGATGCCGTGGCTCGGCGCGTGGGGCGTTGGACTTCAAGCGGTTCTGTTTGGCCTCGCGCACGCGCAGCTCAGCGGCCCGAGCCGTTGGGTGTGGGTGGCCTGGGCCAGCGCGGTCGGGTTGGTGCTCGGGGTCATGTTCGGCCTCACCGGTTCGCTGCTCGGCCCGCTCTTGGCGCATGCCCTCATCAACGGGCTCAACTTGCTGTACCTGCAGTCGCACGACACGGCGCCGCCGCGTCATTCGCTGGGCGGCTTGCTGTCGGACCGACGCTCTCCTGTGCCGGCGCAAAACGCGGGCGCGGGAGAGCGGCGCTCTCCCTTGCCTGCCGGCCGCCGAGCCTGAAGGCGCGGCTGGGCCCTTTCGAGGGCGGCAAAGGAGGATCTCGGCCCGACAAACCGCGGGCGGACCACGACCGCGACACAAAGGCATCACAATCCAAAGCGGGACCGGCCTCAGCTCGGAGTTCTGCGCTATTCTGGTGGCAGTAACCCCCAAGCGAAATGCCTGCCCTCGAGTCTGGTCACCCCGAGGACCGTCCCCGGGTTCTCGTCGTCGACGACGAGAAGTTCATCCGCGACATCATCGCGGACTTCCTCGGCATGGAGGGTTACATCGTGCGTACTGCGGAGGACGGCACGAGCGCCGTCACCGAGCTCGAACGCGCGCGTTACGACATGGTCATCAGCGACCTGAAGATGCCCAAGATGGGCGGCTTGGATTTGCTGAAGGAGGTGGCGCGAGTCCACCCCGATACGCTCACCGTGATCATGACCGGCTTCGGCACGGTGGAGACCGCGATCGACGCGATGAAGCGCGGCGCGTACGACTACATCCTCAAGCCCTTCAAGGTAGAGGAGATCGTGCACATCGTGCAGCGTGGGCTGGAGAAGCGCCGCCTCGCTGCGGAGAACCTGCGACTGCGGGAAGCGCTCTCGCTCTACAAGGTGAGCGAGGCCATCGCCGCGAGTCTTTCCTTGGACGAGGTCGTCTCCACGCTCTCGGACAGCGCGCTCTCCGAGGTGCGGAGCGACGTGGTCATGACTTGGCTCGCCGACGGCGAGGGGGACTTCACGCTGCGCAGCCTGAACTTCAGCTCGCTCTTGGAAGAGGGCGAAGAGCTGGGCGGGCTCGATCCGGCCAAGGTCGTGGAGCGCCTCGCGAGCGGCCCCGTTACCGAGCACGGCGCGCGGGCCCGGGAGCTGTTCGCGACGCACCCGGCGCGCCAAGTTTCGAGCCTCATCATCGTACCGTTGAAGATGCGCGACCGGCTCCTCGGCTTCGTTGCGACGATTTCGCTCACGGCGAGCCGCCGCTTCGACGAAGGCCAGCGCAAGCTGCTCAGCATCATCGCTTCGCGCGCCGCCGCCGCCATCGAAAACGCGCGTCTGTACGAGGACCTCCAGGCGACGTTCCAGCAAACGATCCAAAGCCTGGCGCGCACCATCGACAAGATGGACCGCTACACGGCCGGGCACTCCGAGCGCGTCGCCCGTTACGCGGTGAACTTGGCGCGTTGGCTGGGTCTGGACGAAATCCAGATCGAGGTCGTGCGGCACTCCGCGTTGATGCACGACATCGGCAAAATCGGCTGCGTGATGAACCTGAACAAGGCCGGCAAGCTCACGCAGACGGAGTACGAGGTGTTCAAGCGCCACCCCACCTACGGGCGCGAGATCTTGGACCCGATCAAGTTTTTGGGTCCGGTCATCCCCGGAGTGCACCTGCATCACGAGCGCTGGGACGGTCGGGGCTACCCGCTCGGCTTGGCTGGCAAAGACATTCCCCTCATCGCGCGCATCATCTCCGTGGCGGACACCTACGACGCGATGACCAGCGATCGCGCCTACCGCCGCGCGTTGCCGCACGAGGTCACTGTGAGCGAAATCGAGCGCTGCTCCGGCACGCAGTTCGATCCGGACGTCGCCGGCACCTTCACGGAGCGCATCGAGATGCTCCGTGAAGAGCTACGTGCTAGTGGCGTCGAACCGCCCGAATGAAGCGACGGCTCGCCGGCTATTACCTCGGAAGACGCGACTACGGCTCGGTGCTGCGCCTGCAAGAGCAGCTGCACGAAGCCCGCGTCCAGGGCGCGGTGACGGACACGGTCCTCTTCGTGGAGCATGCGGCCGTCATCACCTGCGGCCGCGGCGCGCACGCGGAGAACCTGCTCGCCTCCGCGGAGCGACTCGCCGAGGTCGGGGTCAGCGTGGAGCAGATCGGGCGCGGCGGAGACGTCACGCTGCACGCGCCGGGGCAGCTCGTTTGCTACCCCATCGTGGACCTAGCGCCGGACCGAAAAGACGTGCGCCGCTACGTGCGAGACTTGGCGGAGGTGATGCGGCGCGTCGCGCAGCAGGCCGGCATCGACGCGGGCCGCTTCGACCAGCACATCGGTTTGTGGGCGAATCGTGAGTCACCACGCGCTTACGTGGGCGAGTCCTCCCCGCACGATTTGGTGAAGCTCGGCGCCATCGGCGTCCGCATCTCCCGCTGGGTGACGATGCACGGCTTCGCTCTCAACCTCGCCCCCGACATGCGCCTGTTCTCGTTGATCGTGCCGTGCGGCATTCGAGAGTACGGCGTCGGCTCGCTGGCAGAGCTGATGGACGGTCCGGCACCGAGCGTGGAGGTCGCGGCGACTCAAGCCTTCGCGGCGCTGATCAACGTGCTGGACGCGGACGAGTCCTCGACGCTGCTGCGAGGGGAGCCCCCCGCGACGATGAGCACGTTGGCGAAGGGCGTGCGCTCGGAAGCGCCCTGAACCTCGCACGGCAAACCGAGGCCGGAGAGCAGCGCCGTCACGTCGCGGGCGGGACGGTACGCGGTCGCGCGACCACGATTCATACCCGTCTTTCGCGCCAGCCACTCGAACAGCCGTGTGACGCCGCTCTTCGCGGAAGGGTGAGCGTCCACTTCACGCACGAGGAGGCGCCCGCCGACCGCGAGCGCGCGCGCCGCAGCGCGGAGCAGCGCGTCCTGCTCGGCGAGCGGCAAATAATGCAGCACGTCCACGAGCAAGATGGTGTCCGCCTCCGTTGCGTCGCCGGGGCTCAAGTCCGCCACGCGAAAGTCGCCTTCGGGCCCCGCCGCCCGCGCCACCTCGATCTTGCTCGCGTCGGAGTCGATCCCTACGACTCGGGTGGCTCGCCCCAGCTCCAGTAAGAGCAGCGAAAGCTGGCCCCGACCGCAGCCCAAGTCCAGCACGCGCCCGAAGCTGCCGGGCAGCTCCGCAAGCAGCTTGCCGACGGGGTCGAACGCGAGCTTGCCCGCGACGTAAAACCGATGTGCCCGCGGCGCCCGCGCGTAGCGATCGCGGGTGCGGGAGATCGCGGCGTCGAACGGGTCCGCCGCGCCTACCTGACCACGCCCCCGAAAGCGCGACGCGACGAGCCACGCCAGCGCGAACCCGACCACCGCGAAGAGCGCGCCGAGCGTTACGCTGCCGACGAACAGCTGCCGCGCGAAGCCAGCCGCGCCGTTCTCCCTCGCGCTCGCCACGTCGAACGCGACGAAGCGCCCGCTCGTCAGGTACGAGCCCACCTCGACCTCGGCGACGATCAGGAACGGGGCCACGAGGGGGTTAGAGATGTTGGCGGCCAAATACGAGAGCACCGCGTCCAGACGGAGCGGTACGCACACCGCGAGCACCAGCACGAAATGCAGGCCGTACAGTGGCTGGCAGCCGATGAAGACGCCTATCGCCACCGCGGCCGCCGCCGCTACCGGAGACCCGGGTGTGCCGCGCAAGCGCCGCCACAACCCGAGCAAGAACCGTTTCACGCGCTCGGTCGCTCCGATCGCGCTCGCTGAGCCTCGGCCAGCTTGCGGTACATGAGCGCGCTCTTGTTGTCGCCGTCGCGCAAGAGCACGGCGTCGAACTCGGCGATGGCGGAGTCGTGCTCGCCCGCGGTCAGGTGCATCACCCCCAAGAGTAGTCGAGCTTGACCGTAATTGGGGTTCGCGTCGCGCGCGGCCTCCAGCTGCTCCCGCGCGCGCAAGGGCTGGTTGCTGTCTCGGTAGAGGGTCGCGAGCTTCGTGCGCAGATCCGCAAACCCGGGGCAGAGCGCCACCGCGCGCTCCAGCTCCAGCACCGCCTCTTGGGTCATGCCCGCGTCCGCGTACGCTTGGCTGATCTCGGCGTGCATGTTCGCGATCTTTCCTTTCGCGAAGGGGTCGGCTTTGGCCGGCCCGCCAGATCCACGGTGCCGGATCTGGCTGTAGATCTGGCGTGCGGCCTCGTACTTCCCGAGGTCGTTGTACGTGACCATCAGGTTTAGCTGCGCCTCGGTGTAGTTGGGGTTCAGGCTGACCGCCTTCTCGAAGTAGCGCTCAGCTTGGGCGAAATCACCCTTGGAGTGAGAAATCACCCCGAGCATGTCGAAAACGTCCGCGAAGCGATCCGTTTCCGACACCACCTGCCGGAGTAGGTACTCGGCTTTGTCGAGCTCGCGCTTTTGGTAATGCTCCCTGCCCAAGAGCAGGAGCTGCTTCAGGTGGTCGTCCATGCCCGTTGTTGCCCATGCTACCCCCAGAAGCGCCGGGAAAGACAGGCGGGTTCGGGACCGCCTGGGGCGATTTCGGGGAAAAATCCCTCGGCTTGCCGCGGTCGGTGTTCCTTGCTACTTCGCCCCCGTGGCCTCACCGCCGGAAGCCGGTGGTTCCCGCTATGTCGGCCGCGTCGTCGATCCGGACGTGCGCGAGGACGGCGAGACGGAACCGGAACTCGAGCTGAATCCCAGCCCGCACCGGGCGGATGCCGTGGACTCTCTGGAACCGATCGTCGAAAGCGAGTTGGCGGTCCCGAGCGAGCAACCCACCGCCGACCAGCCGGCCGCGGCAGAGTCCGCACCGCCTGACGCAGCCGGTCGTGGCGCAGGGGTTCGCGAGCGCCTGTTGGCCAAAGCGCGCGCCGCCGAAGACGCACGCGCGGCAACCAGCAGCCTGGACAGCGAGCTGGACGCGATCGGACGAGACGCCGCAGCGGCGCCGCCGGAGGCGGAGGACTTCGTGGCGCCGCCGCCATCCACCCGAGCCCCCGCCGCGCCTTTTACTCCGAGCACGCCGCGCGAGCTTTCGCCGACGTTAGTGGCGCTGTTCTCGGCGCTGCTCGGCATCGCGGTCGTAGCCTCCATCACCGCGCTCTTCATGAGCCTGGAGGGGCGGCTCGGCGCTCTCGGCAGCCCGAGCGTGGCCGGCGCGAAGTCCGCGCCGAGCGTCGCGTCCGCGGCGCCGCTCAGCCCGGAGCCCAAGCCGAAGCCCAAACGAGCGCGACAGAAGATACCAGGGCCGTGGCGCATCGCAGACGCGCGCAGCGACGCCAAGTACCGCTTCATCGAGGGCAAGGTCGGCACGGACTCCTTCTTGAAGGCGCTGGAGACCGCGGGCGCACCCGAGGCACAGGGCTACCGCGTGCTCGCGGCGATGCGCGGCGTCGTGGACCTCAACAAGTGCAAGAAGAGCGATCGCTTTCAAGCCCTGCTCGAGCGCGGCACGAACAAGCTGTACGCGCTCGAGTACCTGGCCGGCGTGGAGGACATCTACCAAGCCAAAGAGATTGACGGGCGGCTCACGGGAAGCAAGCTGGACCTGAAGCTAGAGCGCGCGCAGATCACGGGCGCCCTGAGCTACGACGGCACGAGCTTCGATCACTCCGCAGACATCGCCGGCTTCGATCCGGGGCTCGCCAAGGTGGTGCAGCGCGCCTTGGAAGGGCACATGTCGCTCGAAGAGCTGGAGCGCGGAGACGTGCTCAAGATGGTCGTGCAAGAGGTGACGTCGCTCGGCGAGTTCTCCCGGTATGCAGGGGTGGAGGCGCTGGAGCTGGTCCGCGTCGACCCGAAGAAGACCCACCTCCGCATCTACTACTGGGACGCGCCCAACGTGCGCGGCTATTACGATCGAGACGGCAAGGCGCCGTTCGAAGGCGGCTGGCGCAAGCCGATCAAGGACGCGCCCCGAACGTCGCCGTTCAACCCTCACCGCGTGCACCCGGTACTGAAGAAGATCATGCCGCACCAAGGCACGGATTTCGGAGCCGCGACGGGCACGCCCGTGGGTGCATCGTCCTTCGGTACGGTGAGCTTCGTGGGGGTGGCCGGCGCCGCCGGGAACCTCGTCAAGATCATGCATCCCGGCGGCATAGAAACGGGCTACGCGCACCTCTCCCGCTTCGCGGCTGGCATCAAGCCGGGCGATAAAGTGCGGCGCATGCAGGTCATCGGCTACGTGGGCAGCACGGGGCGCTCCACGGGACCGCACTTACATTTTTCGGCGAGCCGCGACGGCACTTTCTTCGACGCGGAGACGCTGAACCTGGACGGCATGCGGACGCTGTCGGCCACGGAGCGCGAGGCCTTCAAGCCGTTGCTCGCCAAATACGACCCGATGCTGGACGGCATCGCGATGCCGGAGCGCTTCGCGCCGCTGCCTCCTCCGCCGCCGGAGCCAGCTCCCGAAGCCGTAGCCGCAACTCCCGGGGTCGCGGCCGGGCCCGACGAGCTGGCGGGGGACTCCGCAGACGAAGCGGTGGCCGCGGCCACGCCGAGCGAGCCTTCCCTGGCCCCCGCCGCCGCGGCTCCGGCACCGCCTCAAGCCCCGTCCAAGCCCGGCGGTTCTTCTGTCTACTTGAGCGACAAAGAGCTGCTCGAAGCGCAGTCTGCGATCGACGACGGCGAAGTCGTCGAATGAGCGCGCGCGCTCTGCCGACACAGCGCGTCTAGCTCGCGCACGAAGAGGTCGAAGGTGCACGCTCCGCGCGTGCAGAGCAGCTCCACCAGGTACTCTTCCTGCTCCACGCTCAGCTCGCAAAAGTCTCGCGGGTGCATGACTTTTCGCTCAGTTGTGACGGGAGGTGAGCAGCGCTTCTAGACGGTCGAGCGTCTCGCGCATGCCGTGCTCCATACCGGAGCCGATGTGCGCGTCTCGCGACTCCACGCTGCCGTGAAGCTGCACGAGGGTCGCGTGGGTCTTGCCGCCCTGCTCCCTCAACGTGACCGTGACCGTAGACGGGTGGTCCGGAAACGGCTCGAAGATTTCCGTGAAGACGACGTGGTGCGGCGCCTCCACTTCCTGGAACGTGCCGTAAAAAGCGACGCGATTTCCGTCTTTGTCGACCAGCACGCGTCGCCAAGCACCCCCGGGCCGCACATCCATCTCGCACACGTCGAGTGTCATGCAGGCGTTGCCGTACCACTGCTTCATGAGCTCTGGCTTGGTCCACGCGTCGAAGACGAGACGCGCGGGCGCGTTGAACGTACGCGTGATGGTGAAGCCTTTCTCGCCGGGGTTGGCGATGAGCACGGTGTCACCTTCGAACCTATTTTTTTCCAGCATCTTCTTGCTCCTGTAGCTTCTGCAACAAGTCGTCCAAACGGTTGAAGCTCTCTTCCCAAAACCTTCGGTACTGCTCGAGGAACGCCGACGCGTCCTTCAACGGCGCGGCCTCGAGCTTGCGCGGCCTGAGCTGCGCGCGACGGCCGCGCGTGATGAGCCCCGCGCGCTCCAGCATGCGCAGATGGCGCGAGATGGCGGGTTGGCTCAGCGCGAAGGGGCGCGTGAGCTCGGTCACGCTGGCTTCGCCTTGTGCCAGCCGGGCCAAGATGGCGCGCCGGGTAGGATCCGCCAGAGCTGTAAATGTCGCGTCCAGAGCTTCGCCGGGGGTCATGAATAACGCCTTTGCTATATAACGTTGTCGTTATGTACGGCGCCGAGCGAGGAACGTCAAGGCGCGGCGCGGTGATTCTCAGCGGCGCGGCAGGCGGAGCGTGAAGACGGAGCCGTGCGGCGACGCGTCCTCGACCCGAATGCTGCCACCGTGCGCTTCGGCGATGTGCTTGACCAAGGACAGCCCGATGCCGGAGCCGCGCACCTGCTTGCCGCTCGCAGACTTACCTCGCACGAAGCGGTCGAAGATGCGCTTGCGGTCCTCGGGCGCGATTCCGGGACCTTGATCCGCCACCAACACCTCCGGCCCGGTCGCGCCGTTGCGCATGACGACGCAAACACGCTTTCCGTCCGGCGCGTACTTCAGCGCGTTGTCCACCAGGTTGATGACGGCGATCTCTACCGCCCGCTCGTCGATGAGAAGCTCGGGCACTTCTTCTAGCGTGAGCTCCAGGGAGACACCTTCACGCTCCGCGCGCACGCGGCAAGCCTCCACCGCGCGGGTGACCGGCTCCGCGAGTCGCGCCGGAGAAAACTCGTAGGCGGCTTGTCCACGCTCCACCTTCGCGAAGTCCAGCACGTTCTCGATCAACGCGTTCAGGCGATCGCTCTCGTTCACGATGATCGACAGGTACTGCTTGCGCTTGTCGTCGTTGTCGGCGCGGCCCGTCTGCAGGAGCTCCGCGAACATGCGCACGAGCGCGAGCGGCGTCTTCAGCTCGTGCGAGACGTTCGCCACGAACTCGCTCTTCAAGTTGGAGAGGCGACGCTCCCGTTCAGCGGCGATGAGGATGACGAAGAGGCCCGCGATGACCACGACGCTGGAGAGCGCGACGAGCACCATCTCCAGCACGCGCCGGCGCGCCACCGCTGCCGCCAGCTCCTCGGCGCTGTTCATGGTGACGTTGAGCGTCCACTTGTACAGCGTAGTCTCGAACTGTCGGCCTAGCGTGAGCCCGCCGCGGCCCAGGGGCGGCCCGAACACGATCTTGCCGTCTGCGTCCACGATGTTCACGCGGCTCTGCTGCATGTCCGAGTACAGCGTCGGGAACACGTCGTGCACGATGCGCGGCACGTCGTGCCACACCACGACGAGGTAATGGCGCTCGGCGACGCTTTGCTCCCAGTGACTGAGTAGGTACGCCTTCTCGCGCTCCACTTTGTGCAGGTGGCGAAGCTCGTCCAACGGCGGCTTGTCCAGCTTCATTTCCGGCAAGAGCCGATGCACGAGCAAGCGCCGGAAACGCTCCGTCTCTAGCTCCGGGGCGCGCGAAGCGAGCGCGACGACGTTGCGGAGCGGTGCCCCCAAGTCGACCAAGAACACGGCGCGCACGGTGGGCGTGGAGAGCGGCGCCGTTTCCAACCATTTGCGGCCGAACTCGGCGCGCTCCGCGAGGTCCAGCACGGAGCGGACCGCGTTGTCCTGCTCGATGATGCGCTTGTCGAGCCGATCCGCGCGCTCGTTGGCGAGCGAAAGCGTTGCTTCCACTACCGACTGTTCACGCAGCTTTTCCAACTGGAAGCTGGAACGGAACATGACCCCCGACAGCACCAGCACCGCCACGACGATCGCCGGCAGCAGCAAGAACGTGAGCATCTGCTCGCGCCGCGTTCGTTCTGCCGCCATGCGAAGCGGAGCTTAGCAACTAGCGGCGCAGGATGACGTCTGCGTCGAGCACGATCGGGCGGTTGACGAGAAACTGCGCAAATTGCTCGCAGATGTAGTCCACCGCGTTTTGCTCGGTTTGGTGAAACGGAGCGTCCCCGAGCGGGTTGACCGCTTCGACCAAGCCCAAGTAGCGCCCGCCCTGCCGCACCGGGCCACAAAGGGCGCGGGCAGGCTTGATGCCCAGCGCGTCCCAGCGAGGACCGAGGAGGCGTGGATCCTGCGCGACGTCGTTCACGACGACCGAGCCAGGGCGGCGCATGACGGCCGTGAAGAACGGCTCGCTGTCGGGCGTGCGGTGGAGGAGCGCCTGCATGGCGCCGGGGCCCTTGGCGCGCGTGACCACGAACTCGCGATGATTGATATCGAAGACGTGAATGAGCACGCCGTCGCACGGCAACACCGAGTCCAACGCGGCCAGCATGAACTCGGCGCCGTCCGCCACGCCCTGCATGAAGTGCAGGTCGTGCATGGTCTCGAACAGCTCGGCGATGAGGTCCTCACCGGCGCGGCGCCGGACCGCGGCCATGCGGGGGCGCGACGAGCGACCGGCGCTCGGATGCGACGACGACATCTTCTCGCGCGTGAGCGGGATCGGCGCGGAGGGCTCAGGCGCGGCCGTTGGAGGCGCCGACGCAACCACCAGAGGCGCCGGCTCCGCGACGGGAGGCGTTGCTTCGACAACGGGAGGCGTTGCTTCGACAACGGGAGGCGTTGCCTCGACAACGGGAGGCGCTGCCTGCGCCACGGAAGGCGCGGGCGCGACGACGGAAGGCGCGGGCGCGACCACCTCCGCGATTGGCACGACCGCTGGTTCGATAGATGCGATGGGAGCCACGACGGCGGCAGGCGTCGGGGCGATGACGACCGGCGCGGGCGCGGCGATGGGCGTGGGCTCCGCGACTGGAATGACCACGGGCGGGGGCGGAGCGGGAGGCGTCTCCGGAACGGCAGCGGCCGCCGTGCGGGGCGACGGAGCGAGGGCCGCGGGCGGGGCGGAGCTGGAGATGCTCACGACCGGAACCGGCTTGATGGAAGGCGCCGGCACCGACGCGCGCGCCGGCTGCGTTCCGTCGAAGAACGGAAAGGTGAGAACCGGATTACCGCGCCAATCTTTCCAAGCCAACGTGCCGAGCGGCGGACGCTCTGGCCGCTTGTCGAACGAGTGATCGAAGACCGCGAGCTGTACGAATTTTTGGTCGGTACGACCCGCGAGCTCCCGAGAGATGTCGCGGAACGCGGCCCACAGCAGCGCCTCGACCGAGCCCCGGGTGACACCGGGCGGCACGACATACGCGACCTCCCGGTACGTGATGGGCGACTCGGTCGTCGGCTCTTCTTGCCGCTTGCGCAGCACGCTCGACGGCGGCGGCATGTCCATGGCCGCGCTGGGCTGAGTGAGGTTCTGCTTCGCGACCGAGGGCCCGAGATTTTGCGGCAGGGCGGGTGCGGGGGGGATGACGTCGGCCGGGATAGAGATGCCAGCCGGCGCTCTGGCGGAGACCGCGCGCGGCGCGCTCGTGACGCGCGGTGGGAGCGCCGACGGCGCCGCTACACCACCGGGCGGCGTCGCCACCTGAACGGGGCCCGCGGGGGCGTTCGGAGAAAGGTTGCTGGACGGCACGCCCGCGTACGCGTCCGCGTGCGACACCGGGAGCCCAGTGCTCGGCTGGGGAGGCACCGGAACGGAAGGTGCGGCGGGGGCCACGACTGGCGGAACCGCCGGGCTGGGCGTCGCGGACGCGGCAACGGAGACCGGCCGCGCGGCGGGGAAAGCCGAATGCGCCGGTGCTGGAAGGACGGACGCCGGAGCCATCGTTGCGGCCGCAACGGACGACACCACGCCGGGAGGAGCCGCCGACGGAGTCACGGGCGGCAGGGACGCCGAGGGAACCAAGGAGGTTGGGACCTGGCCGTTGCGATGCGCCGGCGCTTCGGTCGTCAGCTCTGCGTCCAACGGCGCCTTGGCGACGACGAAGCGCAGCTTCTGCTTCGGGTCGACGGCTCGGTAGCCGTCATCCAGCAGCTCGATGGAGAACTTGGAGAGGGGCCCGCTGTCTCCACGCAGCTTACGGGCTTCCTGCAGCGCGGCCTGCCACTGCTTGGCCTCGACGCAATACTTCTCGTCGGCGGTAGAGTCGCCAACGCGAGAGACCTCAACGAACCATCGCATCAAAATTCAGTGCCAGTGACGTGTGACCGGGACCCGGCCCATCCAACGAACCTTCCGCCGACACCGGAGGTGTGGCAGCGCAAGTAGAGCGCCTCGGGCCCGACCTCGCAAGCGGCAATGACCGAAAAGCCCCCGTGAATGCTGAACGGATGCGCGCTGCTTGCGCTCTCGCCGCAGAGACGGCAAAGGCAGCCAACCATTGTCCATTTTGACTGCATGCTGATGCCGCCCACTGGGTACCGGTCGAGGTTTCCGGCGCCGATCCGCGTCGCCTCCGGCCCTCGGACCCGCGGCTGTCTCTGCGGCGAACTTCGTAGTACGAGCGCCGAAACGTGACGGATATGCTTCTCGCCCGCGCGCGCGAGCGCTTGGTCCGGCTCCGCGCCTGGGAGCCCGTGGTCTACGCGCTATGGGCTGGAACACTCACGCTGCTCTCGGCGTGCGCCTTCTACTCTTCCATGCGCATGCAGACCGCGTACGCGGATCTGTTTCGCGATCCAGAGTCCGCCTTCGCCGCCGCGACTCAGGGCGCGCTTGGCCCGTGGTCGGCGCCGCTCGACGACGTGTTCATCCACTTCGACTTCGCTCGGCAGACGGCGCGCGGTCACGCCTTCGAGTGGTCTCCGGGCGCGGGCTACTCGAGCGGCGGCACCAGCTTGCTGTACCCGTTCGTGCTCGTCCCCGGATTTTGGCTGGGACTGAACGGCCTGAGCATGATGGCTTGGGCCGCCGTCGTGGCGTGCGTGTGCGTGTTCGGCGCCTTGCTCGCTTTGCGGCGGTTGTTCCGGGGCTTACCGCGCTTTACGAGCTACTTGCTGCCGCCGGTGCTGCTGAGTGTCGGCGCGCTGGACTGGTCCCTGTGGAGCGGCATGGAAGTCGCTCTATTCCTCGGCTTGTGGTCGCTGGCCGTGATCGCGTGGGACGATTGGCGGACGGAGCCGGGGCATCCCCTGGGGAGAGCCGCGCTTTTGGGTGTCGCCGGCCTGCTGGTGTGCGCGACACGCCCGGAGGGCATCGGCGCGCTCTTCGTGCTCGTGGTGAGCGCGCTTTGGACTCGCCGCGGGGACAAGCCGCTGCGCCTCGCGATCATGGCGGCGGTGTCACTCGTGCCCGCCGGCTGCGTGCTCGTGACCCATGCCATCGCCAACAAGGCGCTGACGGGTGACTCCACCGCCGCCGGCGCGTTGGTGAAGCTCGAGATGCACCACCCGTACTTGACGCGCGCGGAGGTCTGGGGCGCGTGGTGGTTCCACTTCAAGTACCAGGTGCTACGCGTGACCCAGTATCACTTTGCGGACGTGGCCGCGGTGGGCTGGCTCGCGTGGGTGATCGCGGCGTACGCGTTCGTCGTGCCGAGCACGCGGCGCGCAGCGATCGTGCTCTGGCTCTCCATGCTGGCGTGGATCGGCATCGTTGCGCTGAACGGCCAAGTCCGTTGGCAGAACGAGCGCTACACCATGCCCGCCGTCGCCTGGCTTCTGGTTTCGGCCGCGCTCGGTTTGGGCGGCGCGCTGTCGCAGGTTCGCCTGAAGGTCGTAAAGAGCTACGCGCCGGCCGTCATTGGCCTGGCTCTGTGGGCGGTGTTCGCCTGGCGCCAGGCGCCTCGTTACCGCGAGCAGCTTTGGTTCTTCGGCCGCGCGTCGCGCAACATCTACGATCAGCACGTCACGGCGGGTCGGAAGCTGCGCGACAACTTCCGGCCCCAGCCGACCCGCGTGCTCGTGGGCGATGCGGGTGCGATTCCGTACGTGTCCGACCTCCCCGCGCTCGACATCATCGGTCTCGGCGGGTTCCGGGGCCTGCCGTTCGCGCGCGCGACGCGCCAGCACGTCGCCGCCGGTATCGAGCTCATCGAGCGACTCAAGCCGCGCGACCGTCCGGACATCTTGGCCATCTATCCCGGCTGGTGGGGCGACTTCCCGCTCTGGTTCGGCAAGCGCCTGGACGAAGTGCCAGTGCGCGGCAACGTGATCTGCGGCGGCGCCAGCAAGGTGCTCTACGCGCCGCGTTGGGAGTCGCTCGACAAGAGCGAGCAGCCGTTTTCGCTTCGGCCGGGGGAGCGGCGCGTGGACGGCCTGGATCTGGCCGACCTGGTGAGCGAGAAGCAGCACGGCTACCGCCTCTCGACCGGCACCATCGGCCACGTCCTCATGAAGCTGCTGCCAAACCCCACCCTGCCGCGCGAAGATCTCTGGGACGCCGGGCGCATCGTCCCGCCGGGCGTGCGCGGTAGCTTCACCTTGAGCGGGCTAGATCCCGCGCGCAAGGTGACGCTCATCCTGCGCGCCGCGCCCACGGAGCCGGTCACGCTGCACGTCGAGGCGGATCCGAGCTTCTCGGCGCAGGTCGAGCTCGGCCGCAAAGATGGCTGGCTGGAGCAGCGCGTGGACTTGGGCATGCCCGGCGTATCGACCCTGCCGGTTCGGCTGGAGAGCGCGCAGGGCGAGCACGTGCTGTTCCACGTCTGGGCCGTGCAACCGGAGTGACGGCATGCGGCGTCGGCTGACCCTCGCCGCGCTGGCCCTGCTCGCTTTCGCCCTGTCGTGCGCGTACGTGCACTTCTACCTGCGCGGCGGGCCCCGCGTCATCGACGCGACGAGCTACTTCCTCTCCGCGCGGTCCCTCGCAGCAGGCTCGTTCACGTTCAGCGTGCCGGACCCGAGCGCGGCCTTTCGGGGTCGGTTCCTGCTCGCTTCGAGCGACGGCCATTCACTGGGCGTTATCTTTCCTCCCGGCTACCCGTTCGTGCTTTCCGTAGCGGTGCGGCTGGGGGCCCCATTGTTGCTCGGCCCGCTTTTAGGCGCCGGCTTGGTGGCGGCAACGTACGCCCTCGCGCGGGCTTTGGGTCAGAGCGGCAAAGTGGCGATGCTGGCGGCCGCGCTGTCCGTGATGAGCGGCGCGCTTCGCTATCACACCGCGGATACGATGTCGCACGGGCTCGCGGCGCTGCTGGCCACCAGCGCGCTCGTCGCCGCGCTCAGGCCGGAGTTGCGCTTCGCCTCCTGCCTTGCGGGCCTCTGCTTGGGCCTGCTCGTTGCGACGCGCCCGGTGAGCGGCGCGGCCATGATCGTCTTGGTCGCGTGGATGCGGAGACGTAGCCTCGCAGCCTGGCCCGGATTGATATTGGGTGGGGCGCCGGGCGTGCTGCTCTTGCTGCTGCACCAACGAGCCCTCACCGGGGACTGGCTGAGCTCCACGCAGCTCGCGTATTACGCCGTGTCGGACGCTCCTGCCGGCTGTTTTCGTTATGGCTTCGGGACGGACGTGGGCTGTCGGTTCGAGCACGGTGACTACGTGACGCGTTACCTGCCCCACGGCTTCGGCGCTGCGCACGCGCTGCGCACGCTGGCGGTTCGGCTGTGGCTCTTCACCACCGACGCGACCAACCTGGCGCCGCTCACCCTGCTCGGCGCCTACGCCTGGGGGCGGCACCGTCGCTCGCCGCTCGTCTGGCTCGGAGTCGGCATCGCGCTGCAGGCGTTGCTCTACGTGCCGTTCTACTTCGACGGCAACTACCCTGGGGGCGGCGCCCGTTTCCTGTGCGAGGTGATACCGTTCGCGCAAATTTTGGTTGCGCGCGCGGCGTGGGATTTGCGGCTCGGTTGGCTTTCGCTGCCAGGCGCCCTGCTCGGCTTCGCGCTCCACGCCCGCAGCGCCCACACCCAGCTCGCAGAGCGAGAAGGCGGCCGTCCCATGTTCGAGCCCTCGCTCGTCGCGCGCGCCGGCGTCACCCATGGGTTGCTCTTCGTGGACACGGATCACGGCTTCAACCTCGGTCACGATCCGCGCGTCCCATCCCCCCGTGACGGCTTGTACGTCGCGCGCCGGCGTGGAGACGCCCACGACCGAGCGCTGTATGAGCGCTTCGGAGCCCCCCCGACATACCGCTACGCCTACGACGTGAGCGGAATACAGGCGCCCGAGCTCCGCCCCTACCTCCCGCCCGACGTGCCCCAGCTCGAAGCTGAAGCCGAGTGGCCGTCGCTCACTGATGGCGGCCGCGGGAGCACCTACCCCATCCACGCACCCTGCGCTTCGGGAGGACGAGCGCTCCGGCTCCAGCCAGGGACGCGAGTCGTGTTTCCGGCGGACTCAGTCGCTTTCGAGTCGGGCGCTGAGCTAGGCTGGGTGGCCAAATCCGCGGCCGGGGCGCAGCTGAAGCTTCGGTGGCAAGGGCAGCCGAGCGGCCGCGAGCTCACGGTGAGCGTGGCTGGGCCGGGATGCTCCAGTCTCCGCGCGCCTCGCGTTCCAGCCGGTGGTCACTCCCCTCTTCTAGTGGAGCTCGTCTCCGGAGAGGGAGCGTTGGACTTCATTAAGCCCCCTGCCGCCCCCGCCCGCTAACGCCCGCGCAGCCCGGCAAGACTCGTAACCCGTTGACAATTCAGACTTTAAGGGAGAGCATGACGATCAATTAGTTAGCGTTGGTTCACCGGCTGAGGGAGAGGCGACCCGCGAATGACGAAGAGCGAGCTCATCGAGGCCATCGCAGCACGCGGCGAGCTCACAAAGGCGCGCGCTGAAATGGTGGTCAACTGCGTGTTCGACGCAATGACCGAGGCGCTCCAACGTGGCGAAGGAATTGAGATTCGTGGCTACGGAAGCTTCACCGTACGCCCGTACAAGCCTTACGCAGGCCGCAACCCACGCACGGGTCAGCCAGTGCCGGTGCCGGCCAAGCGCCTCCCCTTCTTCAAGGTCGGCAAAGAGCTGAAAGAGCTCGTGAACGACAGCCGTCACATTCCCATCACCGGGGGTGACGAGGGCGACGACGACGATGACGATGACGACGACGGCGACGAGTGAGCGTCGCTTCGCGTCCCACGCACGGTAGCTCGCCTCTCATCGGACGCCGCGCAGCGTTAGTCGCAGCGCTTTCGATAGCTTGCGAGCGGACGACGGCCAAGGTCGCGCCGAATCCGCCCCCGCCTCCGCCGCGCTATACGGGCAATCTCGAGGACTACGTGCCCGCGGCGGGCCTGCGTTGGATGGTGACCGGTTCTCCCGCGAAGCTCGCGGAAAGCCAAAGCTTTCGTCCCGCGCTCGACGCGCTGCTCACACGAGACCGCTTGCGTGCGGTAGCCGAGACGACCGGCTTTGCGCTCGAGACACTGACGCGCGGCGTGATCGCCGGCTTCGATCTCGGCACCCTCTACCTCGCGGAGCTGCCGAATGCGACGGCGGGGAAGGCACGCGCTCGCTTCAAGTCGCGTCAGATCCACGACACGCGCGAGCGCCGTCCGGACCCCAACGTCGTCGTGCTGACTGGCATCAACGAAGGCATCCCGATCGGGCTCGTGACCATCGACGACCGCGTGGTGGCCTACGGCGTCGGAGATCCCATCCTGACACGAGTCGTCGAAGGGTACGCGCGGGGGAAGCTCAAGGCGAAGAGCGCGTTCCACGGCGCAGCGCTGGAAGGCCTGCAACGAGAAGTGGGCAACGCCTTAGTCACCGCGCACGTGCCGGGCCCCTTCGACGAGCGCTGGCAAGGCGCAGCCGGTGGTCTACTCGCGGTGACGACGGCGGTCTCGGCGAAGCTGGTTCCAACGTCAGCTGGGCACGCCACACTCGAGCTCGTGCTGCACGGGGACTTTGCTGAGAGCAACGCCGCCGAGAGATTGCGTTCGACCTACATGTCGGTCGCCAGCAGCTCCACCGGCGCCACGCTTGGACTCGCTTCGGCGCTCGAGGCCCGGAGTGTGACGAATATGCAGAACGACCGTGTCACGTTGATGGTGCCACTCCCACTCACGGAGATCGCGAATGGCGCGCGCGCGGTAACTAGCGGTGATCTTGCCGATATTTTGCGACTCACTCCGACGAGCACTGCCGCTCCTGCACCTACATCGTCGCCAGATACTCGCTAGAAATTCGAGCGATTTCGACGATCTATGAGATACGTCGCGGCATGGATTCGATTGACCAAAAGCCGGTGATGATGTTACGACCTCCGCCGTGCTGCACTGCGGCGAGCGGGATGAACGAACGGCAGCCAGCGCTTGAGCGTCGGAGGTCAGAGGTGACTTCGTGGTGAAGCCGAAGTCGCGCGGCGGACGTGTCGCCGCCCCTGCCCTTGTCGAACGTTTAGTTCCCGCGAACTCAGGTCAGGAGGGCAATTTGTCGGTTGAAACCATTCGCATCAACTTCAAAGCTGGCGACATGGCGGTGCACCCCGCCCACGGTGTCGGCGAAGTTCAACAAATCGAAGAGAAAGACTTCGGGGGGCGTAAGACCCCCTGTTACGTCATCAAGATCCACGACAGTGGACTCAAGGTGTTCGTACCGACGGAGGCCGCCTCGCGCGTCGGCTTGCGCCCCGTCATGAAGAAGAAGGAGGCGCAAAAGATCTTGGACATCTTGAAGGCGCCCGAGGTCGCGGTGGACTTGCAGCCGTGGAACCGCCGGTTCCGCGCCTACACGGAAATGCTGAAGAGCGGTCTCCCTTCGGAGATCGCGAAGGTGCTCCGCGATATGTACCGCCTGAAGTTCGACAAGGACCTGTCGTTCGGCGAGCGGCGCTTGCTGGATCAGGCGCGCAGCTTGCTGGTGCAGGAGCTCGCGTTGGCGAAGAAGGTCGCGCCTTCCGCCATGGAAGGCGAGATTCAACAGATCTTCTCGGCGTAGCGCCGAGCGGGGCGGGACACGGCAGGGAGCTCGGAAGTAAAGCGCTTCCGACTCCCTGTTTTTTTTTGGCCTGTAGTCTGCTGTGCGCGCGCGTCTCGGATTGGGACTAAAGAGATGCAGGGAGTGGCCGCATGACGAGACGATGGAAGCTCGCGCGCTACTCGCTTTGGGTCACTTCCGCCGCGACGAGCGGGCCGCGCTGGCTGTAGCCGCACAGCAAGCCGCCTTCGAGCTGCACGCGGTGGAAAGCAGCGACGAAGCTTCCGCCTGGCTGTCGACTCACGACGCCCACGCGGCGCTGCTCGAGAGCGATCAGTCCGCGGCGCTGGCGGTCGAAGCCCGAAGCAGCGCGCGCCACGTGCGTTTACCGATGCTCGCGCTGTCGCGCAGCGTGTCGGACCTCGCTTTCAACGACGCCTTCAGCTGGGGCGCGGACGACGTGCTGCCCTTCGGGGAGATTCGCTCGCTGCTCACGCGCTTGCGCAACTTGCCCCGTGAGCAAGCGGAGCCGCCCAAGACCGGGCGCGGAAGCGCGCTCATCGCCGAGGCGGACCGCACCCGGCGCACGGTCGTGGCCCGCGTGCTGCGAAACGCCGGCTACGACGTCACGTTCGCGGTTACGACCGACGACGCCGCGCAGTTCTCCGAGCGCGCGGACTTGGTTTTGGCCGTCATCAACTCGGAGCTGATGCCGGAAGCCCTGCCCATATTGCAGCGCGCGCGCGAAGCGGGGAGCCTCGCCAACTTCATATTGTGTTGCGCCCCGCGGGACCTCCGCACCACCCGAGAAGCGCTCGGTGAGCTCGAAGGCGTCGCCGCGGTGGACGGCTACGCCGCGCCCGAAAACGTCCTCTTCGCCTCCAACGAGCTCCGCGCCGGCGCGGTCAACAACCGGAAAACGCCGCGCCTGCTCTACGGCACCACCGTCGCGTTCCGCGGCGCTGGCCGCGAGAAGGACGAGCTGGGCTTTTCGTACAACGTGTCCGCCGGCGGTATTTACGTGCGCACCCTCGCCCCGCCCGACGAC
>JAQSWN010000037.1 GCA_029266615.1 Polyangiaceae bacterium
TCATCCGTGCGGACCTGCTAGCTTACGTCGAGCAAGGTCGTGTGTCGCAGTCCGGAGGCCCGGGTGGCGGCACGTAAGATCGACGGAAGATGGTACGCGGATTTCCGATTTCAACATGCGGACGGCAGTGTCGAACGAGTGCGCAAGCGCTCGCCGGTGCAGTCCAAGGCGGGTGCCGACGAGTTCGAGCATCAGCTTCGGACCGCGCTTTTAGGCCGACGCACACTACCAAGGAGGTGCCGACGTTCGCGGCCTATGCGGACGAGTTCAAGGAGACGTACGTTCTCGCAAACAACAAACCGTCCGAGCGTTCGATGAAAGCCTCGATCCTGAAGCATCATTTGCTTCCGGTGTTCGGGGAGATGCGCCTCGATGCGATCAAGATGCACGCGATCGAGATTCTCAAGGCGGATTTGCTCGCCAAGGGGCTCAGTCGCAAGCGGGTGAACAACATCCTGGCCTGCCTGGGCAAGATGCTACGCTACGCGCACGAGATCGAGCTGCTCGAGGTCGTGCCGCGGGTGAAGCTGCTCAAGGTCCTGCAGCAACGGTTCGACTTTCTGAATTTCGAGGAGCTTTCACGGCTCGTCGAGGCGATGAAGGACGATCCGGAGCGATTGGCGCTCGTCCTGTTGGGCGCCGAAGCGGGGCTTCGTCAGGGCGAAACCATTGCGCTCGAATGGGGCGACGTGGACTTGGTCGCCGGGCTGCTGACCGTGAGGCGCTCTTCCTGGAAAGGTCTGAGCGGGGACCCCCAAGAGCGGCAAAGAACGGAAGGTGCCGCTAACCGGCCGCTTGAAGGCAGCCCTCAAGGCCATCAGGCACCTGAAGTCAGAGCTCGTGCTCTGCCATCAGGACGGCTCGCCGCTGACTCAGTCGGCGATCGAGGCGGCGCTCCGGTTCGGCTGCAAACGCGCCGGGCTCCGGAGCATCGGCTCGCACGTGCTGCGGCACACCTTCTGCTCCCACCTCGCGATGCGAGGCGCGGCACCGAAGGCGATTCAGGAGCTGGTCGGGCACAGCACGCTCACGATGACGCTCAGGTACAGGCACCTGGCGCCGAGCGCGCTCTGCGAAGCCATGGACCTGCTCAACTTGGGCGGCCGGTGGGCGGCGCGTTGAGCAGGTCGGCTTGGACTAACGAGAACGTTTACGAAACAGTTGCGGAGAGGGAGGGATTCGAACCCTCGGTACGGTTACCCGTACACATGATTTCCAGTCATGCACCTTCGGCCTCTCGGTCACCTCTCCTGAGGCCAGACGACCTCGCCTTGAAGGGCGGGGTCGCGGCTATGTCACACTTAGCGGCAGGAGCGTGAGGGGGATCGCGCTTCACACCGCAGCGGAGAGAGAGGGATTCGAACCCTCGGTACCCTCGCGGGTACACCTGATTTCGAATCAGGCACCTTCGGCCACTCGGACATCTCTCCGCGGCGGACTATGTCTGCCGAGGGTTGGTCTGTCAACGAAAGATCGGGCACTTTGTGCCTGAATCGGAGGCCACGGGGCGGATTGCAGGCGGCCCCGGATCCGGTGGATAGTCGCGCGCATGCGCTCGGTTCGGTTGGCCCTCGTCAGTGTTCTGCTCGGTGCCGCGGGAAACGCGGCCGCGCAGGGTCCCGCTGCAGATTCCGTTGCGCAGGCGCCGGCCGTGGAGCCCGCGCAGGAACCGCCCGCACCCGAGCCGGGCGAGCCCGCTCCACCACCGGAGTCGGCGCCCGACCCCGTAGCCGCGCCCGAGTCCGCGCCCGCGCCGGCGAAAGTTCCAGAAGGGGCTCCCGAGGCACCAGCGCCGCCGCCATCCAAGCCGGCGGCTCGTGCTCCGGAGGTTGCGGCGACTGATAAGCAGGCCGAGGCGCCTGCGCTTCCGGCATGGATCCGGGCGCATCAGCCGCTCACGATCGAGGCAAGGCTTGGCCTTCTTTGGCGTCCGGAGAGCAGCGCAGGCTTCGACGACGAGACGCACCTCGGGGCGGACGTCGGATTAACCGGCTACCTGGACTTGAGCCGCGAGCTCGCCGCGGGGCTCGAGGTCGAGCGCGCGTCGCTCGGAAGGGGCTCCGCGGTGTCCGGTTTGGAGACGGTGAGCACGGACTTCTCCGTCACCTCCGCGATGCTCGGCGTGCGCGCTTACCCGAGGCGGACCGAGATGCTGGATTTGTACGTTGGCCTGCAGCTGGGCGTCGGCTTTCAGCATGTCTCATCCGCGGGCACGCGGGTCCCGGCGCCGCTTCGTCCAGGCGTGCCCTTCAGCTGCAGCGGCTCGGATTCGCCAGGCCTTCAGATCGGCGGCGGCGTCGGTGCGCGCTTGATGATTTCGCCGCGCTGGGGAATCGGCGCGCGCGTGAACGCGACTGGCCGTCGTTTGACGAGTGACGTCGTCGACGCTTGTGGGCAAGGCATCGGCACCGCGACGACAATGAGCGCGGGTCTGGGGCTCGGGTACGACTTCGACCTCGAGCCGTGAGCACGCGGCATTTCCGCTGTCTAAGTTGACGGTGCGCGACTCGGGCCGCAGAGTTTCATCGTGCCCGCGCCGCAAGCGACCCCCGCGCCGACCGACTTCGACGTCGAAGTGTTCTTCGATGGCGATTGCCCGCTGTGCGTTCGCGAGATTCGCCTGCTCACACGGCTGGACGCCAAGGGGCGGCGCATTCGCTTCACGGACATTCAAGCGCCGGGCTTCGACGTGGCAGAGCTGGGCATCAGCTACCGCGCGCTGATGGATCGCATTCACGCACGCTTGCCGAGCGGCGAACTGGTTACGGGGGTGGAAGTGTTCCGTCGACTGTACGCCGCGGTCGGGTTCAAACGCTTGGTCGCGCTGTCACGGCTCCCCGTCGTCTCGCACTTGCTGGACGCTTCGTACTCGCTGTTCGCCAAGAACCGCCTTCGGCTCACTGGGCGCTGCACGCCGGAGCTTTGCGAACGGCCCGCGGCCACAGCCGACCGTTGACCGCGCCCCAGCTCGACGAACGACGCGTCGAGCTAGGACGCGCGGAAGGCTAGACGCGGTAGTTCGGCGCCTCTTCCGTGATGATGACGTCGTGGACGTGGCTCTCGCGGAGACCGGCCGAAGAGATCCGGATGAACTTCGCGTTGTTCTTTAGATCGGCGACGGTGCGGCTGCCGGTGTAGCCCATGCCCGCACGCAGACCGCCGACGAGCTGCGCCAGGATGCTGGCCAGCGAGCCTCGGTGCGGCACGCGCCCCTCGATGCCTTCCGGCACGAGCTTTTCGTCGGCGGTGCCACCTTGGCCGTAGCGGTCGCGGCTGCCCTTCTTCATCGCGCCGATGCTGCCCATGCCGCGGTACACCTTGTAGCTGCGCCCCTGATAAAGAACGAGCTCGCCGGGCGCTTCGTCCGTGCCCGCAAACAGCGAGCCTATCATGACGCACGAGGCGCCGGCCGCGAGCGCCTTGGTGACCTCTCCCGAATACTTGATGCCGCCGTCGGCGATGACAGGCACCCCGTAGCGGTCCGCGACCTCGACGCAGTCCGCGATGGCCGTGATTTGCGGCACGCCGATGCCGGCCACGATGCGGGTGGTGCAGATGCTGCCGGGGCCGATGCCGACCTTGATCGCGTCGGCGCCCGCGTCCACCAGCGCCTGCGCGGCGTCCGCGGTGGCGATATTGCCGCCGATGACTTGAACGTGAGGGTAGCGCTTCTTCGTGTCTGCCACCGCGTCGATGACGCCCTTGTGGTGGCCATGCGCGGTGTCGATGACGAGCACGTCGACGCCGACCTCGAGCAAGGCCTCGGCGCGTTGCACGCGATCCGCGCCGGGCCCGAGGGCGGCGCCTACGCGCAGGCGGCCGCGCTCGTCCTTATTGGCGAGCGGGTTGCGCTCGGCCTGCAGCAAGTCCTTGATCGTGATGAGACCGACGAGCTTGCCACCATCGACGACGAGCAGCTTCTCGATGCGGTGTTTGTGCAGCAGCTCGCGTGCTTCTTCCGCGCTACAGCCGGGCGACACGGTGACGAGCTCGGTCGTCATCAGAACGCTGACTGGCTGATCCAGGTTCTTTTCGAAGCGAATGTCGCGCGAGGTGAGGATGCCGACCGCGGACGTCCCTTCCACGACCGGCACGCCCGAGACCTCGTGCGCGCGCATGACGCCGAGCGCTTCGCGCAAGGACTGCGACGGCCGCACCGTGACCGGATTCAGGATGATGCCGCTCTCCGCGCGCTTGACCCGGTCCACCTCGTGGGCCTGCTCGGCGATGCCCAAGTTCTTGTGGATGATGCCGATGCCACCTTGGCGCGCCATCGCCACGGCCGAACGGGCTTCCGTCACCGAGTCCATCGCGGCGCTCACGATGGGGATGTTCAGCTCGATGGTGCGTGTCAGACGTGAACGCACATCGGCCTCTGCCGGTAGCACCTCACTGTACGCGGGTACGAGCATGACGTCGTCGAACGTCAGGCACTCGCGAAGATTTCGGTCAAACATGGCCGAGTGTACTGAGGATTTTCCAACTTGCAATCGGGGGCTCGGACGCCCTTGATTTTCGCTTCAAGTACTCCGAAAATCCGCGGCTCGGGTTATGAACGCACAACTGCGCGACGTGGGCGGCACCGGGTTTCACCAACAGGGAGCGCACGGCGCGAGCTTGCTTCCCCCACCACCACCGGCGGTGCCGCCGGACCTCACGCGAGCCACCGCCCGCTACAAGCGCCACGCCTGGCTCGCGTTTTTGGGGCTCCTGGGCTTCGTTTCGCTCTACGTGGCGCTGACCGGTTGGTTCTGCTTCACGTCCGCGCGCCTCTTTTACGACCTATTCCAGGGCGGTGGGGACGGATTCGCGGACGCGGTGGGAGGCGCCCTGTGCGGCCTGCTCGGCGCGTTTTTGCTCGGCGCGTTGTTCTTTCTCAAGGCCGGTAGCAAGGAGAAGGACCTCGAGGTCACGGCGCAGGAAGAGCCGGCGCTGTTCGCGTTCTTGAATGCGCTCGCAGACCGCGCGGGGGCGCAGCGGCCGCATCGCGTTTTCTTGTCGATGCGCGTGAACGCGGCCGTCTTTTACGACCTTTCGCTCCTGAACTTGCTCTTCCCGAGCCGCAAGAACCTGGAGATCGGCCTGCCGCTCGTCAACTGCCTGAACCTGAGCGAGCTCACGGCCGTGCTGGCGCACGAGTTCGGTCACTTCGCGCAGCGCTCCATGGCCGTTGGCCGCTGGGTGTACGTGGCGCAGCAAATCGCCGGGCAGATCGTGGCCTCGCGCACCTGGCTGGACAAGATGCTGGGCGGGCTCTCGCGCACGGACATCCGCGTCGCCTGGATCGGCTGGGTGATGCGGCTCATCGTGTGGTCGCTGCGCTCGCTGCTGGACACCGCCTTTGGCCTCGTGATTTTGGCCCAGCGCGCGCTCGGCCGAGAGATGGAGTTTCACGCGGATTTGGTCAGCGTTTCTTTGACCGGAAGCGACGCGCTGGTTCACGCGCTGCATCGGCTGGGCGCGGCCGACGACGCGTGGGGGAAGGCGGTCGGCGTCGCCAGCACCGAAGCTGCGCGTGGCCGCGGTGTGCCCGATCTCTTCGCGCTGCAGTCGCGCGTCGTCTCGCGCATGGCCGGCATCCTCAACGACCCGGCCCACGGCGCCTCGCCGGCAGTGCCGCCGCAGGGCGGCGCGCAGTTCCGTGTCTTCGAGCTGGAAATGGCGGAGCCGCCGCGCATGTGGTCGACCCACCCGCCGAATCGGGACCGCGAGGACAACGCCAAGCGCGTCTACGTGCCCTCGCCCATCGATGCACGCTCTGGGTTTTGCCTCTTCGCGAACCCGGAGGGACTGCGCCGTCAAGCGACGGTGCGCTTCGTCACCGAGCTCAGCGAGCAGAAGCTGAGCTCGATGAGCGATGACGCTGCGCTCGCGGCCGTGGACAAGCGCTTCGAAAGGCCACACCTCGAGCAGCGCTACCGCGGCGCGTACATGGGGCGCTCCGTCGTTCTGCACGAGAAGGCGATGAACAAGCTGTACGGCGACGAGCTGCCGGAGCCGCACCTGAGCGCGGCCCTCCAAGGCTTGTACCCGGAGCAGCTGAGCCACGACTTGCGCGAGCTGAGGCAGCGTCAAGAAGAACGGCACAACCTGGAGGCACTGCACGAAGGCTTGCTCCAGGCGCCCGGAGGCGTGATCCGTCATCGGGGCCAGATCATCCAGCGGCGGCAGCTCAAGTTCGTGCTGGCGCAAGTAGCGCACGAGACCGACTCGATTCAGAGCCGGGTCGAAGCGCACGATCGGCTGTGCCGCACCAGCCACGTGCTCGCCGCGCGCGCGCTCGGCCGAGGGTGGGAACAGTACTTGTTCGCGGTCGCCGGCCTCCACCACTACGCCGCCCACGTGGAGGCCAACTTGGAGGACGCGCAGGGGCACCTGAACAACGTCTTCTCCGTGGTCACGGCGGACGGGCGCGTGAGCGGTGGGGAGCGTCGGCGCCTCGTCGCGGCCTGCGCGGAGGTGCACGCTGCGCTCAATGAGATTTTCTTGCGGAAGGAGCAGGTGCGGCTGCCGCCGCTGATTTTGCAGCGCCTCGCCGACGCGCTCGGCATGGAAGACGGCGGCGAGCCGCCGCCCAAGACCTGGGCGGACGTGCTGCCGGACGACTATGCCTTGCCGCCGCCGAGTGAGGCGAACCTCGCCGACTTTCTGCGCGTCATCGACGGCTGGGTGCGCGGCGCGCTCGCCGCCATCGGCACCTTGGAGCGAGTGAGTCTAGAGCTCATGGTCGCGACGGAGGCGCACGTCTCTTACGCGTACCTGAACCGCGTGTACCCCGGGGATGCGCCGCCCGCGCCGGGAATACCCGACGGTTACTGCACGATGGCGCGCGGTCAGGAACGAAGCCGCCAAAGGCGCCTCGGCTGGTGGGACCGTTTTCAAACCGCGGACGGCTTCTTCCCGTCCGTCGCGCGCTTCGCCGTCGCGGGCGGCGTCCTCGCGTCGGTGCTGGCGTTCGGCGGCAGTATTGGCCACCCCAAGCTCAGCATCGTCAACGGGCTCAACTTGCCGGTAAACGTCGAGATCGCCGGACACAAAGTGACGGTCGCGGGGGGCGAGCACCGCGAGCTCACTTTGGACCAGGCGAAAGGGGCCCTCTTGGTGGCGCGGAGCGACCGCGGCGAACAGATCGAAGCCCAAACCGTGAACCTGGAGGGCTCGCTGCATTACGTTTACAACGTGGGTGGCGGCACCCCGCTCGTGGAGTGGACCGCAACGTACGGCAGCGCTCAGGAAGTGCCGGAGCGCAAGCTCGGCGCACCCACGTTCACGAGCGCGAGCGTGGACCACTTCTTCGAGCAGCCGCCCAAATCGGTGAGCACCAAATCCGGAAGCGCAAAGCGAACGGCGTTGAGCGCACTGTTCGAAGCGTCGCCGTACCGGAAGCTCTCCTTCGTCGAATCAGCGAGTGAACGCGACCGCATGGTGGAGACGCACGCGCTCTGGGACTTGCCGGGGCACCCGCAGCTCATGCAGTGGCTCTCGCTCGCCTTGGAGAAGGGGCCGGCGCTCATCGAGCGGCGGCTTGCACACTACCCGAACGACATCTCGGCCTTGCGCGCGCAGCAAGACGCGCTCACGGGCGCCGCCAAGACCGAGCTGTGTCGGAAAACGGCCGCGAGCTCGGCCGCGGCTCCGAGCGACCTAAACCTGCTTTATTTGAAGTTGCGGTGCGACGAAGGCCCGGCCCACGCGACGGCCAAGGCCGTCATCGCGGCGCACCGCGCGCACCCAGCGCATCCGTACCTGGCGAACGCGGCGGGCTCGGAGCTCATGCGGAGCTTCGACTTTGCGGGCGCGGCGCAGGCCTACTCGGTCGCGAGCAAGGAGCCGGTGCTGGCGGACCTGGCCAACTTGACCCAGGCGCGCGCGCTGCGCGTCCTGGATCAGGCGACCGCGCAGCGGCTAGACGTCTTGGCCAAGAGCTCCGGCCCACTTTCGTCGCTGCTCGCACTGGAGCGCGGGGTGACGAGCGACGGTGAGGTCATCAAGGAGCAAGAGCGCGCCTACGCCGCGCTCGCTCGAGGTCAGCTCGCTTCCGCGCTCACGACCGCCGTCGACGGCGAGACGCGCGACACGATCGTGCGGCTCGCGGGCGCTTCGGAGGGCGCCACCCGGCCTATGATTCAGGCGGCGCTCGACCTTGCAGGCGAGGCGCAGTCGGAAGACGCGCTCTGGCCGAGCATCGCTCTGGCGGAACGCGAAGCGAAGAGCCACCTCGTGCTGGACGCCCAGGCGCGCAAGCTCATGCCGGACTACGAGCGAGCGATGTTGCCATTCGCTCGAGGTGAGCTCGTGAAGGGTGACGGCGCGGCGTTCGAGGGGGCCCTCTCGGCGCTGCCGCCCGAATTTCAGAGCCACGCGTGCGTGATGGCCTTGGTGCGCGCGGCCGATAAGACGCCGCAGCATTGCCGGAAGCTCGCCCGGGGCGCTCTGTTCGCGTCCGAGCGGCCGTACTTCCGCTGAAAAGAGCGAGCCCGGCTTGGCGAGCCGGGCAAGCTGCGCTTTCATTGGAAGGTGCCCCGCTCGGACCACGACGACCACGACCATGCCGGCCACGGACACGGCCACGGTGGTCACGGCGCCGCCTCCAAGCCCGCCCCCAAGGCTCCGCCCGGCGGGCACGGCCACGGGCACGGCGGTCACTCTCATGGCGGCCGCGGCAGTCCTCGCACCCAGCTCGCCCTCGCGCTCGGCCTCACGCTCAGCTTCATGGGGGTGGAGGCGGTGGTTGGCTGGCTCAGCGGCAGCCTCGCCCTGCTCGCGGATGCGGGCCACATGCTGGGCGACAGCGGCGCGCTCGTGCTCGCCCTCATCGCCCAGCGCGTGGCGGAGAGGCCGCGCACCGAGCTCCGCACCTACGGCTTGAAGCGCGCGGAGGTGTTGGCCGCATTCGTGAACGGCATCGTGCTCTTCGTCATCGCGCTCATGATCATGCGCGAAGCGGTGGAGCGCTTCATGGCGCCGGTCCCCATTCACGGCCGGCCCATGCTCTACGCCGCCATCGCCGGTCTGTGCGTGAACTTGCTCTCCGCGTTCATCCTGACGCGCGGCGGCCAAGGCAACCTCAACGTGCGCACGGCGCTCCTACACGTCCTTTCGGACGCGCTCGGCTCAGTCGCCGCCATCATCGCGGCAGTGGGGGCGCTGTGGTTCGGCACCTCCCGGCTAGATCCCGCGCTCTCGCTCGTCATCGCCGTGCTCGTGTTGCTCGGCGGCTACCGGGTGCTCAAGGAGACGACCGGTATCCTGCTCGAGTCGGCCCCGCCGCACATCGACGTGGCCGCAGTCGAGCGCGCCATTGGGGAAACCCCCGGGGTGGCCTCTCTTCATGATTTGCACGTGTGGCGCATCTCGGAGGAGCTAGACGCCTTGACCGCGCACGTCACGCTCACGCGCGGCGCGCATGGCACGGAGGTGTGCAAATCCGTCGCGGAGCGACTCAAGTCCGAGTTCAAGCTCGAGCACGTCACCATTCAGCCGGAATCGCCGCCCCCCGACGAGCTCGTGCCGGTGCGGCTGAGCCGCGACGGCGCGGCCATTCGCCGTGTTTCGTAGCCTTGTGAGTCGCCGGCCGCCCGACTAGTCTTTCGGCCATGATTCGGACCAGTGACGATCTCGAAGCCCAGCTCGGTCGCCTCGAACGGCGCTACGAGCGAACGCCGGACGGCACGTTCATCGTCGCCATCGGGCCGAACCAGCCGCCTGCCGCGCTCCTGCTCGTGCCCCCCGTGCTCGTCGTTCAGGTCGCCATCGGGCCAGCGCCGAGCGACCTCGCCGTGGCCGCACCCGTCTACAAAAAGCTTTTGGAGCTCAACGCCAGCACGCTGCTCCACTCTGCGTTCGGCTTGGAGAACGACCAAATCGTGCTCGCGGCCGCGCTCGAGCTAGACAACCTGGACTTGAACGAGCTCGAAGCCGTGCTGGCCGACATCGACGTCGCGCTGAGCGAGCACGTGCCCGTGCTCCGCAGCATGGTCCCTGCCTCCTCCTCTTGAAGAAGATCCTCGCATGTCCAAGCCCGGTTTTTTCTCTCGGCTCGCCACCCTCATCAAATCCAACCTGAACGACCTGATCAGCCGCTCCGAAGACCCGGAGAAGATGCTGAACCAGATCGTCGACGACATGACGGGGCAGCTCGGAGAGGCCAAAAAGATGGTCGCCCTGTCCATCGCCGACGAAAAGCGCTTGGAAAAGCAGACCCAGCAGGAGCTGGAGACGGCCGCCGGCTGGGAAAAGCGCGCGATGTTGGCGGTGAAGGCCGGCAACGACGAACTCGCGAAGGAAGCGCTCTCTCGCAAGAAGGAGCACGAGACGCTCGCCGAGCAGTTCAAGGATCAGTGGCAGAAGCAGAAGGCCTCCGTCGATCAGCTCAAGCTCGCGCTGCGCGCGCTCAACTCCAAGATCGAAGAGGCCAAGCGCAAGAAGAACCTGCTCATCGCTCGCAAGAAGCGGGCGGAGGCGCAGAAGGCCATTCAGGAAACGATGGGCGGGCTCCGCAACGCCAGCGCTTTCGAAACCTTCGATCGCATGGCCGGCAAGATCGAGCAGATGGAGGCAGAAGCCTCCGCGCAAGCCGAGCTCAACGAGGAGTATTCAGGCGACGTGCTCGCCCATAAGTTCCAACAGTTGGAGCAAACGAAGGGCGCAGAAGAGGATCTCATGGCGCTGAAGCGCAAGATGGGCCTCGCGCCGCCCGAGCCCGAGCCCCAGAAGGCGCGCGTCGAGCCGGCCCCCGCGGAGGCGCTGGACGCCGCGGAGCAAGAAGAGCTGGCCCGCGCATTGGCCGAGCTGGAAGCGGAAGAGCAGCAGACCGAGCTGCGAATGAAAAAGTGAGGCGCTCGATGAAACGCAGCTTCAGGCTTTGGAGTCTCGCTTTGGCGCTCGTCTCGGCTCCGGCCGCTGCGGGCCGCACCATTTCCGCCGAGCCCGTGGACGACGTCAAAATCCGCATCGACGGCGACCTGCGCGAATGGCCGAACAAGATGACGGACCTGGGCGACACGTTGGAGGGCAAGGCCAGCGGTGGTGACCCGCGCGTCGCCGCGACCGTCGCGTACGACGAAGGCAGCCTCTACGTCGTGCTCAAGGTGTTCGACAAGAAAATCGTCCGGAGCGCAGCCGCAGGCGACAAGGAAGACCACGCCACCCTCTATTTGAGCTTCCCCAAGGGTGAAACGTACGCGTTGGACCTGTTCCCGGGTCAGCCCGGCAAGGTCGCGGGTGCGGTCAAGCTCAAAGGCACTCCCGTCGGCGGCGCAAAGATCGTGGAGGCGCCGACGGAAAAGGGACTCGCGGTAGAGGCGCAGATCCCGTGGACCGCATTCCCTGAAGCGGCGCGCACCCGCGTTGGCTTACGCGCCACCCTCACGTACACGGACTCGGACGCGCCCGGCAACGTGAACGCCGTCATCGGTACCGCGACCGCGCGCTCCGGCAAGGGTATGCCGCCGCTCTTGCTGGCGAACGAGCAAGGCCTGCAAGAGTCGATCATCAAGGCCAAGGGCCTCCCGCCGAGCCCCGCGCGCGAGGCATACGGCAACGTCTCCGGGGACGGCATGGTCGAGCGCGTCGCGGTTTGGGGCGGTAACCTCGTCATCATTGGTCCGCATTTCCGTGGCGGTAAGGAGTTCTACTTCGCCGACCTAGGCGTGGACGACGCGGCCAAGGTGAGCCGGCTTTCGCTCGTGGACTTCGACGCCGACGGTCGCGACGAGATCGTCGTGCAAAAGAAGGTCGGCGCGACCGACAAGTACCGCGAGGTGCTCACCGTCATCAAAGTCGGCAAAGACGACCAGCCGTTCCTCGCGTTCGCGCACGAGGTCGGCATCAAGACCGCGGACGGGGAGATCGCCAACAAGGTGAAGATCTCGAAGAGCGGCATCGAAATCGCGCAGGGCGAGTCAGACGGCTTCGACCCTGGCACCTTTTCGGAGGTGCAACCGGGCGACATGGGCGCCACGCTCCTTCCTTGGGAGAGCGTGGGCAGCCGCACCTTCACGTGGAAGGGCAAGGGCTTTGAGCCCTCGGGCGAAACTGGCTTCACCCCGAAGCAAAGCGCCAGCGGCTCCTCTAAGAAGCCGAAACCCAAGGTGGCCAAGAGCGATGAGCCGCCCGCGCCTCCTGCGCCGCGCCCGCCTAGTGCGGACGAGCTCTTGGACCGCGTGTACGCCCTCTACAAAAAAGACCGCGGAGTGTCCGGAAAGCCTTCGTTCGACTTCGTGACCGACGTTGCCGGCGACCGGGGCCCCGAGCGCGTGCTCATTCACGGCAAAGACATGGTCGTGTTCGGCAAGGGCTTCCGGGAAGGCCTGAGCTACGCGTTCATCGCCATCGGCGTGGCGGACGCGAAAGACATCTTGGACGCGACTGCGCGCGACCTGACTGGAGACGGCAAGGCGGAGATTATCGTGCGCGCCGTGCTCCACGCCAAAGCCAGCAAGGCCCTCGGAGGAGACACGGTGGATCGCCACGCGCTCTACGTGTACGGCGTCCAAGGCGACGGCATCGTGCGTGTTTTCGCCGCGGAGACGGGCCGCGCCCTGGGCAAGGATCAAATCATCGGTGCGGTGGCGTTCACGCCCGCCAAACGCGGCTTCGAGATCGAGCTTCGGCCCTCGCGCGCCATTGGTTGGACGGAACAAAGCTACCCCTTTCCGGTCGACACCACCGCCGCCGGTGGTCTGGAGCCGCTGCTCCTCCCGTGGACTTCTGGGTCACGCAAGTACCGCTACGACGGCAAGGCGTTCACGGGTCCGTGAGGTGGGGGGGCTGCCACTTCGCAGCCCAATCGCAGTCACGGCGCGCGTCCGTAGGTGGAGGCGTTACGGTCACGCGCCGCTCAGGCCGCGCACACTGCGCTCCGCACCAGCTCGCGAAATGCGCGGGCGGCCGGATCCGTGTGCGTGCGCTGGTGCCAGCTCAGCGAGAAGCGCGTTCGGTGAGCGGGGAGGGGGGTGACGAGCGCGCGGAGGCCGAGCGCCTCCGCTTTAGCCGCGAAGATGGGCGCGGGCAGCATGCTGACGAGATCCGTCTGGGCTACCACCTCCGCGGCGGCGCTGAACGAAGGCACGCTGAGCGCGACGACGCGCGTAGCCTTGGCGCGCGCGAACACGGCCGCGAACGGGTCCGCGTAATTTTTGCCCGGGACCATCTCCACCCGGACGTGCCTTAGCGCCGAAAGCGCGGCCGCCGTGAGCTTGCGCCGGGGCGTGGGATGCCCGGCTCGGGCGACGAGCACGCTCGGCTCCTGGCGCAGCGGCTCCACATGCAAGCCGGGACCACGACCCGCGACGCCAACGTGCACGTCTACCTCCGGCGACGACAAGTCCCCCAGCGACACCAACGAATCGATGCTGACCACACGCAGCGTGGCGCACGGCAGCTCCGCTTGCATCGCTTTCGCCAAGCGCGGTACCCACACGACCTGCCCCACATCCGCCACCGCGAGCGTGAAGGTGCGCGCGCAGCTCGCGGCGTCGAAGGGCGCGCTGACCACGGCGCGCTCTAGCTCGCTGAACGCGGCCGCCAGCACGGGCTCGAGCTCCAAGGCGCGCGGAGTGGGGGCGATGCCGCGGCCGTGCCGCGTGAACAACGGATCTTGCAGGAGGTCGCGCAAGCGCGCCAAGGCGTTGCTCACCGCCGAGGGCGTCACGTGCAGCCGCGCCGCCGCGCGTGCCACGTTGCGCTCGGCGAGCACGGTGTGCAGCACCACCAGCAGGTTGAGGTCCAAGCTCTGAATACTCACGGAGGCTAAGGTTATACCTCATGAATCATCACTTCCAGAAAGTATTGCTCGAGGCCAAGCTACCCTCATGTACCGAACGACGCCTATCGCGGCGCTCGCCGCGCTCATCGGCTGCTCATCGCCCGCCGCGACGACCAGCGCCGCGTCCTCAACCAACCGGAGCGAGCTCGTGACCGAAACCCCATCCATCCCTCAATCGCGCCGCACGCACGTGCTGGATTCTACCATCGCGCACCTCGAGCAAGGCCGCGGCGCGCCCGTCGTGTTCCTCCACGGCAATCCATTGTCTTCGCGTGTGTGGCGCAAGGTGCTGCCGGAGCTCTCGGGTCACGGCCGGCTCCTCGCGCCAGATCTCATCGGCATGGGAGAATCCGGCAAGCCGAACATCGCCTACCGCTTCACGGACCATGCTCGTTACTTAGAGGCGTGGCTCGACGCGCTCGCGCTCACGGATGTCGTGCTGGTCGGCCACGACTGGGGCGGTGTGCTGGCGCTCGATTGGGCGCGGCGTAACCCCGAGCGCGTGCGCGGCGTCGCGGTGCTGGAGACCATCATCGAAGGCCTTCGGTTCAGCCAGTACCCGCCACCGGCGGAGGCCATGTTTCGCGCGTTACGTACGCCGGGGCAGGGCGAGGCCATGGTGCTGGAGCGTAACGAGTTTTTGGGTAAGTCGCTGGAGAACGGGGTCAAGAGCGGGCTTTCGGAGGCCGAACGTGCCGCCTACTACGCCCCATTCCCAGACGCCGCCTCACGACGCCCCATGTTGCAGTGGACCCGCGAGCTACCGATCGACGGCGAGCCGGGCGACGTGCTGGCGGTGGTCGATGACAAC
Source organism: Polyangiaceae bacterium (assembly GCA_029266615.1). Taxonomy (GTDB): domain Bacteria; phylum Myxococcota_A; class Polyangia; order Polyangiales; family Polyangiaceae; genus PMG-095. Next base: position 14,580 of record JAQSWN010000037.1, read on the forward strand.
GCGCGTTGGCTCGAGCAAAGCTCGACGATACCGAAGCTCGTCTTGACCTTCGAGGCCGCACCGCTGAGCCAGGGATCACGCCTCGCCGCGTGGATTCAGAGCCCGCCGGCTCGTCTGAACGTCGTCGCGCTCGGCCCCGCGGGTCACCATGCGCCGGAAGACGCGCCCCTCGACATTGCCGCCGCGCTCCGCGAGTGGTTACCCCCCACGAAGCGCTGACGACGCCACGCGTTCAGCCGCCCTGATAGAAGAATTCTTCGCGCGAGATCTTTCCGTTTTCCACGGTGAACAGGCCAATCTCATCCATCTGCATGCGACGACCGCTCGGCTTGTTGGTCACGTCCAGTACGAAGCGCACCGCGAAGCGGTCGCCGTTCGGATACGGACCGGTTACTTCGGCGCTGTGAATTTCGTGGTTGTTGCCCCACCACTCGCCCTTGGCTTTGATCGCGGCAAGGCCGCTGGAAATGGGGTCCATTCCCGGGGGAGCACCGGCCTCCACGCTGACCGCGTCCGTCGCAAACAGCTCCTCCAGAATCTGCTCGAACTTGGCTTCTTTGCAAAGCGATACGTATCGGTTCGCAATCTCGTTGACTGACATGAGCGGCTCCTCGTTGGAGCTTCACGTTAGGGGTGCACCAGACGGAGCGCAACCCTGCCGCCCCACCAGGCCGCGAGTCAGTGGCGGCCCTAAGGGGAGAGGGCGACGTGGCCGCCGACGACGCGAAAGGATCCTTGCTCACGCGCCCAAACACGAGTGTAGCGGTAGGTGCCTTGCACGGCGGCTCCGTTCACTTCGACCATCAGCCTCGCCCGCAGCGCGACGAGGGCGACGTCCTCGCTCACGCGGCGGATTCGGAGCTCCAGCGGAGCATGCTCGCGAATCCGCACGGTGCCGGACGCGTGCGCGGCAAGATCTTCGGCTTTGGTCGCAAGCTGGCCGTCCGGACCCGTGAACAGCAGCTCTGCGGAAATCAGGCGGTCCAGCTCAGCGAGGTTCGCCGCGAGCTGGGCTGCGCGCAGCTCGGCCTCGAGCGCGACGATTTCCGGATCGGCGGGGCCGAGGAGCACGGACTCGAAGAGCGGGGACAAGGCGTTACTCCAAGACCGTGAGATTGACGACCGCGAAGCCGCCGGGTTTGATGTCCACCTTCTTGGTCATGGTGGCGCCACGCGCGCTCAGCCGAACCGTGCGCGGACCGGGCGCGAGCATGACCCTAGAGAATGCCATGCGAGCCGGGAGCGTCTGCCAGTTGCGTGTGTCCGGCGTGTCGGTCGCGGTCAGCGTGGCTTGCGTGGCGAGCCCGAGCAGGAGCCCGAGCGGGCTATCTTTACCCGCGGCGGCGTTGGCGCCCGCTTCCACGCCTTTGCCCGCGACCACACGCGCGATGGTGCGCGTGATCGCGGAGGCGATGATCGTGCCCTTGACCTGATCCCAGGCGCGCTGCGCTTCGGCGTCCACCGCGACGATGCCCTCCAGCCCTTGCTGACGCCCGTCTAGCTCGAAAAACGGCCGATCATACTGACCGCGGGCTTTGCCGAGCTCCGGGTAGTTCACCCACGTCACGAGGCCCTGCGCGGCGAGCTCGTTGGCCTGCGAAGCCGAGCTCGGAGAGATCGCGCCGCTCGCGTACGTGAGCGCGAGCCCGATGGGCAGGCGGCGCGCGATCTTGGTAGGTACTCGGCCATAGCTCACGATGACGAGCAGCTCCCCTTGCTGCGCGTCCGCGTCAGCGGGCGGCGCGTCGGTGAGGCCAGCGGCCTTGCGGAGGCGCGGCGAAGCGTAACCGGAGCGCGGGAGCAAGCGGCGGATTGGCTCCGCCAAGCTCTGGTACTGAGAGTAAGCGAGCGCTTCATCGTAGTAGCGCAGCGCTTCGTCGTAGTTGCCGCTCTTCTCGAACGTGAACCCGGCCAAGTAGCTGCCCGGCGCGGAGAGGGCGTTCTCCGGATCGCGATCTTTGAAGTACTTTTGCATCACGCTCAGGCGGCGTGCCTCCACCCGCGCGCCCTGCAAGTCCCCCTGCGCGAGGTAGTTCACCATGTTCATGGTGTTGATCATGAGCTTCTCGTACGGGGGCGCCTTGTAGGGCCCGCTGTCGTCCGAGAAGAGGTACTTGCCGATGTCGTCCGCGGTGTTGCGCGAGAAATCGAGCATCTCGATCTGTTTGTCCGACACCTCTAAGTCGCGGCTGGAGAGCTTGTAGCTTTGCAGTTGCTGCAGCACCATCGCGCGGTCCAAGAGCAAGAGCGCGTGTTCACCGGCGAGGGACGCGGGCAGCTCCTTCTCCGACTTCGTGTCCAGCTCCTCGTTCAGGAGCTGGAGCGCGCGCTTCGGCTGCCCGGCGTCCAGCGCGGTGCGGATCTCTTTCGTTTTGTCGGAATGACTGGCGCACCCGGACAGCGCGCCCAGTGCGAGCACGAGCCGCCCCCACGAGACAGCGCGGCCCATCAGTTTCATGACTCGTTCGCTCCGTGCACGCTCAGATGATGGCTTTGGTTACGGACGACTTGTGCTGGAACAGGATTTGCCCCGTTTCCACCTCGAGCACCTGAATGAACATGAAGTACTGCACGCGGCGCTCGCCGGCTTGCCGCTCGTCGCTCGTGAAGACCTTGCCCGTGACGATGTAGCGCGCGCCGATCTGCTTGCCCCAGGTGGAGATCTGGCTCGGGTCGAAGGCGCCCGAGTACTGCTGCCGAATCTGCGCGATGAGGTTCCCCTGCTGCTCCATGCTGATGACGCGCACGTGGCCGGCGTTGACCAAGGTCGTCTCCATGTCGCTGATGAGCGCGTCGAGCGCGCTCTCCACGTGCTCGCTGGTTTCGTTGCGAAGCGGCAGCACGGCGACGGCCGGCATCTGCTCGCCTTCCCAGCGCTTGATGATGGGCGCGCTTTCCAGCGCCTTCATGTTTTCTTGCAGGAGCTTCTGCAAGTCGCGGCGATCCAGACCCGTGCTCATGGCTTGGTCGTCCAACCCGGCGACCTCGTCCCCGCGCACGGCCTTGGGGCCACAGCCCATGCTCGAAATCGCTACCGCTACCGCCACTGCTACTGCGCTAAGCCGACCCATGCTGCTCATGCTCAATCTCCTCGGTCCCTTCGAATTGGACGAAGCCTACCGGTGGAGCATGTAAGGCCGCCCCGGCGGGCGTCAAACGACGCCCGCTTTTATGGGGCAGTCCGGCCGTTTCGGCCAGGGGTCAGGAGGGGCTAGCGCCGCCCGCGGTTCCCGCGCGGCGCACGGGAATGATTTGCACGCGGCGGTCATCGCCCTCGCCGTCGCTGCGGGTGATGACACCCTCGAAGCCGGCAAGCGCCAGATGTACGACGCGCCGGTCACGCGGGTTCATCGGCTCGAAGGTGATGATCTTGCCCTGCTCCACCGCTTGCTTGCCGAGGCGACGGGCCATGCTCGCGAGCGAGTCGTCCCGGCGGCTCTTGTAGCCTTCGGCGTCCACGGAAACGTGGCGCCGATCCAAGCCGGGCCGATTGATCACGCGGTGCGTGACGAACTGCAGCGCGGAGAGCACCTGGCCCTTCTTGCCGATGATGCGCCCGGCGTCTCGGCCGGCGATCTCCAGGTTGATCTCGTCCACCGAGTTGCCCTCGCGCGCGCGGCGCAGGTGCACGGTGCACTCCATCTCCATTTCCGTGACGACGGTGGTCAAGAAATCCAACGCCTTCTGCTGTCGCTCGTCGCTCGGTTGGAGGTCGGGCTCACGACGGCGGCGCCGAGCGCCTCGGTCGTCCGCTTCGGCTCCCGCGTCTGCGTCGGCCCTGGGCAGGGGCGCATCGTTCGGGTCCTTCTCCTCCCACGCGTCGTCGTTGAGCTCGTTGTTATCGCTCATTGTCATGCCTTTCCGTTGCCGAGCTGGGGCCGGTCTTCGACCTTGCCCTTCGGCGAAAGCTTTTCCTTGGAGCCGTCACTCACGACTTCCACGTTGATGGCGCCCTTGGCGCCGGTTTTGAGGTGGCGCCGCGCGTGCCACTCCACGCCCTGCTGCTGCAAGATGCCGAGGACGCCGTTCGTGAACATGTAAACGCCGAGGCCTGCCGGCAAGAACAGCATGAACACCGTGAACATGGCGGGCATGAAGTACAGCATCATCTTCTGCTGAGCGGGGTCACCTTGCGGCGGCATCAGGCGCTGTTGCAAGAAAGACGTACCGCCGATGATGAAGGGCAGGATGTACAGCGGGTCCGGCGACGACAGGTCCGGGAACCACAGAAAGGGGATGTTGTAGAGCTCCACCGCCGTCTGAAGCGTGCGGTACAGCGCGAACCACACCGGCATCGACGCGAGCTGCGGCAAACAGCCCTTGAGCGGATTGACATTGTGCTTCCGCCAAAGCTCCATCTGCGCGAGGCCCTTGGCCTGGGCGTCGTCCTTGAACTTCTCGTTCAGCGCGTCGATCTCTGGCTTGAGCTCGCGCATCTTGATCATGCTCTTGATCGAAGGCAGCGTGAGCGGGAACAAGAGCGTGCGCGCCGTGATCGTGAGGATCATGATCGCGATGCCCCAGTTGCCGAGGATGCCGTGCACCTTGAGCAAGAAGGCGACGAGGATCTTCGCGATCGGCGAGAAGTAGCCGAGGTCGATCAGCTGATCGAGCCCCTTGTTCCCGCCTGCGGCCACCGCCAGGAGCGAGCGCTCCATCGGCCCGGAGTAGCTGGTGAGCGCGTAGGTCGCGCTTTGGCCCGGCGACAGCGTCAACGGCGGATAGGCGAGGCGCGAACGGTACAGCGCGCCGCCGTTCGGATCTTTGTCGATGCTGCCGGCGGCCGGGTTGTAGCGCTCCTGAATCTGCGCCTGGCAGACGGGCTTGCCCGGAGCCTGGCTCGGCACGAGCGTGTGCGTGAAGTAGGCGTTCGATACCGCGGCCACGGCGGGAACGCCGGGCGCTTCGTACCAAGCGCCGGAGTTCCGCGGATTGACCGGGAACAGGGTCTTGTCCTCGAAGTCGCTCGGCTCGAAGTCTGCGGGGGTGAGGCGCGTCGCGTGGTCGTCCGCGCCGATGCACTCGACCTGAGTGATGAACGGGCTCGGCCGCGCGAACATCCCGCCGTGCACCTCGTGCTGGTAGCGCCAGTCGTCCGTGTGAACGGTGACGGCGTGCTTCAGCGGACGATCGGCGCGGTTGACGATGGTCGAGCTCACGTCCAGCTCGTACGGGCGAGCGGTGAGCTTCACGACCTTGGTCAGCTCGACCTTGGCGTCCGTGTAGGTGAACTCACAGCTCTTGCCATCGCTTTTAGCGAGGACCCAGTCCATCGTGTCCGGGTCGACTTGACGCTCCGGGCTCTGTTCCAGCCGGTTGGAGTACTGGATGCGGAGCTGCTGAAACAGCTCCTGATCCGGCGTCGTCGACACGTCGATCGGCTTGCCTTCGTGCTGGTACTTCGCCGTCGTCAGCTTGTAGCGTTTGACGGACGCGCCGCGGGAGCTGAGCTGCGCGTGGAAGCGGTCGCCCCACAAGTCGCAAAGTTGCTCCGGCGCGCGCTCGGCGGGGACGACCGGCGCGCTCTCCTCTTGGACCGCGCGCGGCTGCGATGGCTTCTGATCGCCACCCATGAGGTTCGTGCCGAACCTGAGGAACAGGAAGATGCCGGCGGCGATGAGCAACCAGCGACCTAGATTGCCGCGTTCCATGAGCTACGTTTTTTCCGAAAGAACCCGCTTGGCGAACCGAGGTCGCCGGGCACCAATTAGATGGGAGCGTCCTAGCACGGGCCGGATTGGAAAGCGCACATTCTCCAGGCGGATATAAGGAGCTTTGAGTGCGCCTACTCCTCGAAAGAGCGAGCAAGCGCCTGGAGCTAGGAGAGAGGGGTGGGGGGGCGCGAGGGAGGCACGGGGGGTGGGTCGTACCCGCCAGGGTTCCATGGGTGACAGCGCAGGATGCGCCGAACGCCTAAATAGGACCCTTTTGCGGCCCCGTGAAGCCTCAAGCACTCGTGCGTGTATCGCGAGCACGACGGCTCGAATCGGCACACGGGCCCGAGCAGCGGAGATAGCAAGCGCTGATACACGCGAATCAGCAGCATCAGCAGCCGGGCCAGCATGCGGCCGAGGATAGCTCAGGGACTTGCCGCGCGGCGGATGCGCGGCAAAGCTCGTTGCCACTCGTCGAGGATGGCCTGCATTTTTCGCTCTCCCAGCGGACGCCGCACGATGACGACGATGTCCAGAGCGACCGGCAGCTCCGCGAATACGGCGCGGAACGCCTCGCGTATCAGCCGCCGCGCGCGATTGCGGTGCACGGCGTTCCCGATTTTGCGCGACGCGGTGATGCCGAGCCGCAAGGGAGACCCTGCGGGGCGACGCTGCAAAATGAAGACCAGGCAGTCTCCGTTGACACGAAGACCGCCTGATTGAATCTCCAAGTATTCAGCGCGCTTTCGGACGCGGCTTTCGCTCGAAGGACGCGAGCGCGGGCCCGACTCAGAAGGCGCGGCGACCACTCACTTTTCGTAAATGGAGACCGTCAAGCGCCAGCGGCCCTTGCGGCGGCGGTTCTTGAGCACATTCTGGCCGCCCTTGGTCTTGTTGCGCTTACGGAAGCCGTGAGTGCGGATGCGGCTGATGTTGTGGGGCTGGTACGTGCGCTTCATGGGACTTCTCGTAGCTGGTGCTGCTGAGCGGACCCAGCGAGCGGAACGAAACCGGTAGTCCGTGAGTGCCAGAACTGACACCAGGACCGAACGGCCGCGGAATTAGCCATCCATCGGGTGGCTCGTCAAGTACTGGTCGATATTTTCCGAGACTTTAGGGCGGCGGGGCCTTGAAAGGGCCCCGGCCGCATGATACTCCCCGCGTCCCATGCGAGAGAACATTCGCCTCGTTTCTTCGGCCGGTACGGGCTTCACCTACTACACGACCAAGAACAAGCGCACGCAGACCAACAAGCTCGAGCTCAAGAAGTACGACCCGGTCAAGCGGGAGCACGTCATCTTCAAAGAGGTGAAGATGCCTCCGCACAGCAAGTGAGAGCGCGCGACGCCGCCTGAAGGGCTGGTGTCGCTTCCTCTACCGCTGGTCGCGAGCGCGGAGCCTCGAGCGAGGTATCCGCGCTTCGTCGTTTTGTTTTTGCGCGGTGGCGCCGCTTCCTCCGCGGGCGGCGCCGAGCTCGACGCCGCCCCTCGGTCGTCGCCGTTCAGTCCGCGCCGCTGAGGATCTTGAACTCGACGCGGCGGTTCTTGGCGCGCCCGTCGTCCGTCTCGTTCGGCGCGACGGGCTTCGTTTGACCGAAGCCCTCCGATTCGAGCCGACTGGTAGCGATGCCCTTGCCCTCGAGGTACTTGCGCACCGCGGCGGCGCGGTCCTTGCTGAGCTTCAGGTTGTTCGCGGGGACGCCCTTGCTGTCCGTGTGACCGTAGACACCGATGCGCATCGACGGGCGGCTCTTAAGGAGATCCAGAACCTCGTCCATGATGGGGAAGCTCACGGCCTTGATCGTGGCGCGCCCGGTCTCGAACTCGATGGGCTTGAGCAGCTGCACGCTGCCGTCCGAGCCCATCTCGATCAGGCTCGGGCAGCCGAACTTCTCGGCGATCGGTGAGCGCTTGCCAGGCTCAGTCGGGCACTTGTCCTGCACGTCGGGGATGCCGTCCTTGTCGGCGTCGTCCTCGGGGCAGCCATCTTCGTCTTGGACCTTGTCCTTGTCCTCGGCTTTGTCGGGGCACTGGTCGTCGATATCCGGGATGCCGTCGCCGTCGCGATCCGAATTGCCCGGGCAGCCGTCGGTTGCAGCCGGCGGCTTGCCGTCTTCCTTGTCGGTGGGGCAGCCGTCGACGGAGTCAGGGTAGCCGTCACCGTCCGTGTCACGATCGTAGTCGTCGACGTCGGGCGTGATGGCGACCTTCCGTGGCGGCGACTTGGCCTTGAAGTCGAGGAAGTTCCAGTACGTGCCAATCGAGCCGAGGATGCGGAAATCCGGCGCGCCATAGCCCGTGGTCAGGCGCGTGCCGGCGCCGACCTGGACGTAAAGGCGGTCCCGCTTGTCGACCAAGAAGCGGCCCTGCGCCGTCCACTCCAGATCGGTGTTGGAGCCTTTGAAGAACTTGCTGTCGTCGTTCACCGAAGACATGCCAGTGGTTCCCCAGAGCTCACCGCCAAGGCGAATTCTGCCTTCGCGCAACGGCAGGTAAGCGCCGAACGCCCAGCGCAAATCCGAGCCGAGGAAAAGGCTGCCGTTGTTGCCGCCGATGCTCCCGTTCGGCCGAAGGTGCGGACCGATGTTGCCGCTGAGGAAGAACTTGCCGAAGTCGAGCTCGCTCGCCGCGTAGAGGTAACCGCTAGCGCCGCCGTCACCGGCGAACGCGCTGCGGGTGCCGGTGGGCAAGAACAGCGCGCCGCCCAAGCCGAACTTGAGCCATTGGCTGTCCGTCTCCCAAGTCTTCACGCGAGCGTCCAGACGCAGGTCGCTGATGCCCACCGCCGTGTCGCCGATACCGCCGCCGCCGACGTCGCGAATCTGCGGGTCGTCCCCGTAGAGAGTGAGCAGGTTCACGGGCAACGTCATGCCCAACGTCAGACGCTTGATCAGCTGCACGCCGCCGGAGAGGTAAGTGATGAACTGCCCCTGAACCGGGTTGTCGATCTGCCGCTCAACGCTTGCGACGTTCGTCACCGTCTCGTTTCGCAGCGGATTGTGCGAGTACCCGAGCGCTCCGTTGACGTAGACGCGGTTTTCCTCGGAGCCGACCGGACGCCACACCATGAAGCCGTCTTCCGGCGCTCCCGAGATCTGGGCGCGGTCTAGATAGAAGTAGCTCGCTTGCGCGCGGGCCTCGCCGCTCGTCAGCAAGACAGCGCCGGCACCCAGGGCCAGTGCCAGCAGGGTACGAGCCCCGCGTCCGACTACCGTTCGACCACTATCGCGCTGGGCAGGATCCCGATGAGGAAGCACAGCGACGGAAAGTAGCCTGCCCGATTCGGCATTAGAAGCGATGATTTCGGGCGTTTTGCCCGGCCACCGGTTCAGCGCGGCTGCGCAGGAGTGTCGGCGAATACCTCACATACCCAAATCGAGCCGTCACTATCGAGTGCGATTCCGATTCCAACCTTGTCAAAACGCGGCTCCAGCAGGTTTTCCCGATGTGAGGGACTTGCCCACAGCGCGCGGTGAGCCCGCGCGACGTCCAGCGCATGAGCGACGTTCTCACCCGCGGCCAAGATGTCCAGCGCCGCGGCTTGGACGCGGCTTCGCGGATCGCCATCGCCCGCGTCGTGCGCGATGCGCTTCAGCCGACGCATGGCTTCGGCGTGGGACTGCGCGATCGCGTCCAGCGCGGCGTCACGTTCGAGTGGCGGGCTCTGCTCGGTAGCGCGCGCCTTGTTCACCATTTCCAGAAGTGCTTGGGCGCGGTCCGCTTCGGGGCGGAGCGGGGTGGCTGGCTCGCCGGGGGCCGGATCCCCAGAAAAGGAGCGGGGCGGAGGCACGTCCGCGTAGACCGTGGCTTCGAGCACGGGGCGTGGCCCACCGGCGACGCTCGCCAGCAGCTGGACCAAGAACGGACCCGGTCGATCGGCGCGGAAGCGAGCGCGGACGCGTTGCCCGTCGAACGTCGTCGGCACCGCATAAGGGGCGCCGCTCGGACCCAGGACGATGACTTTCGCGTCCGTGGCGGGGACGAGCAGCTGGGCGTCCACGTCAAGCCACGAGCCTGCGCGCTGCCTCACCGGAAGGGGGGCGAGATCAGCGAGAGCGTCGACGGCGACCGCCGCGAGCACGCTGCGCTCCCCCTCGCTCACGAGCGCCACACCGCAACGGCGCTCGCCCCCGTCCTGAAAACCTTGGAGCCAGCCGCGCATGCGCTCCGCCGCCGCTGGCGCTTGCAAATCCCCGCCCTCCAGCGTCCAGGCACGCGGCCAAACGTAAGGAGAGCCCTCGGCGCGCAGCGCGAAGCTAATCTCGGAGACGTCCAGCGGAGCGCCGCCTTCGCTTTGACGGCGCGCAAAGCGCTCGGCGACACGCGAAAGCGCCGCGTCGCCCTGGCGGCATAGCTCGAAGAAAGGCGCGAGGTCTTCCGGCGTTCGAGCAAGTGCGCGGGGCGAGCCTGTGACGTCTGGAAAGTCGAAGATCTCTCCGCCGGAGCTCGCGGTCGTCGCCGTTGCCGGGGCGCTCGAGGCGCTCGGCGTTTGCGCGGGGGGCGGCGCCGTGCAAGCCGCGCAAGCCGCGAGACCGAAGTGCACGAACGTCGCACGAGGCATTCTGTCCGCCGCGCGAGCGAGTCGGCCCATGAACCGTTTGTAGCATGTTTCGGTCCTAGGGCCGTTGCTACGCCACGTTATGGCGTCTACGCTCGCCGGGTTGGCTGGTCGCTTAACTACTGCCGCGAAGGTCGGCGCTTTCGCCGTCGTCCTCTCGGGCGCCGGTCTCTTCATCTACCGCTACGTCACCAAGTCCGGTGAAAGCGACGGCGGCTACGTCGTGTACGCGCGCATGAAGGACGCGAGCGGCATCGCCAAGCTTTCGCAGGTGCGCATCGCCGGCATTCCCGTAGGCCGCGTGCAGAGCATCAAGCTCGAGCACGACACGGCGCGCATCGACTTGGTGATCAACAAGGACGTGCCGCTCTACGAAGACGCGGCTGCGGCCAAGGTCGCGAGCAGCTTGCTCGGCGAGTTTCAGCTCAAGGTCGCGCCCGGTACAGAGGGCCGCCGAAAGCTGGCAAACGGTGACGAGATCAAGGTCGTCAGCGAAGCGCAGACGCCGGACGACTTGATGCGGCAGATGTCCGACATTGCCAAGGACATCAAAGAAGTGACGGCGGCGCTCCGCGAGTCCGTTGGCAGCGACGAGGGCAAGTCCGACATTCAGTCGACCCTACGCAACTTGGCTCAGGTCACGGAAGCCTTGAACCAGACGGTTCGCGAAAACCGCCAGGCTATCCACGAAATCGTCGTCAACACGCAGCAAATCTCCAGCCGCAGCGCGCCCGAGATTCAGGCCATTCTCGAGAACGTCCGCGAGACGACGCGGGAGGTGCGCGAGCTCGTGGCCAAAGACCCGGCCGGCGACGGCAAGGAAGCGGGCGAGGTGCGTCAAATCGTGCAGCGCGTCGACCGCGCCAGTCAGAACCTGGAGAGCGCGCTCAAGAACGTGGACGACGTGACCCAGCGCCTGAATCGGGGCGAGGGCACGCTCGGTCGCCTCACCAAAGACGAAAAGCTCATCAACGAGGTGGAAGGCGCAGTCGAGAACGTCGGCGACTTCCTAGGCGGCATCTCGCGCCTGCAGACCATCGTCAGCCTGCGCACGGACTACCAGTTCCTGGCCAGCACCGTGAAGAGCTACGTCGAGATTCGGCTCCAGCCGAAAGAAGACAAGTACTACATGATCGAAATCGTGAACGACCCGAAGGGTCTGACGCGTTTCGAGCAGATCGACGTCGACAGCACGAACCCGAACGACCCTCCGCACTACCGCGAAGTGCGCACCGTAACGTCCAATTCGCTCCGGTTCTCCCTCCAATTCGCCCAGAGCTTCGGGCCCTTCACGGGGCGCTTCGGCATCAAGGAGTCGACCGGTGGCGTCGGTCTCGATACCTCCTTGTTCGACGGGCGCTTCGAGCTGCGGCAAGACCTCTACGGCTTCGGCGAAGTCGTGCTGCCCCGCTGGCGCATCTCGCTCGGCTACGAGTTCATCAACCGTCTGTGGATCCTCGGCGGCGTTGAAGACATCCTGAGCAATTCGCGCCGCGACTACTTCGTCGGCGGCATGCTCCGCTTCAACGACGAAGACCTCAAAACCATCCTCCCGTTCGCCAAAACGCCCTGATCCGCGCCTCCCGTCGCCGCGCTCCGTGCGCTTGCTGAACGGTGCCGTGCGTGGCGCTCCGAGCGTCTGCTGAACACCGCCGCGCATGGTGCTCCGAGCGTCTGCTGAACACTGCCGAATCAAGCCGTGCGTGCCTCTCCGTGCGGCGGTGAAACGGTGCCGTGCGTGGCGCTCCGTTCGGCGGTGGAACACTGCCGAATCAAGCCGTGCGTGCCTCTCCTTGCGGCGCAAACCGCGTCGCGCATCGTTCGTGCCGCTGCGTGCCCAACGTCGTTGGCCCCCTCTGCCACGGAGCGTCAGCGTGTTCGCGCGGTCGAATCTCGTTCCCGCTTCAGGATCCACTTGCGACGACGGACGTCCGGCACCATGCACAGAAGGCGATGGGGGAGACAGGGCATGCAGGGCAGACAGGGGCGAGAGCGGCCTCGTGGGGTGGTCGGCGTGCGGGTGCCGGGCGTAAGCGCCGATCGACGGTGTTCGTGCCGCACACATCGAGGCCGCGGCACTCGTCAGAGCACCCGCTTCACATTACGTTGCGCGTCGCAGCAGGTCTGCCTAGCTTGCGCAAGAAGAAGCTGTTTCGTGCCGTGAAGCGGTCATTCCAACTCGCTAATTCGCGCAGCAAGCTGCGCGACGTGTTCCGAGTGACGCACTTTTCGGTGCAAGGTAACCACGTGCACCTCGTGTCCGAGGCGGCCGATGAGGTCTTGTTGGCTCGGGGCGTTCAGGGGCTGTGCGTCCGCATCGCGCGTGGCGTGAACGCGGAGCTGGGGCGCCGTGGGAGCTTGTTCGCGCGGCGCTATCATGCGCGCGCACTTCGCACAGCTCGTGACGTCCGCCACGTTCTTGCCTACGTGCTTTTGAACGAGCAACGGCACTTGTACCAATGGCGTAAACTCACGCTGGCGCCGTGGTACTTCGATGCCTGTTCGTCGGCGCACGAATTCGATGGGTGGGCTCGCGTTAATGGTCTCGATCCGCCGAATGGCGCCACACGACACGTAACCGTGGAGCCTCGCTGCGAGTTGCTCAAAAGCCTGTGGCGCCGCCACGGCTTGATTCGTCCCGACGAAGTCCCCGGCGCGCCCGAGTTGCGCCGCCAGGCGTCGTAGTCGTAGCCGCCAGGCATCGAAGTCGCCAGGCATCGCAGTCGCCAGGCATCGCAGTCGCCAGGCATCGCAGTCGCCAGGCATCGCAGTCGCCAGGCATCGCCGCCAGGCATCGCAGTCGCATCATAGTCGCATCGCAGTCGCATCGTAGTCGCCAGGCATCGCAGTCGCATCGTAGCGACCGAGCGCCCCGTGCGGCGGACGACGACACGCGCCGTGCGGCGCTTCTCGCATCGCGAGCGGCTGTCGCACGCTGCCGCTCGCTGCGACGCGGGTCTCTGCCGAATCAAGACGCGAGTCGATTCGGCAGAGATGCAGGGAGCCGTCGAGCAGTCGCACGGCGCGCAAGCCGTAGTCCGACATCGACGCGCACCTTGACCGGCGTGCCTCCGACTGTGCGAATGCCTACGCTTTGCGGCGGTTCGGCTCTGCCGAATCGAGACGCGAGTTGATTCGGCAGAGATGCCCGGCGGCGCGCGGCGCGGCGCGGCGCGTCCGGAGACGTCCGGAGCCGCGTCCGGAGCCGCGTCCGGAGCCGCGTCCGGAGCCGCGTCCGGAGCCGCGTCCGGAGCCGCGCCCGGAGCCGCGCCCGGAGGCGTCCGGCACCGCCCGGAGGCGTCCGGCACCGCCCGGAGGCGTCCGGCGCCGCCCGGCGCCGCGCGGGTCAGCCGCCGGGCATGCCGTGGCCGGGGCCGATGATTTTGGGCCAGGCGGCGTCGACGCTCCAGCCGGGGTGGACGTGCGGGGGGTGGTGGCACTCCGACGCGCAGAAGCTGAGTGCGGGCATCTTGATGGCCATCTTGTCTTTGGTGTTCGCGACGTGCTTGGAGCCGGGTCCGTGACAGACCTCGCATTGCACGGCGGTGAGGTTCTCTACGTGGGTGACGGTGCTGCCGCCGGGCTTGCCGTAACCGGTGACGTGACAGCTCACGCAGTCCAAGTTGAATTCTTTGTGTTGGCTGGAGAGCGTGGCGTAGGCGGCCGCGTGGTGCGTGCCGTTCCAGAACTTGCGCTCTTCTTCGTGGCACTTGCTGCACGCTTCGAGGCCAACGTAGCCGGCTTCGCCCGCGGCGGGCGGCACGGGCGCCAGGTCTTTGAAGGCCTCTTTGTTGTGGTCGTTCACGCGCTGGTAATAGGCGGCGATGTGGCCAGAAACGCCCGAATCCGAGCCCATCTTCTCCGTGACCTCCACCGACTGAAAACGGAAGTAGCTGCCTTGCGCCGGCGGTTTCGAGTCCGGCAGCCTCGCGAGCTCGGCCTCGAGGTTCGTTTTGTCTTGCTTCAGCAAGGCCAGATCCGCGGGAGCGCCGCCCTGGTCCAAGCGTGCGTTGATTTCGCGCACTCGCCGGCCAATCTCTAGCTTGCGCTCGGTCGCTTCCAAGCCGCTGCCGTCCGCAAAGTCGAACGACTGCCCGCGGACGAAGAGATCCACGACGCCGAGCGCTTGCAGGTGGTTGGGCGTCTCCACCACGAGGGTCTTGCCGACGAGCGTAGGGGACTGCGGCGGATCGTTGGCCTCCCCTTCGTCGAACGGTTTGCCCAGCACCGCGACCTCGAATCCCGGCTGCATCTCCAGTAGGCGGAGCGCCGCGCCTCGCGGCATCGCGGCGAGCAGTACCTGCAGTTGCGTGCCCTGCGCCTCCAGCTCCGCGAGACCTCTCTTGGCCGCGGCCGTGGCGTCCGCCGGCTGCAGCGAGCCGGGAGCTTTGCCGTTGACGAGCGGCAGGCTGATGCCCACGAAGCCGACCTTGATGCCGGACATTTCCACGACCTTGGTGCTCTGCACCTTGGCGTTCGGCAGGTTGGCGGCGAGGAGCGAGGCGCCCGAGCGAGCGACGAGCGCGCCGAGCGAGCTGTCGCCGAGGAGCCAGTCGTTGGCTCCTGGTGCCCAGGCCGTCAGCTTGAGCGCCTTGTATGCGTCCGCCAGCGCGTCCGCCTTGAAGCCGGCTTGCGTGTCGCGCGCGGGGTCCGGACGCGCGTTGAGAAACAGCATCGGCCCCGCGCCCACCGTGAGGGCGTTGGGCACTGCGGCGCTTTGCGACGCGATGTAAGCGGCAGCGTGGTCGGCACCGCCCAGCATGTCCTTCACGCAGCCGCACGGCTCCAGCGCTCCCGCCACGCTGGACATGACGTAGAGCCGAAGAGAGGGCGCGCCCGCGGT
Organism: Polyangiaceae bacterium; assembly: GCA_029266615.1. Taxonomy (GTDB): domain Bacteria; phylum Myxococcota_A; class Polyangia; order Polyangiales; family Polyangiaceae; genus PMG-095. Next base: position 29,634 of record JAQSWN010000037.1, read on the forward strand.
GGCCGCGGCGCTACTGGGCTCCGACCCACATTTGCAGCCGGTGACGCCGGTGCCGGCAATGGCCGCAGCCAAGACCGCTGTGGCAAGAGCGCTGGCCGGCACGAATTTGAGACGATCGAGATGGCGTGCGCGCGGCCCGGACGAGGAGGCTCGACGTTTCACGGGGGCTATATAGCGCGCCACCAGGCTTTTTCCGCTCCAAACTGGCGCTTAGTGAAGGCTGGGCATTTCGCCGCGCCGAAAGCCTGTTTTCGCCTGCATAATGTGAGTGTCGTGCCGGAGGATACCAAGGGCAAAGCCCCTCAGCCATTCGGGCCGTTCGTGCTCGAGCGTCGAATCGCCGTGGGGGGCAGCGCGGAGGTGTTCCTGGCGCGGCCCAAGCTTGGCACGCAGCCGGCCGCGCACTTGGTCGTCAAGCGCCTGCTCCGCTCCGTGCGTGAAGGGGGCGAGTTCGACGCGCTGGAGCGCGAGGCCGAGCTCCACCGCGCGGTGCGCCACCCGAACGTCGTGGACGTGTACGGCGCGGGCATGGTCGGCGACGAGCCCTACCTCGCGCTCGAGTACGTCGACGGCGTGGACTTATATCGGCTGCTGCGGCGCGCAGAGTCCGAGCAACGCCGCTTCCCGCCCGCGCTGGCCGCGCACATCGCGCGGGAGGTGGCAGAAGCGCTGACGGCCGTGCATGGCGCGCGAGACAGCGAAGGCAACGGTCTGCATATCGTACACCGTGACGTCACCCCCTCCAATATTCTGCTCTCGATCGACGGCGACGTGTTGCTAGGGGACTTCGGCATCGCGCGGTTCGAGCACCGCATGAAGCCGGCTCAGGGCAGCGGCGGAGGTTTGAAGGGGAAGTTCGGCTACCTTTCGCCCGAGCAGGTCGCGGGAGAGCCTTCCGACCACCGGGCAGACTTGTTCGCGCTCACGGCCGTGTTCGGTGAGATGCTCATCGGAGAGCGCGTGTTTCCCGGCAGCGGGCAGCTCGCGGTGCTGCTCGCGATTCGAGACGTGAACATCGAGCCGCTTCGCCGCGTAGCGGGCACGCTGCCGCCCGGCATGCTCGCGGTGTGCGAGCGGGGCCTCGCTCGCGATCCGGGCGATAGATATGCCGACGCGGCCGCGTTCGCCCGCGCGCTCGCGCCGTTCGAGCTGCCCTCGCGGGAGCAACTCAAGAAGACGCTCGCGGAGTGGGTGGTGTGGGCCAAAGACTCCAGCGAGCTGGCCAAGCGTATCGAGGGGCAGGTTCGCGACTCCGTGCAGCGGATGCAAGCCGTGCGCACGCGCAGCAGCGGGGCGATGCCGGCGGTGCACGCGCCGACGCACACTTCCGTCGTCGGGCCGCGGCCAGACTCCGTCGCGGTCGAGGCCGGATCGCGCATTCGCCGCACGGACGGGCAGCTTCTGGAGCAGGTGCCGTTCTCCAAGTTGATCGAGATGATCGCGACGGGCGACTTGGGAGCCGACGACGAGGTGGCGCTGCTCGGCCAAGGTTTCCGGCCGATTCGCGACATCGTCGAGCTGGCGCGGCACCTGTTGCCGTCCACGACCGCGACGACCAGTCGCATCTTCGAGCCCGGCGTGCCGGACTACCAAGCCTTGCTCCGCGAGACGTCCATGCTGCAGGTGCTGGCGCACATGCGCCAAAAGGGCGAGACAGGGGCGCTCTTCGTGGAGCGCGCCCGCAGCATGGGCGCGTCCGTGCGCAAGGAGCTGTACCTCAACGGAGGCCGTCTGTTGCACGTTGCTTCCTCCGATCGCGAGGAGCTCCTCGGCGAGTACTTGGTACGCCGGGGCCGCCTGTCGCGCGAGCAGCTGGAGACCGCACTCGGCTCCTTGCAGCGCTTCGGCGGGCGACTCGGCGACACCCTCATTGGGCTGCAGTTGGTGAGCGCGGTGGACGTTTTTCGAGCCATTCGCGATCAAGGTCGTGACCGCGTGGCGGCGCTGTCCACGTGGGACGAGGGGCTCGTCACCTTTTACCGCGGCACTGCGCCCACGCGCGTGGAGTTCCCGCTCGACCTGGATCTGGCGAGCCCGCTCATGGCCGGCGCGATCCTTCGCTCCAAGGGCGAGCCGCGCTCGTTGCTGCCGGCGGGCGTCACGCCCATCCGGCCCGGGCCGCGCTACGAAGCCGCCAAGTTGCCTCGCGAACGTGGCAGCGCGCCCGCTTCGCTACAGTTCGTGATGACCTTCTTGAATGACCGCCCCAGCGTCGACGCGGCGCTCACGCGGCTGTGCGACTACCGACCGGGTCGAGACTCGCGCGCGGTGGGCGCCAAAGAAGCCGCGGCCGCGCTCGTGGTCGCGGAGCTGCTCGGCTGGGCCGCCTGGGGTTGAACCGGCTCAGGGCGTGGGAGCGTCGGCGGACAAGGCCGCGAGGCACTCGTACGCCGCGTACTTGTAGGAGTCGGACAGCGTCGGGTAATTGAAGACCATGTCGATGAACAGGTCGACGGTGCCGCCCAGCAGAATCGCGGTTTGCCCGATGTGCACGAGCTCGCTGGCGCGCTCGCCGATGACGTGGACGCCGATGATCTTTCGGGTTTCCCGGTGGACGATGAGCTTGGTGATGCCGTCCAAATCTCCCGTGATTTTGCCGCGCGCGTTCTGCGCGTACAGAGCTCGGCCCGCGACGTAGGGAATCTGCTTCTCTTTACACGTCTCTTCCGTCTCGCCGAAAGAGCTGCACTCGGGGATGGTGTAAATCCCGTACGGCATCGTCTGCGCTACGAACTTCTTGTAGGAAAAGTTGAAGGCGTGGCACACCGCGACCCGCCCTTGCTCCATGGACACGGAGGCGAGCGCGGGGAAGCCGATCACGTCACCCGCGGCGAGGATGTGCGGCACTTTGGTGCGGAACTGCGCGTCCACCTGCAGGTAGCCGCGAGAGTCCGGCTCCACGCCCACCCCGCCGAGGCCGAGCCCCTGCGTGGCACCAGTGCGGCCGGCCGCGAAGAGCAGCTGCTCCGTGACGACCTTGCTGCCGTCCCCGAGCGTGGTCTCGACCCCACCGGACACGCGCTTCACTGCGCCCCAACGTTGGCCCTGCCGCAAGGTGATGCCGGACCCAATCATCGCGGACTTAAGGCCCGCCACGATCTCCAGATCCAAAAACGGCAAGATCTCCGAGCGAGCGTCGACCAAGGTCACCGCGACCCCCAGCGCCGCGAACATGCTGGCGTACTCGCAGCCGATGACGCCGCCGCCCAAGATCGTGAGCGACTTGGGTAGCGTGTTGATGTTGAGTACTTCGTCGCTGTCGTGGATGAAGTCGTCGGCGAAGTCGATCTCGGCGGGGCGATGAGGCTTCGAACCGGTGGCGATGAGGATGATGTCGCCATGGATACGGCGAGAGCCGCTCGCGCTCGTGATCATCACCGTGTGGTCGTCGACGAACTGTCCCCGGCCTTGGTAGTACGTGATCTGGTGCCGCTCGAAATTTTGCCGGAATGAGCGCGCTTCCGCGGCGGCGATGGCGTTCTTGCGCGACATCAGCCGCGGTACGGTGGCTTGCGCGTCTAGCTCCACTGCGACGCCGTACAAGGCGCGCGCGCGGTGACCCGAGAGGTAGAGGGCGGTTTCGCGGAGCGTTTTGCTCGGCAGCGTGCCGGTGTGCACGGCCGCGCCGCCCGGCTCGGGCTCCCGCTCGATCACGGCGACGCGCTTCTTGAAATACGCGGCTTGGGCGGCCGCTTTCTCGCCGGCGGGGCCAGCGCCGATCACCACCAGGTCGAATTTTTCGAGAGCAGCCTGAGCTTCCACGTCCAGGAGACTAGCCCGGCTCGCTCCGCGCGGGGCCGCCAAACTTGTGGGACGGCGGCCCGACGTAGCCGGCGGACAACGGCTCGCTGCCGCTCGGACTAGGCCAGCGCGGCCCTGAGAAATCGGCCGCGCTTGTAGCTGGCGGCCAGCGCCACCGCGAGCGCGACGTAGCTGAGCCCCGCCACGAGCCAAACCTGCGTGAGCTGAGGGGCGGCTGAGAACAGCACGAACAGGCTAGCCGGGACTTGCACGAGCAGGACGACGCTCGCATCTAGAACCAACGCCCGCTCGGGTGCTCCGGCCCCTTGCATGACGGAGCCGAGGACGATGCCGATGCCGAGCGCGACGTAGCTCGGCGCGACCCACGCTAGGTAGCTTCGTGCGATGCCGAGCACTTGCGGATCCGCGTCGAAGAACGTGACGATGGGCGTCGCGAACACCACGTAGGCGAGCGCGAGCAGGGCCATCATCACCAGGTTGTACAGCGCCGCCCAGTAGCCACTGTGTTTGGCGCGCCGAACCGCGTGCGCGCCGAGGTTCTGTCCGACGAACGTTTGAACGGCGCTGCCCCAGCCGATGCTGATGAAGAGCGCCATCGTCTCGAAGCGAAAGACGATGCCGAGTGCGGTCGTGGCGCTCTGGTCCGTCGCGGTCGTGAAAGCGCGCGCTACGAGCGCGTGCGTGAGCAGCATGGCGCACATCCGCACGACGAGCTCCGCGCTCGACGGCCAGGCGAGCCGCAGCAGCTGCAGGAGGGCCGGCTTGTCGGGTGACAGGGGCGGCCGGACGCGCCAAAAGCCGAGGCGCTTGGCCGCGAAAAAGAGCAGGGGGAGTAAGATGACCGCGCGCGCGAGCAGGGTGGCCACGCCCGCGCCGAAGAGCTCCAGCCGCGGGATGCCGAGCGCGCGCGCCAAGGGCGGACCCCACGAAAGGAAGCTGGGCGCCTCTCCGGGGCCGTAAACGAACAGCACCGCGAAGAAGAAATTCAAGACATTTCCGAGCACGAGCAGCGCCATCGGCGTCTTGGAGCTGCCGACGGCACGCAGCAAGCTGGCGCAATGGAGCATCAAGAACATCGTCACCCCGCCGCCCATGACGACGGTCAGGTAGTCGGCGCCCCGCTCTACGATTTGGCCTTTGACGCCGATGACCCCTTCCAGCAGGGCGCGCGCGCCGAGCCCGCCGACCAATGCGAGCACGAGGCCGAGCCCGAGCACGAGCAGGCTCGACTGCCAAGCGACGCGCCGCGCGTCGCTTGCGTCGCCACTGCCCCAGGCGCGGCTCACGAGGCTGGCGGCCGCCACGCTGATGCCGTAGCTGACGATGGTGCCGAGCGCAGCGAGCTGATCGCAGATGCCGATCGCGCCGAGCGCGGGGCCAGAGACGGCCGGAGGTAGCCGCGCGATGATGTAGGCGTCCACCAAGTTGAAGCCCGTTTGCAGGCCCATGCCGAGCGCGAGCGGCGCGCCGAAGCGCAGCACCTCGAGCGGCAAGGAGCCATGCAAGATGCGCTGGGTGCGGCGGTCCAGCGGTGAAGCCTCGCTCACGGAGCGATCGCCCCCGGAGCGTCCGCCCCTTCACGCTCGAAGCACGAATCCGGCATCCGGCGTTTCTTTCGCAAGAGCGCCGTCCGCTCCACGAACGCGGCCGTGACGGGGTCGTGGTAGCCGCTGGGACGGGGCGCCTCTTTCGGCGAGGGATAGTGGCTGGCGATGCGCTGCATGAACAGCTCGCGCACGTACTTGCCGACTAAAGACGCGAGCATCACCAGTGGCGCTTGGGCGTCCGCGTCACGCACGAAGCGAATTCGGCCCAACGTCGGAAATTGATACGCGCTCTCGGCTTGACCTTCCACGATCGTGGCGTGGAGCCAGCCGCCGAGCGGACCGAAAAATTTGCCGTACTCTCCGATGCCGCCCACCTTGCCGCACACGGCGTGCACCGGCGAAGCGGCGCGTGCCTGCAGCTTCAAGATTAGCCGTTCCATGGCGTGCAGATCGCTCACGAAGCGGTTGATGCCACGGCGCTTGTTGTCGTTGAGCTGTTGGGTGCAAACGACGCTGCTACGCACCTCCAAGACGCGCACGCCCTTCGCGGACAATGTCTGCACGTGCCCCAGCGCGCGGCCCAGTTGGTCCTCGCTCGCCGAGAACGCCTCGCGGTCGCTGTCCCAGCACTGCGCGTGCGCGCTCTTGGGGCAGGGCTCGCGTAACTTCGCCGACCCTTCCAAGGACAAGAGCTCGAACAGCTCGGCGGGGGTCGCGGCGCGCTCGCCGGTGAGCGCGCGGGCCCACGCTTCGCCGATGCCGACGTTCGTGTGGGACATCAGCCGCTTCGAATCGTCCAGATCTTCGCGGAGGCGCTTGGGCAGCTTGCGGAGGAGGAAGCGCTCGCCCGCTTCGTCCGTCTCCGCGAGCACGGCGGTTACGATCATCGGCCCCAGGCGCGACCCGAGGCCGTTTTCATCCGCGCCGATGTGGAATGTGCCCATCAGCCGCCCGACACCGGTGGAATGAGCGCGACGACCTCGCCGCCCCGCAGCTCCGTCGAGAGCTCCGTGAACTCTTCGTTGACCGCTACCCGCACGCTCTGAAGCCTCCCGCGGAGCGCCTCGTGCCGTTCTTCCAGTGCGACGAGCAGTCCGGCCACGCTGAGGGCGCCTTTCAACGGGACGCGCTCGCCGCTCATCCCCGAAAGGTCGCGAAGCGCCGCGAAGTAGAGCACCTCGACATCGAAATCGCCGGCAGGCACCGCTTGCCCTTACCACTTACGACTCGGGGCGTCTCGGGGCGGGAGCCTGTGGTATGGAAGAAGGCTCGAAGGAGCACCCCGAAATGCCCGAGGGAAAACCGAGGCTTGGCCGCGACGTCTACATTGCCCTGGCCGCGGTCGGCTGGGCCGACGGCAACCTAGACCAAGAAGAAGCCGACGCCATCGTGCGCACGGCCTTGGAAGAGGGGCTCGACATCACCGAGATCGCCGAGATCGAAGCCGCGACCAAAGAGCGCATCGACTTGGGCGTCATCGATCGCAAGAACCTCTCGAAGGAAGATCGCCTGTTCGTTTACGGAGTCGCGTGCTGGCTCACTCGGTTGGACGGCGTGGTCAGCGCCGCCGAGCTGCAAGCGCTGAAGGACTTGGGCGACGCGCTCAAGATCCCCGAAAAGCCGCGGGGCATCGTTGACGGCATCGCTCAAGAAGTGGCCAATTCTGGGGATGCTCGGCCTTCACGCTATGACCTCGTGGCGCTGCGGGGAGCCATCGGTGACCGCTTGAAATCCGCCCAGGCAAAAAAAGACGGTGAAGAGCAGTCCTGATTTCAGGACGGCTGGCGCGATTTGTCTCGCTCGCGATCTTAGTTTCGGCCGGAAACAGCCGTCTTAACGGCTACGGAGATGAACGCATCTCCGACGAGATGACAGCCGCCGTTGCACAACGTCCGCACCCGCAGGGCAAGACCCCGCTCTCGGTTGTCGCGCTTCAAATCGTTCGCGAGGCGCTCAAACCGGACGCCTCTCCTACGGAGCTCTCGAAGCTAGCCGAGAGCGACCCGGGATTTGCGCTCCGCATCATCTCGATGGTCAATAGCTCGGCGTTCGGCTTCAGCCGCAAGGTGACCGACGTTCGGCAAGCGACCGCCTTCATCGGCGTGAGAGGGCTTCGCACCCTGGGGCTTTCGCTCGCGGTCTCGGACATGGTGCCGTCCGGCGCCGACGGAGTGACGCTCCTCGGCAATTCCTTGCGGCGCGCGGTCGCCGCGCAGGTCATTGCCAAGAAGCTCGGACATCGCGAGGTGGACGAGTTCTTCACGGCAGGTCTGTTCCTGGAAGTCGGCCTACTCGCGCGCGCTCGCGACGATTTGGCGGCGGCGGGGCGGGTGGCGCGGTTGCCGGCTGCAGACCGGCTCGTCTTCGAGCGTGCGGAAGGTGGCGCGGACCACGCTTCGCGCGGCGCAGACTTGGCCAAGGCGTTCATGTTGCCGGCCGAGCTCGTCGAGGCGGTCGCGTCGCACCACGACGAAGTGATGCCCACGGCGCCGCTGGCGAAAGTTGCCTGGGCCGCGGAGCGGGTGGCCGCGATCTGGGAGGGCGGTGACGTTCCGGTGCTGCAGGCCGAAGCGGCGCGGTGCCTGGTGGCGCTAGGGCTGCGTGACCGCGACGTGGCGGAGCTTCTCGAGAAGCTACCCGGCTTGGTGGCGGACGGCGGAGCCGCGTTCGACCGCGACGTGGGACCCCAGCAGGGCGTGGACCAACTGCTCCTCGACGTCAGCCAGGGGCTGATCGAGATGAACCAGAGCTACGAGAGCATGGTTCGGCGGTTGGAGAAGCTGCTCGCCGAGAAAGAGGAGCTTCGCGTCAAGCTCGAGGCCGCCAACTCCGAGCTTCAGCGCTTGGCGAGCACGGACGCGCTCACGGGCCTGCCCAACAAGCGTTCCCTGGAGATCCAAATCGCGCGTGACCTGGCCCGAGCCGACCGCGACAAAACTTGGCTCTCCTTGGTCGTCGTGGACGTCGACCACTTCAAGACGGTCAACGACACGCACGGACACGCCGTCGGCGATCAAGTGCTGCAAGCGGTCGGCAAAGCCCTCGCGCGTTTCCTGCGCGCAGGGGACCTCGCCGGTCGATACGGAGGCGAGGAGTTTTTGCTGGTGCTCCCCGGCAGCAACACGATCGGCGCGCGTATCGCCTCGGAGCGTATTCGCAAGGCGCTAGAGACGCTCGTTGTCGAGACCGAGCATGGCCCGGTCCGAGTGACGGCGAGCTTCGGAGGTACGTCCGTGTCCGGACCCGGCTGCGCCCGTCTGCGTGACGACGTCTTTGCCCGCGCAGACGCAGCGCTTTACGAAGCCAAGCGCGCGGGACGCAACCGGGTGGTCATTCACGACCCGCCCGCGCCGGCCACGTAGCTCAGGCCAAGAGCTCGGTCTTCGCTACCGGGTACCCTTCGGGCCGGCGCACCGCGTAGGACAGAGCGAGCACCTCCACGAGGACCGTGCGGTAGACGACGTGCACGTCGTCCACGTCGATGTCGTCTGCGTGCGCGTCCAAAGTGGCGTCGATGTGCTCGTGCACGAACGAAAGCACGTGCGGCTGCTCCATGGCGATGACGTCGTCGCTATCCAGCGACTCTGCCGGATCGGCGCGGCGCAGCTCTTCGTCCAGAGTGAGCAGCTCGTCCGTTGCTGCGAGCTGCTCTTCCGTCACTTCGTCCAGGTGGCTTCCGTGGGCCTTTTCGAAGGCGAGCCAGAGTGTCAGGGCGAGGAAGTAGCCAAGCGCGAGCGCGGTTTCGTCCAGCGGGCGGCCGAGCGCCTCCGCCACGTGGCTGGCGAGCGCGGGTTGGGCGCGCTCGAAGCGCTCGAACGCTTCGTCCAGCTGACTACGCGCTTCTTCGTCGTCGTCCGCTAGGCCCTCCCGCACGGTTTCCAGCGCGTGCTGAGGCACCCCCGCATAGGAAGGGACGGGTCGGATTGCGGAACGTCGAACCCACACGGTGAGTCTGGTCTAGCACGCAAAATCGAGCGTGGAAACTCGGCGATCCTGAGTGTAAGTACGACAGCGCTTCTTACCCAATGCAAAGCGACCATGAAACTCCGGGACAATCGTCCCAAATTGCCGAACCCAAAGCGGGCAGCGAGCCTTCCACTGGCGCGTCAGGCGAAGGCTCGCGCAAGAGGCCGCGCGCGCGGGTGATTTCCCTTGGGCGGTTCGCGATCGTTGGGCTAGCCTGTCTGCCCCTGCTGCTCTTCGCGCTGCTGTTCGCGCGCTTCGTCAGCGGGCAGCGCGCGCTGACGGGCATCTCAATCGGCGGCGTCGACGTCGGCGGTGCCAGCGAGGGCGAGCTTCGTCACTCCCTTGCAGAACGCGCGGCCGAGCTTGCTCAGCAGCCGGTCACGCTGCAGCTCGGCGACAAGAGAGCGCGCGTGCGGCTGGATGAGCTGGGGGTGGTCTGGGCAGTGGAGGACTCGACGCGCCGCGCGCTGGGGGTGGCGCGCGACGCGGGCTTCGCTTCGGGGGCCATTCGTTACCTGAGCGCCTCCTGGAGGAAGGAGCACCTGCCGGCGTCCCTGCGTGTGGATCGCCCGCGCTTCGAAGCGGCCATTTCGCGCGTTTCGCCTTCGCTCATCGATGACCCGCCAGCTCCGGGAGAGATACGCGTCCAACAAGGGGTGGCGCGCGCGCTGCCCCCGCGGGCGGGACGAGCTATCTCCGTGAATGAAGCGCGGAAGGCGGTCGAGGATGCCATCGCTCACGGTCGCGTTCAGGCACCGGTCGTCTTGCCGGCCGTCAGCGTTACGCCTCA
>JAQSWN010000239.1 GCA_029266615.1 Polyangiaceae bacterium
CCGCCTCGGTTTGTAGCCTCGGGCTCCGCGCTCCGCGCTCCGCCTCGGTTTGTAGCCTCGGGCTGCGCGCTCCGCGCTCCGCCTCGGTTGCTGCGACTTACGGATGCGGCGGGGGTGCGCGCTTCGCTAGGGCGCGACTGACAGTCTGAAGTCTGGTGCGCCCCTTCGCTACGTGACTCGAGAAGGCGTTCGCGCTCCGTGCTTGGGTGAGGATTCGAAGCGGACGTGATGCGCGCTCGTCCGCGATTCGGCGGTTTTGGCGGGATTTTTTTGGGCCGAGGTGGAGGTGGCTTGGGCGGCGGGTGGGGCGAGCACCTGGGTCGCCCTGACGCGCTTTTGTACCATCGGGTGGGTGCGTGTCTCGCTTCGGCGCGACTTGTAGGCTGTAGCCAACACTCCAATCGAGTGGGCGTGCCGGCGTCTCGATTGCTTCCGCGCATCCTGGCACGCGTCGACCGCGGCGCCGCAGCCTTTTGGGGCCGACGGAAAACTACATCGAACCGCGGGCTCAATTTGGGCCTCGGGGCGCTTTAGCCCGCGGTCTGGGAATACCTTGCAAATGCCGCGGTTTTAGCCGCCGCGTGACACCCGAATCTCCGCACCGCGGCGCGCATCGCCCTGGGTGGGTCGCCCTCTGGGCCCCTTCCAAGGCGCCACCGTTGACAGTGATCGAGACTTCTCTAGGATGCCGCCGCTCGAACCCCCGCAACGCATGAATACGCGGGCACTTGGCAGTGTTTCCCGTGTTTTTTTGGAGGCCTGATGGCTACCGACGTGATGATTGAAGCGACTGGGCTGACGAAGAGATTCGGCTCAGTGCGCGCTTTGGACAAGGTGAGCTTCGAAGTGAGGAAGGGCGAGGTCGTCGGCTTCTTGGGGCCGAACGGCGCCGGCAAGTCCACGACGATGCGCATCCTCACCTGCTTCACCTCCCCGACCAACGGGACGGCCAAGGTGAAGGGCTTCGATGTATTCGAGGATCCGCTCGGCGTTCGCCAGAGCCTCGGCTACCTGCCGCAGCGTGCGCCGCTCTACGCGGACATGACCGTGTACGACTACCTGCACTTCGCCGCGCAGATCCGCGGTCTGGACGACGCGAAGTTCAAGGCGCGCCTCAAGAAGGTGATCGAGGTGTGCGGCCTCGCTCAGTCGCTCGGTAAGGACATCTCCACGCTGTCGCACGGTTATCGTCAGCGCGTCGGGCTAGGCCAAGCGCTGATTCACGATCCGCCCATCCTGATCTTGGACGAGCCGACCAGCGACCTCGATCCGAACGAGAAGGCGGAGGTGCTCAAGTACATCAAGGAGATCGGCAAGGACCGTACGATCTTGCTCAGCACCCACAACCTGAGCGAGGTCGAGGAGGCGTGCGCGCGCGCCATCATCGTCAGCAAGGGGCGCGTCGTCGCCGACGGCCCGCTAGACGAGATTCGCGCAAAAACCGGCCGGGTGCGCTACGTCGTCACCATCGACGAAAAGCGTGCCGAAGCGGGCTCGAAGGCGCCGTCTGCCCGTGAGGTGGACGACGCGTTGCAGAAGCTCGGCGGCGTGAGCGCGATTCGCGAGCTGCCGACCGACGAGAACGCGCACAAGTTCGAGCTCTCCGGTCCGCAAGACGGAGATCTGCGCGCCGAGATCTTTCGGCTGATCGTCGCCAAGAGCTGGACGCTACTGGAGCTCCGGCGGGACGCGCAGAGCTTGGACGCCGTCTTCCGCGACTTGACGCGGGGAGACGAGCGCCTGGATCGCGGCGAGGCGTGGAAAGACGGAGAAGACGAAGACGAAGACGAAGAGCCTCGGAAGACCGCCAAGGGCGGCGCCGTCGCGGATGACGACGACGAGGACGAGGACGACGATGATGACGAGGACGAAGACGACGATGATGACGACGATGCTCCCGCGCAAAAAGAGCAGGGAAAGGGCTGAGCCATGTCGCCGATGCTGATTATCGCCAAGCGCGAGTTCCGCGCCTACTTCGACTCCCCCCTCGCCTACGTGGTGATTTGCCTGAGCTTCCTCGTGCTCGGCGCGTTTTTCTTCCTGGTCGGCGGCGGCTTCTGGCAGGTGGACCGCGCGTCCGTCTCCCAGGTGTTCTCGCTGGCACCTTACGGCTTGGCGTTCTTGGTGGTGCCCGTCATCACCATGCGCTTGATCGCCGAAGAGCGACGCAGCGGCACGCTAGAGATGCTGATCACGCTGCCGGTGAAGGATAGCGACGTGGTGCTCGGCAAGTACCTGGGCGCCCTCGGAATGGTGATGGTGTTGGTGCTTGCCACGGCCATTTACCCCATCGCCATGTTCAAATGGCCGTGGAACCTGGGACCGCTAGACACCGGGCCGGTGTTTGCGGGCTACCTTGGGCTCACGCTGTTCTGCGCGACGACGGTCGCGATTGGCCTCCTCATCAGCTCGCTGACGGATAGCCAATCGATCGCGTTCTTCATCACCGTGTTCGTGCTCTTGGCTCTGTGGCTGCTCGGTCGCTTTGCTCAATACGTGGGCGGCACGCCGGGCAACTTCATGAATTTCGTAGCGTTCGATACGCGCCTGTCCGGCTTCTGGCGCGGGCTGATCGACACGCGTGACGTGGTGTTCTTCCTAACGGTGACGGCCACTTGCCTGGTCGTGGCCTTCCGTGCGCTCGAGCGCAGAAAGTGGGCGTGAGCCGTGGCAACCCAAGATCAGAAGCGCAAAGCAGCGACGCAGACGGGCCTCTACCTCATCGTCATCGTGGCGATCGCGGTCGTGGCCAACATGCTGTCGTTCAAGGCGTATTCACGCATCGATACGACGCGCAACGAGCGCTACACCCTGAGCAAAGGCAGCGGGCGGCTCCTCGGCTCACTGAAGACGCCGATTCAAATCGACGCCTACGTAAAGACCGGCTTGCCGCAGCTGGACGCCTTCGTGCGCGACCTGACCGACCTGCTCAAGGAGTACGAGCGCGAGGGTAAGGGCAAGTTCAAGTTCACCATCATCGAGCCGAACACGGACGAGCTGCGCGACCAGGCCAAGGAAGCCGGGCTGCAGGAGCAGCCCTTCGGCGAGATGAGCGCGACCGGTGAAGATCAGGCCGCGATCGCGCAGGGTTACTTGGGTCTGGTGTTCAAGTACGGCAGCGAAAAAGCCGTTATTCCCGCCCTTCCGCTGCAGAACGGCGGGGACGGCCTCGAGTTCTGGATCACGAACAAGATCCGAGAAATTCGCGACAAGGCGGACGACATCAAGCACCGCATCGGCGTCGTCACCGGCAAGGACGAGCTGAAGCTCACGGACGCGAACCTGGTCGCCAAGCAGGGCCAAGGCGGCGGCGGTCCGACCCTGAAGGGCATCCTCGAGCAGGCGTTCCCCTTCTACAAGGTGGAAGACCTGGACTTGAAGGGCGGCGCGAGCGCGATCGACAAGGATCTCGCCGGCATCATCATCACGCAGCCGCAGAAGGACTACGACGAGAAGGAGCTCCGTCGCATCGACGAGTTTTTGATGCTCGGCGGCAAGTCGCTAGCCGTGTTCGCTTCGGCCGTGAACCTGAAGCCGAACGACGCGTCCCTCAGCGCGTCGCTGAGCACCCACGGTCTGGACAAGCTCTTGGACGGGTACGGCATTCACCTCAACAAGGACGCCGTGTTCGATCACGGCGCGCAGTTCCGCGTGCAGGTCATGACCCAGACGGGCCAACCGGTTTGGCTACGCCACCCGGGCATCGCCCACGTCATCAACGACCCGCGCATGGACGAGAAGACCAAGCTGCTGGACACCGGCTTTGCCGGCTTCTTCCGCTTGGACGAGGTGATCTTCCCCTTCCCCTCGAGCTTGGACCTCAAGCGGGACAAGCAGCCGGCGGACGTGAAGTTGGAAGCCGTGGCTCGCTCCACGCCTGCCAGCAACGTGGACAGCTCGGACACCATCGACATGAAGCTGCGCGACCAGTGGAAGCCCAAGGCGAAGCAGGACCAGCGCGTGCTGGCCGCCTACGCCGACGGCAAGCTGAAGAGCGCCTTCGCCGGTAGTCCTTCGGAGGACATCAAGGCGCCCGAGCGCGCCGCGAGCCCCTCGCGCGTACTGGTCGTGGCTTCCGGTCTGTTCCTCACCAACCCGTTCGCGTACGCCGGCAACGGCCCCGAGCTCGGCGGCCAGTTCGCCATGTTCGGCGCCGTGGGCGGCGACCCCAAGCTGCTCGCGCTCGCGCAGCCGTACACGAAGTACCTCACCAACACGATCATCGCCTTCAAGAACACGTTGGATTGGATGGCGGGCGACGCTGACTTGGTCGCCTCCAGCGCCAAGCTGCTCGGCGAGCCGAGCCTCACCTACAGCAGCGTCACGAAGCCCAAGTTCAAGGCCGAGGACAGCGAAGAAGAGATGAAGAAGAAGGACGAGGAATATCGCGCCGCTCGCAAGAACCTGCAGAGGAACGTGCAGTGGAGCCTCATCCTCGGCATGCCCGTGCTGTTCGGCGCCTTCGGCGTGCTGCGCTGGCGAAGCCGCCAGTCGCGTCGCGACGCGATGAAGGTCTGAGCGAACTTCGGAATTCGGAGCGAGACACACACCATGGCAATGAACACCGAAACGAAGCTCTACGTAGCGCTCGGCGTGCTCGGCGTGCTCGGCGGCGGGCTCTACCTCCAAAACAAGAAGGAGGCGGAGAACGCGGCCAAGTACTCGCTGAGCGGGCAAGCCGCAGCGATGCCGAAGATCGACATCAAGGAAGACGACATCAAGGCGATCGACAAAATCGTCTTGAACAAGGCCGGTGAGGACGGCGGCGCGCCCGTGGACATCGAGCTCACCAAGAGCGGAGAAGACTGGAAGCTGACCAAGCCGGTCGACGCGAAGGCCAACCAGGCCAACGTGAAGTCCCTGCTCGACAACTTGAAGTCGCTCAAGGTGGCCGAGACGATCGACTCGGCCGCGACCTCCTACGCCAAGTACGGCGTGTCGGACGACAAGGGTCTGCACGCCGTATTCAGCAAGGGCGGCACCACCGTGCTGGACGCGCGATTCGGCGACAACGGCGGCCGCGGGCAGATGACTCGCATCGCCGGCAAGGATGGCGTGTACGCGGTCAAGGGCTACTCCAGCTACTTGTATGCGCGCGATGCGAAGGGCTGGCGGGACCTTTCCCTGTTCAAGTTCGAGGAGGGTGACGTCACTGCCGCCACCATCCAGAACGAGCACGGCCAACTCAGCTTCACCAAGGACGGCGAGAACTGGAAGGGCAAGTTCGCCAAGGCGAAGGGCGGAGGCGAGCCCATCAAGGAGTTCGACGACTCCAAGGTGAAAGACTTCGTCCGCGCCTACAAGACGCTCAACGCGGACGGTTTTGCCGACAAGGGCAAGACCCCGGCCGAGGTGGGCTTGGACAAACCGGTCGCCACCATTCAACTCACGCTGAAAGACGGCGCCAAGCGCGACGTCGCCATCGGCAGCAACGCCGAGGGCTCCAGCCGTTGGGTGAAGGTGACGGGTAGCGACGACATCTGGAGCATCTCCAGCTGGGCCGCCGATTGGGCCATCGCTGACGAGAAGAAGTTCCAGAAAGACAAAGACAAGGACAAGAAGGACAAGACCGCGGCTACGCCTCCGGGCATGCCCCCGGGTATGCCGCCCGGTATGGCCATGCCGCCCGGCATGCACGGCGGCGAGTAACCCAGCTCGAGTCCTGAGCTATAACGGGAGGTATGCGGGCCATCGCCAGCTGCCTCCCGTTGCTGCTTTTGTGCCTCTCGGGTTGCGCGCGCAAGCTGCCGGGCCCCGCGGAGTGTCGCGCGTTCGCGCTCGGGCAGCTGGGGGTGAGACCCGGCACCCCCGCCCTCGCGCTCGAGGTCGAGCCACGGCTCGCGCTCCGCGCCGAAGATCTCACGCGTGAATGCCTGACGACGCCCTACGACTACGAGCTGATGAATTGTCTCGGTCAGGGCATCAGCAAACGCTCGTGCGCCCGCGCCTTCGAAGCGCGCCACACCGCCGCTAGTTACTGACGGTCGTGAGCTTCAGAGCGTCGCCTTCGAGGTCGACCTTCACGGTACCGCCCGCCGGCATCTGCGCGGAGAGCAGCGCGTGGGAAAGCGGATCTTGGAGCTCCTTCAGTAGGGTGCGCTTGAGCGGCCTTGCCCCCAGCGCCGGCTCGTAGCCGAGATCCACCAAGCGCAGCTTGGCCGCCTCGGAGACGTCCAGCGTGAGCTTGCGCGGCGCGAGCATGCGGGAGAGCTCGCGGAGCCGGATGTCCACGATACGCCGCAAATCTTGCTTGCTGAGGGGGCGAAACACGACCGTGTCGTCGAGCCGGTTCAGGAACTCCGGCCGGAAGAACTGGCCGAGCTTGTCGAACATCAAGTCGCGCAGCGCGTCCCGGCCGTCCTCGGATTCGAACAGCTTCGCGTCCGCGCTCAAGATGCGCTCGGAGCCGATGTTGCTGGTCATCACCACGACCGTGTTCGAAAAATCCGCGAGTCGTCCGCGACCGTCGGTCAGGCGCCCGTCGTCCAACACTTGGAGGAGGAGGTTGAAGACGTCTTGGTGCGCCTTCTCCACCTCGTCGAACAGCAGCACCGAATAGGGCCGGCGCCGCACGGCTTCGGTCAAGAAGCCGCCCTGCTCGCTGTCCGCATAGCCGGGGGGAGCGCCGATGAGCCGCTGCGCCATGTGGCGCTCCATGAACTCGCTCATATCGAGCCGCGTGAGGGACGCTTCGTCGTCGAACAGGAACTCGGCGAGCGCCTTCGCGAGCTCGGTCTTGCCGACGCCGCTCGGACCGAGCAGCAAGAACGAGCCGATGGGGCGCTTCGGATCGCGCAAGCCAACCCGGCCACGCCGCACCGCGCGCGCCACCGCCGAAAGCGCGTGGTCTTGCCCCACGATGCGCTCGCTCAGCCGCGCCTCCATTTTCAGCAGCTTTTCGGCCTCTGCCTCCAACATCCGGTCCACGGGGATTCCGGTCCACGCCGCGAGCGTCGCGGCGACGTCTTGCTCCTGCAGCTTGGGGCTCTCCACGCTCCCACCCTGAGCTCGCGCCGCTTCTTCAGCCTCGGCCACGCGCTTCCCGAGCTCCGGCAGGGTGACGTGCTCCAGCTCGCCGAGCCGCGCGAAATTCTTGTTCTCGGCCGCGCGCTGTCGCTCCTGTTCGGCGGCGGCGTGCTCGGCGCGCAGGTTCTTCACGGCGGCGGTGACGCTGCGGCGTCCTTCGATGGTCGCGCGCAGCGTGCTGGCTCGCGGCTCGATGCTGGCGCGCTCCGCATCCAACTTGGCGGCGAGCTCTTTGGCGGCGACGTCTTCTTCGTCGGCGAGCGCGGCGAGCTGCGCGTTGAGCGAGCTCAGCCGTTGCAGCAAGCGGTCTAGCTCCAGCGGCATGCCGTCCGTCTCCACACGCTTCGCGGCCGCGGACTCGTCCAAGAGGTCGATGGCGGCGTCCGGTAGGCGACGGTCCTGTAAGTAGCGCTTGGCGAGCTCGACCGAGGCCACCACCGCGCGGTCCTGGATTGGCACGCCGTGGTGCTGCTCGATCGATTGCGCGACGCCGCGCACGATCTCGATCGCGTCGGCGACGCTCGGCTCTTCCACCAGGATTTCGCTGAAAGAGCGCAGCAAGAGCGGATCCTTCTCCGTCAGCCGCCGCAAGCCGTCCGGAGTAGTGGTCGCGAGGACCCTTAAATCTCCACGCGAAAGGGCGAGCCGCAACGCGTCCGCCAAGCTCGAGCCGGTTGGCCCCTGACCGAGCAGCTGCTCCAAGCCGGAAATGAAGAGAATGTGCTCCCCGCCCCCGCGCGCCGTTCCTGCGAGTTGGGCGAACAGCTTGCGCAGGCGCTCTTCCACGTCGCCGCGCAGTCGCGTACCGGCGACGGCCGCGCCGAGCTCCAGCTCCACCACGCGCGCGCCCACGAGCCGGGTCGGCACGTCTCCGGCGGCGATGCGCTTGGCGAGCGCTCGCACGATGGCGCGCTTGCCTACGCCGACCTCTCCGACGAGCAGCGGGTGATTCTTTTGGCGCCGCTCGAGGATGGTTACCAGGCGACGCACCTCGTTGCCGCGCGCGATCACGGGATCGCCGGCGCGGGGGCTGTCCAGCACGGGGCGGGTGAGATCCGTCGGCGCGCCTGCGTCCGCTGCGGCCGTGTCCGCTTTCTCGTCCAACAGCCCGACGTGGTGACGCAGCGAGCCGGGCACCACTCCGAACGCAGACAGGATTTCACCGGCTGCGCCGCGAATTTCTTGTGAGAGCGCGTTGAGCAAGTGCGCGGTCGTCACGCGTGGCGCGCGTTCGAGTGAGGCATCTCGCTCCGCGCGGCCGAGCAAATCCAACATGGCGTCGGAAAGGTAAGAGCGCTCCTTGGACTGTGGCAGTCCGGTCAGAGCGCGCTCTACAGCGGCTTCGAAATCCAGAACGCTGGAGGTCGCCCGTTCGAATACGAGGCGCGAGCTTTTGCCACGCTCGAGCGCGCGAGCGAGCAGGTGCAGCGGCACGACCTCGAGGTGGCGTCGCTCGTCGGCGAGCGCCTGCGCTCGGGCGATCAGCGACTTGGCCTGGGGCAGGTAGCGGTCCAGAGACAGCGTGGTGTGAGGCGCCTCGTCCGGCATGACCCTTGAGAGACTAGCAGAGGGTAGCGTGGCCCCGGGTGAGGTCTTACGTTGCTCGGACCCAACATGGCCGAAGTCGTCGTCTACACCACGCCGTTTTGCGGTTACTGCGTTCGGGCCAAGTACCTGCTGGAAGGCAAGGCCGTCCCGTTCAAAGAGGTGGACGTGTCCGACGATCCGGCCAAGCGCAAATGGCTGCTGGACGTGACCCGCCAGCGCACGGTGCCGCAGATCTTCATCAACGGAAAACCGGTCGGCGGTTTTGACGATTTGGCACGGCTGAATCGCTCGGGCGAGCTGGATCGACTGCTGGCCGAGTCGGTGTAGTCTGCCACGGCGTGACGGTCTTCGAGCTTCCGCCGTGGTTCTGGATGGGCGTCGGTGCGTCGCTCGGTTTGGTGTTCGGCAGTTTCCTGAACGTGGTGATCTACCGCCTGCCGCGCGGTGAAAGCGTCGCCTTCCCCGCTTCGCATTGCACGACCTGCGGCACGCCCATCCGCGTCGTGGACAACCTGCCGGTGCTGGGCTGGTTGATGCTGCGAGGCCGCGCGAGGTGCTGTAAGTCGCCCATCTCGCCCCGTTACCCTCTAGTGGAGCTGCTCGGCGGGCTGCTCGGCGGAGCGTTGATTCAGAGCTCGCTCCTCACGCTGCCGCTGGAGACTCCGCTCTGGCAAGGCTTACTGCTCTTCGCGGCGGAGCTCGCGGTGGGCCTCGCGCTCATCGCGGCCGCGTTCATCGACTTGTCCCACATGTATTTGCCGGACGAGCTCACGCTGGGAGGGGCCGCGCTCGGCGTGCTCTCCGTGCCGCTTCGTCCCGGCGCTACTTTCGTAGAGAGCCTCGTCGGAGCCGCGGTTGGCTTTGCGGTCGTCTGGTTGCCGTTCGACTTGCTGCATCGGCTGCTGCGCGGCAAGCCGGGGATGGGCCTCGGTGACGCCAAGCTCGTGATGCTGGCGGGCGCGTGGTTTGGCTGGCAAGGCGCGCTATTCACGCTGCTCGGCGGCGCCGTCCAAGCGACGTTGGTGGTGGTGGCGCTGTATTTAGTGCGCGGCAAAATCGAGGAGCCAGAAGCGGTGAAGCTCGAGCGCGCGGAGCTCGCGGCCGAGCTCGAGCAGGCCTCGCCGGAGGAGCGGGCGGAGCTCGAGCGGGAGCTGGCGCTGGATCCGCTGGCGGAGGAACCGGAGGAAGGGTTCGGCAAGGCAAGGATCGCATTTGGTCCCTTCCTGGTGCTCGCCGCCTTGGAGTTGCTCGTCTTCGGCGATGTCATTCGAGAAGAGGCGCTGGCATGGCTCGGGGGCTGACACTCGCCGCGTTCGCGTGGCTGCTCGGCTGCGGCCCCGCGACCGTGGAGGCACCGCGCGGAGCGCATCCGCCGAATGACGGCGTGCAGGTCCCCTACCCGCCGCCGCCGGCCAAGGTGGAAGAGGTCCCCGCGCAGCCGAATCGCCAGTGCGTGTGGGTCGACGGCTACTGGGAGTTCACGGACCGCTGGGAATGGCAACCGGGCGAGTGGGTGGTGCCGCAGGCGCACTGCCGCCTGGCACCGCTGGAGCTGCGCCGTACGGGCGGGCAGCTCTGGCACGCGCGCCCGCGCTGGTACCCGGACAACGTCACCCTCTTGGGTCCGCAATCCGCGTGCCCCAGACCGCCGGCCTGCCCCGGCGCGGCCTCCGCCTCGCCGGCCGGCTCGGGGCAGCAGTAGCGGCGGGCTGTGATAACATCCGCCGCCTTCTGCCATGAGCAAGCATATCTTCCGAGAGTACGACATCCGTGGCGTCGCCGAGCGCGACCTGACCGACGATATCGCCGAGCGCATCGGCCGCGGCGTCGCCGAGCTCATCGGACGAAGCTTGGGCCGCGCGCCGCGTTTGGCGGTCGGCCGGGACTGTCGCCTCTCCGGTCCGCGCATCCACGCGGCGCTCACCCGCGGAATGCAGCGCGGCGGCGCGCAACTGTTGGACGTGGGCGTCGGCCCGACCCCGGCGCTGTACTTCGGCGTTCACCACCTGAACACGGACGGCGGCGTGATGATCACCGGGAGCCACAACGCGGCGCCGGACAACGGCTTCAAGATCAT
>JAQSWN010000240.1 GCA_029266615.1 Polyangiaceae bacterium
AACGGCACGCTGAAGTCCAACTACTACGCCAAGCGCAACGTCAGCGCCGCCTCCGCAGAAAACAGCTTCGGAACGACGTTCAACATCGACGTCAAAGGCGAGGACTTCACGGCCGAGACGCGCTACGCGGTCGAGATCGTCGAGTGTGACGGGACGCCAGCCGGCACCGCCGGCAAAGCGCGGTTCCCGGCCATGGACAACCAGCTCTTGGGAACCCGCAAGACGGGCACGATCAAGCTCCGCTTCGTTCCGCTCGAGGTCAACGGGCGCACCGCAGCGACCGACACGGCGCGCCTGGACGGCTACAAGAACTACCTCGCGCTCATGTACCCGACGAGCGGCGTCGAATACACGCTCGGTCCGGCAATGAAGGTGAACCAGGCCGTCTCTGCACAAGGGGATGGTTGGAGCGAAGCGCTGGATCAGCTCGCCAAGCTGCACGAGTCGGACGACGCGGCCGCGGACGTTTACTACTACGGCTTGTTCCAGCCGACGGACAACATCGGTCAGTACTGCAACGGCGGCTGCGTCGCGGGCATCGGGTTCGTCACCAACACGCAGAGCTTCTCGCGTCACCAGCGAGTCTCGCTCGGGCTGTCCTACGCCAACCTCGCTTCCGCACAGACGTTCGCGCATGAAGTGGGCCACAATCACGGGCGTCCGCACTCGCCCTGCGGCGGCGCAGCACAGCCGGACAGCAAGTACCCTTATGCGGGCGCCAAGATTGGCTGGTGGGGCTTCGAAGCTCCGGAGAAGCTCCACAATCCGGACGTCGCGACCGACATCATGGGCTACTGCAACAACCAGTGGGTGAGCGACTACACTTACGGCCTATTCGCGGATCGAGTCGCGATCCTGAACGGAATCCAGAACGAGCTGCCGCCGCCAGGCGACCCGCAACACTTCCTGTTCCTGCTCACGGACTTCAGAGGGCCGCGCTGGGGCCTTCCGCGAGAAGCGCCACGGCACCCTAGCGGTGACCCGGAGCTCGCCAACGTGCTGGACGCGAACGGCAACGTGATCGCGAGCATCACCGTGTACCGCACGCCGATGGATCATCTCGGGGGTGCGCTGCTGCTGGTGCCGGACCCCCAACCGGGCTGGCACGCGGTCCAGGTGCAAGGCGCCGTGCCCCTGGCGTTCGGCGCCGAGACCTCCAGCCGCTGACCCCCTTCAGGGCCGCCGCGAGCGGCCGTTAGATCCCAGGTCGGGACAGCGCCCTTCGCGGCGAGCCCCGGCACGGGAATATGCAAGCGCGGAGCATCAAGCCGGATCCCGAATCTTCCACCTTGCCCGTGGCGGGCGGTACACGAAAGCAGCGCGTGCTCTTCGTCGATGACGAGTCCGCGATTTTGGAGGGCTTGCGCGCGGTGCTGCGACCTCAGCGGCGGGAGTGGGACATGGTGTTCGCGCTCGGGGGGCCCGCCGGCAAGCTCGAGGTCGAGTCTTCCAAGTTCGACGTTGTCGTGACGGACATGCGGATGCCCATCGTCGACGGCGCGACGCTGCTGACCCGGGTCAAGGAGCTGCAACCGCAGGCCGTGCGACTCGTGCTTTCCGGACAGACCGATCCGCAAACTGCGCTCAAGAGCGTATTCACCGCGCACCAGTTCCTGGCCAAGCCGTGCGACGTGGAGAAGCTGCGCAGCGTCGTGAAGCGCTGCTGCGAGCTGAACGAGCTGCTCGCGGCCGAGGAGCTGAAATCCTTGGCCGGCGACGTCAGCCTTCTGCCCGCGGCGCCCAGCACCTACCTCTCGATCAGCAAGGTCGTGGGCGATCCGAGCTCGGGCATTCAGGACGTCGCGCGGATCATCGAGCGGGAGCCGACGCTCTGCGCCAAGCTCCTTCAGGTAGCGAACTCCGCCTTCTTCGGGCTGCCTCGCGCCGTGAGCAGCATCAGCCAAGCCGCAACGTACCTGGGGGCGCTGGCGCTGCGCGACCTCGCGCTTGCGATGGAGACCATGGCTACGGCGCAGAACCAGAGGGCGCTCCCCGCGGCGAGCTACCGCGCTTTTCAGCTGAACTCGCTGGGCGTCGCGCTCCTCGGCCGGCGCTGGTACGCGGCGGACCGGCGCAAGGCGGACGACGCGTTCGTCGCCGGGATGCTGCGGGACATGGGTCACTTGGTACTCTCCACGCGGGGTGAAAGGCGCCCCGGCGACGCCGCCCAGCACGCCGCGCTCAGCGCGTACCTGCTCGGTCTTTGGGGAATCCCGCACGCGGTGCTGGAAGCGGTCGCTTACCACGAGGATCCGTCCCGCGTGGACCACGACACACTGGAGCTGGTGGATGTCGTGCACTTGTGCGACGCGCTGGTCGGCGAGGTGTCTCCGTCACCCTTCCAAGCCCCGCCGGTGCTCGACGAGGCCCGCCTCGCGACGCTCGGCGTGGCGCCGACGCGGCTCCGCGAGCAGCGCGCACAGGCCGTGGGCGTCCTCGAAGAGGCGCGGGAGCTGCTCGGAAAATGAGCTCTGCGCTCGTCGGCGACAATCCGGAAGCCAAGGCGCGGCTGCTGGAGATATTGCTCAGCGCCACCCAGGACGGCATCGTCGATTGGGACTTGGTGACCGGGGAGACCAGCTACAACGCGCGCTTTAGCCACCTCCTCGGCTTCGACGGCGAGGAGCACCGGGAATACTGCGCGAGCGCGGACGCCTGGCGCGACCTGATGCACCACGAAGACAGCAAGCGCGCGCTCAAGCTGATCGACGACCACTTGAAGCAAAGCTGGCCGCTCTACACGACCGTGCGTATGCGCCACCGCTACGGCGGCTACCGGCACATCATGGTGCGCGGGGCGGCCCAGCGGGACGAAAACGACTGCCCCTTGCGGATGGTCCTGATCTTCTCCGACATCGACGAGCGGATACGAGGCGAAGAGCGGCAGCGCGCGCTCGTATCCGCCCTGCCCGACACACTCTTCCGCGTGCGCAGCGACGGCATGATTCTGAGCGTCAAAAACGGGGTGGAGCGGCAGGGCTCCCCGTTCGTCGCGCTCCGCGAAGGGCTCACCCTCAGCGAGACGATTGCGGACAAGCGGCTCCGCGCGCGCCTCGAAGCGGCGCTCGTTCAGCCGCGCGAGCTCGCGCAGGCGGCAGAGACCCTCGGTGTAACGTCTACCTCCAACGACGGCAGCCAGCTGCACCACGAAGTCCGCATCGTGCGTAGCGGAGAGGACGAGCTGGTCTGCATCGTGCGGGACGTGACCGAGCGGCGCGGATTGGAAGACCAGCTCTTACAGTCGCAGAAGCTCGGCGCCATCGGTCAGCTCGCGGCCGGCGTCGCGCACGAGATCAACACCCCGATGCAGTTCATCGGCGACAACCTGCACTTCGCGCAAGCCGCGATCGGTGACGTGCTCCACCTGCTGGACATGCTGCGCGCCGCCGTCACGGAGGCCGCGAGCGAGAAGCCGAGCGCGGAGAAGCTGGCGGAGCTAGCCCAGGCCGAAGTCGACCTCGACTTCGAGTATGCCCGGGAGGCGCTGCCCACCGTCATTGAGCGCTCGCTCGGCGGCGTCGAGCGAGTCACCAAGATCGTGCGCGCCATGAAGGCGTTCGCGCATCCGGAGAGTGACCGACTCACGCCGACGGACCTGCGGTCGCTCATTGAGAGCACGGTCATGGTCGCGACCAACGAGTGGAAGTACGTGGCCGACGTGGAGCTCTCCTTGGACGCGAGCCTGCCGCAGGTCCCGTGCATCGGTGGCGAGCTCAATCAGGTCATCTTGAACCTCGTCATCAACGCGTCTCACGCGGTCGCGGACGTCGTCGGCAGCAGCGGAAACAAGGGCAAAATCTCGATTAGCGCCCAATGCAGCGACACTCACGCCGAGATTCGGGTCCGGGACACCGGCACCGGCATTCCCGAGCACGCCCGTTCGCGCGTCTTCGAGCCCTTCTTCACGACCAAGGAGGTCGGCAAGGGCACCGGCCAGGGGCTGGCGATGGCTTACAACTGCATCGTCAAGCGCCATCGCGGCACGATCGATTTCGAAACCGAGCTGGGGTTGGGCACGACGTTCGTGATCCGCCTTCCGCTTTCGGTGGAGAGCACACGGAGCGGGCTACCAGTATGAGCAAGGTCCTCATCATCGACGACGCGGAGACCATGCGCCGAGCGGTGACGGATGCGCTGAGCCCGGCTGGGTTCACCGTCGTCTCCGCGCCGGACGGCTTCCGGGGCATCGCCGCGCTGAAAGAAATGCGCGACCTTTCCCTGGTCATCATCGACCTGAACATGCCGGGCATGAGTGGCTTCGGGGTGCTGGATTGGATGCGCAAGGATGGCTCCGCCCACCTGCCGCCCGCGGTGTTCATGACCACGGAGGTGAGCGAGGCTACCTTGTCACAGGCAAAGAAAGCGGGCGCCGTGGGCTGGTTGGTCAAGCCGTGCCGCGCGGAGCAGTTGGTCGCGGTGGTGAGCCGCGTCGTAGCCAAGCGGAGCGAGCGGCATGGAAGCTAAAGCGCGGAGCCGGGTCGTGTGCGTCGACGACGAGCCCCAGGTGCTGAGCGGATTGTCCTTGCACCTGCGGCGGCGTTACGAGGTCGAGACCGCGACGAGCGGAGCCGCGGCGTTGGAGCTGCTCGCGCGCCAGCCTCCGGCCGCGGTCGTCATCTCGGACATGCGTATGCCGGGCATGAACGGCGCAGAATTTTTGGCCAAGGCGAGCAGCTCTTTTCCGCTCACCACGCGCATCCTGCTCACCGGTCACGCGGAGGTAGACGCCGCCATCGCCGCCGTCAACAAAGGGGCGGTGTTCCGCTTTTTGGTCAAGCCTTGCCCGCCGCCGGAGCTGCTGAGCGCGGTGGACGCGGCCGCAGAGCTCCACCGCGTGACTCGGGCCGAGCAGCAGCTCCTCGAGCAAACCCTGCACGGCAGCATCAAGATGCTCACGGACGTCATGTCCATCACCAACCCGGTCGCGTTCGGACGCGCCCAGCGCGTGAAGCAGCACGTCACGGCTCTGGCCGACAAGCTGGAGCTCGCGGAGCGCTGGCAGGTGGAGGTCGCGGCAATGTTGTCGCAGCTGGCCACGTTCACGCTCCCTCCCGAAACGCTAGAGAAGGTGTACTACGGCGCCGCGCTCAGCGGCGAAGAACAGCAGATGCTCGATCGCTCGCCGGACATCACCGAGCAGCTCCTGGCGCACATCCCCCGGCTCGAGCCCGTTCGCGAGATTTTGGCGAGCTACGTGAAGCCCTACCAGCCCTCGGAGCCGCGCGAGGAGTCAACGGTCCCGCAAGCGCAGCTCGCGCGCTGGAGCCAGATGCTCCGCGTCGCAGTCGACTTCGACGGGCTCGAGGCGCAAGGACAAAGCAGCGCCGCCGCGCTCAACGCGCTCAAAGGCCGCGCCGATCAATACGAGCCCACGCTGCTCGCCGCATTCCTCGGGCTGTTCGGCCAGCGCAAGGAAGGCGACAAGATTCGTGACATCTCGGTGGCGGCGCTGCGCAGCGGAATGGTGCTAGCCGCCGACGTGAAGATGGCGACGGGTACGTTGTTCGTCGCGCGCGGTTACGAGGTCACGCCCGCATTCCTCGAGCGAATTCGCAATTTTCGCCCCGGCTCCGTGCGCGAGCCACTCAAAGTTCTCATCCGCGCCGCGTAGGCGCTCGCGTCGTCAGCCGCACTGCAAAAGGTAGCGGCGCACCGTCTCGGCCATGCCGAGCTCCAACGCGTCGGCGATGAGCGCATGACCAATGGAGACTTCGTCGATGGGGCCCGCGCCCTTGACGAAGGCTTCCAGGTTCGCGAGGCTCAAGTCGTGGCCGGCGTTGACGCCCAGCCCCACGTCGCGCGCGGCCGCCGCCGCGCGGCCGTAGAGCGCAACCGACTCCGCACCCCGGCCCGCCGCCGCCGCCGCCGCGTACGGCTCCGTGTAGAGCTCGACGCGATCGACGCCGAGCTCGCGCGCCAAAGGCATGATCTCCGCGACCGGATCCAAGAAGAGACTCACGCGGCAGCCCGCGTCCTTGAGCTCGGCCACGCTGCGTGAGAGCGCTGCCCGCGCCGTCGCGGTAAGCTCGGCCAGGTTCCAACCGTGATTGCTCGTGAACGCCTCGCGCGCGTCCGGCACGAGGGTGGCTTGATGGGGCCGTACCTGCACGCAGTGCTCGATGAGGCCGTGAAAAGGGTTGCCCTCGATGTTGTATTCGGCGCCAGAAAAGCTCTTCAGCAGCTCGGCGAGCTCCGTCACGTCCCCCGGGCGGATGTGGCGCTGATCGGGGCGAGGATGCACGGTGATGCCGTGGGCGCCCGCCGCGAGCGCGATGCGCGACAGCTTGACTATGCTCGGAATCTCCAGGCTACGCGTGTTACGCAGCGTGGCCACCTTATTCACGTTCACGGACAGCTTGGTCATCGGCAGGCGGGCACTCTAACACTCGCGGTGCCGCTCACCAGGCTCCGAAGCGCTGAACGGCCACGGCCGTGAACAGCGCCGTCAGCGCCGCCAGCAGAAGTGCGCTGGTGGCCAAACGTTGTCGCCGCTCGCGGGAGAGCCGCAAGACGGCCAGGGCCGCCGCGAGCACGCCGAGCCCGGTGCCGACAATCGCGCCGTTGAGCATTGCCCCGACCTCCGCCAAGCCTTGGCCGCCGTGGTCCACTAGCCGGGGTCCGAGGAGACCGCCGAAGCAGAAGCCGAGGACCACGCCGCACACCACGAAGCCCAGGGCGCAGAACGCCTCCAAGAGCGCAATGGAGAGCTTCGACGAGTCCATGCGGAGCGGCTGAGCATAGCGCGCACGGGGAATCACCGCACCGGGCCAAACGCTTCGGCGGAGAGCTTTTCAGCGTACTCGAGCTCCTCTCTCAGCAGCTCGGCGACCGCGCGGATGCGCGCTACTCCGAGCGCTGACTTCGCGCACACCACCCGCATCTCGCCTTGGGAGTGTTGTCCCAAGTCGAGACCTAGCGGCACGAGCGGTGAGCTCTGATTGAACCGGTGCTTGATCTTGGGCATGAACATGGCCCCCACGCCCGCTTCGGCAGCCCGAATTTGCACGATGTAGTCGTCGGCCGCGAACCCGGCACGAAAGTCCGGCACGGCCGCGCGCAGCTGAGGGTTGGGGGGAAGCTCGTCGAACGGCGGCGCCCAAACGATGAAGCTCAAATCTGCGAGAGCAGGGCACGGCGGTAGCTTCTTCGCGTAGGCCTTACTCACGAACACGTCCGTGAAATGCGGAAGCTCGTACACGACCGTGAGGTCGCGCTGCGTTGGCGCTCGCACCCGCAGCGCGATATCGGCTTCGCGGCGTCCGAGATCGGCGTACTCGACGCGCGCCAGTACTTGGAGCTCGATGTGCGGGTAGCGCTCGCGGACCAGCCGCGCAAACGGCGCGACGAAGTCGTACGCGACACCGGGAGGCGCGGCGACGCGTACGACTCCGGTCGGAGCCGCATCCGCGTGCTCACCAGCGCGGCTCAGCTCGCCCGCCCACTCCGCCATGCGACGCGCGGGCTCGAGCCAACGCTCCCCTTGGCTCGTCAACGTCGCGCCTTCCACGCTCCGCTGGAACAGTGGGTAGCCGACGTTCTCTTCGAGCTCGGCGAGGCGGCGGCTCACGGTGGGTTGCCCCACGCGCAGCCGCCGCGCGGCTTCGGTCAGACTGCCGTGATCGGCGATCGCAAGAAATAGCCGTACATCTTCCCAGCTGACATCCATTTTCGGATGGTAACATCCGACAATGGGCAGTTATCACTATATTCCGGAATGCCTATGCTTGGCGCATGCTCGTCAGGAAGATCTACGCCTATTCGGGTGTCTGCTTAGCCATCAACGCCGTCGTGCTCGCGCAGGGCTGTGTGGTCACGGGGCACCCGGCGGGTGAGGCGCAGTGGGGAAGAAGCGACTCGAGCGCCTCGCTGGAGCAAGTCATCGAGCAACCGGGGCCGGTCGAGGTCGAAACCATCGCGGCCGCGAGCTGGCAGGTGCCTCTAGAAGGCATGCTGAACCTCGATCACCCGAAAGCTCGGGCCGCCGGGCTCACCTCGTCCGAGCAACCGATCGAGATCTACTTTCATGCGCTCCGCCACCCGACGCGAGGCCTCTTCATCGTGGACACAGGCGTGGAGCATGCGCTGCAGGTGGCTCCGGAGCGTGCGGCGGTGCGCGGCTTCGTGGCGAAGCTAGCGAAGCTTTCTACCTTGGAGGTGAAGGTCGACCTGAAGACGTGGCTCGCACGGCAAGAGCAGCCGCTTTCGGGTGTCTTCTTCACGCACCTGCATCTAGATCATGTCTTGGGGCTTCCTGACGTGCCCGACACGACTCCGCTCTTCAGTGGCCCCGGCGAGGCGCGCGCACACGGACTCTTGAATTTGTTCACACGCCCAATCACCGATCGCGCTTTCGAGGGTCACGCCGCCCTCGGGGAGTGGCAATTCCAAACGGATCCGGCGGGGCGTTTCGCAGGCGTGCTGGACGTGCTGGGAGACGGTTCTTTGTGGGCGCTGCACGTTCCCGGGCACTCGCCGGGGAGCACGGCTTACTTGGCGCGTACGCCACGCGGCCCGGTGCTGATGGTGGGGGACGCAAGTCACACCGCGTGGGGGTGGGAGCACGAGGTGGAGCCCGGCACCTTCTCTACTGACGTGGAGCAGAGCGCGGGGAGCCTTTCGGCCCTAGAGGGTTTGGTGAAGCGCCACCCGAGCATCGACGTGCGTCTCGGACACCAGCCGCACGGGCAGCCAATCGTGGTCGCGACGCCGTGAGCGTCAGCCCTGGCGTCCCAGATCGTTCGGGCTCCACGCGCGTCCTGTAAGGGCCGGGCCACGTCCGGCGTTGCTGCCAACGAGGAATCACCATGCTGCGTCCCCTGGTCCCCTTTTCGTTCCTACTGCTTCCCGTAACCCTCGGCCTCGGCGGCTGCGCCACCACGCTACCGCGGCCGATAGAAAGCAACGCCGCGCTCGGCAAAGTAGTGGTTTACCGTAATGGCGTCGCGTACTTCGAGCGTAACGCAACGCTGCGTGGCTCCGAGCTCAAGCTGCGTGTGCCCAGCGAGCGGCTGGACGATTTACTCAAGTCGCTCACGGTCGCCGACGCGCGCTCCGGCAAGCCGGTGCCGGTCTCTTTCCCCACCGTGGAGCATGTCGGCGACCAAGTGGACATCGCGATTCAACTGCCGAAGCCCGCGCCGACCGAGCTCAAGATTTCGTACGTCACGGAGAGCCCGGCTTGGAAGCCGAGCTACCGCTTGAATCTGAGCCGGGACAAGCCGGCGCGACTCGAAGCCTGGGCGGTGGTGGACAACGTGTCGGGGGAAGACTGGAATCAGGTGGCGATCGGCGTCGGCTCCACGTCCGCGTTGTCGTTCCGCTTCGACTTGCGCAGCGTGCGCTACGTCGAGCGAGAAACGCTGAGCGACGGGCAGCTGCTAGGCGTCGCGCCGCCGACGGGCGGGTCGCCCTACACGGTGGCGGGCAAGGAGCTGCAAGTGCTCGCCAACGTGTCGCTTTCCGACTTGGAGCCGAAGGCCGCGGCGCCAGCGAGCGAGCAATCCATGCCCGTCGCCGCGACGACCACGGCCGGTTCGGGCGCTAGTGATCGCCGGCCCGCCAAGCCCGGGGCAAGGATGAAGCGCGCGCATCGCCCGACGCTTCAGGACTCGCTGGTCGGTGTAGCGCGCCGCGCGCAGCAACTGCAGGAAAAGATCAGGGTCGAAGGCTTCGCGCTCGGTACCGACAAGGACGGCGCCTCCGAGTCGCTCAAGCGGGCAAACCAAGTGCGCGACCAGTTGGTGCAAAACGGCGTGAGCGCCGAGCAGATCGAGGTCGTGGCGAATGGTCGCGTCGCGCAAGGGGAAGCGGTCCGGATCTTGGCGTTGCAAAGCGAAGCCAAGCCGCAGCAGGGCAACGCGTCGCCGAAGCAACCGGGCGAAGTGGCCGTCGACGAGCCGCTCGGCAGCGCGTTCTTCCTTTCGAGCACGCCGCTCACGGTCGAAAAGGGCAGGTCGGCGCTGGTGAGCATGCTGAGCCGCGACGTCACCGCGAAGCCCGTTTACTACTTCGACCCCATCTCGGCGCGTGGTTCGGAGAAGTTCGCGTTTCGCGCCGCGCTGCTCGAAAATCCGTCCAATGACATGCTCGACGCGGGGCCGTTCACGGTTTACGCGGACGGTCAGTTCCTGGGCGAGGGTCTGAGCGATCCGATCCCCGCCAAGAGCCGTGCCTTCATCCCTTTCGCACTGGATCGCAGCGTGGTCGTGGAGACAGAGCTGGGTGGACGCCAAGAGATCGACCGCCTCGTGACGATTCAACGCGGCGTCGTTACGGCGGAAGCCCGCGCCCTC